>NZ_JBEXVF010000122.1:0-16532 GCF_040629235.1 Amycolatopsis sp. NPDC005961 | reverse complement strand
GCAAGTACGACGTCGAGGTGCTGGGCGTGCTGGCCCTCGGGGTGAAGGTCGAGTGGACCCAGGACGACCTGGGCCGCGTGGCGACGCTCGCGGCGCGCCCGGCCCGGCTGTTCGAGACGCGCGTGGACGCCGAGCAGGCCTACCTGAAGGTCTCCGGGCTGCTGGGCATCGCGCCCGCGGACCCGGCCGGGCTTCGCGAGACCGAGGGAGGTTGGCGTCTCGCGATGGACCCGGCCGCGTTCGGCGTCGGCGCGCCGGACATGCCGGCGCTGCTCGCCGCGGCGCGGTGCCCGGTCGTGCTGGCGGCGGGCGAGAACGACCCGATGAGCCGTCCCGGCCGGCTACGCGCGCTGGACCCGGACGCGGTCACGCTCGCCGGCCTCGGGCACAACGCCCACGTCGAGGATCCAGCCGCCGTACGCGCTCTCCTGGAACGCTTCGGCGTCTGAAGGCTCGGGTGCAGCCGTCGTACCCCATGCGACGGCTGCTCCGAACCCCTCGCCACCACCGGACCCGAGAAAGCCTAGGAAACCGTGGTGGACGTGCGCCTGTACCCGCGGTCCACGGCGTCGTCACGGTCGGTACCTGCGGAAACGGTTACCTTTCTCCGTTCGGTGGTACAGGTGGAGCGGCACGATCGGAATCCTGGAGGGGTACGTTCCGCTGCGGGGCACGCGGGGAGAGGACGCCTGTGGAAGAAGGCCTGCCGTTCGCCGGGTGGCTGCGGCACCGGCGCGTGCTCGCCGGCCTCACCCAGGCCCAGCTGGCCGAGCGCGCCGGAGTGAGCCAGCGCGCGGTGCGCAACGCCGAGCTCGGCACCGTCCGCCGGCCCCGGCCGGAGACCGAGCGCCGGCTGCGGGAAGCGCTTGCCGAAGCGCCTCCGGAGCCGGTGCGGATCGGCGTCCTGGGCCCGCTCACCGTGCGGTGCGGGGACTCCCCGGTCGAGATCGGCGCCGAGAAGCAGCGCCTGCTGCTCGCGATGCTGGCGCTGCAGCCGAACCGCACCGTCCGGCGCGAGGACCTCGTCGACGTCATCTGGGACGAGCCGCCGCCGTCCTGCCTGGAGCTGCTCCACACCTACGTCGCCCGGTTGCGGCGCGCGCTGCGGCCCGCCGACCTCATCACCACCGACAAGGGCGGGTACCGGCTGACCGCCGACGCGGACGCGCTGGACCTGCTGCGGTTCGAGAAGTTCCTGGAAGAGGGCGCCCACCGCGAAGCCCTGGAGCTCTGGCGCGGTCCGGCCCTCGCCGACGTCGGACGGCTCGGGCAGCACCCCGCCCGGCTGGCCCTGGCGATGAAGCGCGCGAAGACGGTGATGGCCTACGCCGAGGCGGCCGACCCCGAGGACGCGGCGGTCCAGCTGCGCGTGCTCACCGCCGAGGAGCCGCTGAACGAGTCCGCGCACGCCCGGCTCATGCTGGTGCTCGCCGCGTCCGGGCGGCAGGCCGCCGCGCTGGCGGTGTTCGAAGAGGTCCGGCAGCGGCTGGACGGCGAGCTGGGCATCGAACCCGGCCCCGAGCTGCGCGCGGCCCAGCGGCAGGTGCTGCGCCAGGACTTCGCCGCCCCGGAACCGCCGGCCCGCGTCCCCGCCCAGCTGCCCGCGGACGTCGCCGGCTTCCGCGGCCGCACCACCCAGCTGGCCGAGCTCGACGCCCTCCGGGACGGCGGCGGCACCGGTGCGCGCATCGCTGTCCTGTCCGGCACCGGCGGCGTCGGCAAGACCGCTCTCGCCGTCCACTGGGCCCAGCGGTCCCTCGCTGAGTTCCCGGACGGCCAGCTCTACCTCGACCTGCACGGCTACGGCACGGTCCGGCCGGTCGAGCCGGGCGACGCGCTGTCCGGGTTCCTGCGCGCCCTCGGCGTCGACGGCGCGGACATCCCCGCCGAGCCGGAGGAGCGCGCCGCGAAGTTCCGCACCGCGCTCACCGGCCGCCGGATGGTGCTGCTGCTGGACAACGCCGGCTCGGTCGGGCAGGTCCGCCCGCTGCTGCCCGGCTCGGCGTCGTGCCTGGTGCTCGTGACCAGCCGCGACGCCCTGCCCGGGCTGGTCGCGCGGCACGGCGCCCGCCGCGTGCTCGTCGACCTGCTGACCGACGCCGAGGCCCTCGACCTGCTGCGGACGCTGCTCGGCGCGCGCGTCGACGCCGAGCCGGACGCCACCGAGGCGCTGATCGGGTACTCGGCCCGGCTGCCGCTGGCGCTGCGGCTGGTCGCGGAGCTGGCGCTGAGCCGGCCGGGGGAGCGGCTCGCCGCCCTCGCGGACGAGCTGGCCGACGAACGGCGCCGGCTCGACCTGCTCGACGGCGGCGGCGACCCGCTGACCGCGGTCCGGGCCGTCTTCTCGTGGTCCTACCGGCACTTGGCGGCCGACGCAGCGCGCGTGTTCCGCCTCTGTGGCCTGCACCCGGGCCGCGACCTGACCCCCGCCGCGATCGCCGCGCTCGCCGGCGTCGCCCTGCCGGAGGCGGAACGGCTGACGGCCACGCTGGTCCGCGCCCACCTCGCGCAGGAGACCGGCGACGACCGCTTCCAGCAGCACGACCTGCTGCGCGTCTACGCCGCCGAACTCGCGGCGCGGGACGAGACCGAGAGCCACGACGCGCAGGAGCGGCTGTTCGACTTCTACGTCCGGTCGGCCGCGCAGGCCATGGACGCCGTTCTGCCGCAGGAACGGCACCTGCGCCCGGACGTCCCGGACCCGGACGTCAAGGTGATCGACGCGCCGGCGTGGCTGGAGGCCGAGCGCCGCAACCTCCTCGCCGTCGCGGCGCACGCGACGCGGCACGGGTGGTCCGACCACCTGCGGCTGCTGTCCGGGATCCTGTGGCACTACCTGGATGTCGGCGGCTACCACGAGGAATCACTGGTGCTGCACTCGCACGCGTCGGCGCTGGCCCACGACGCCGGCGACCGGGTGGCCGAGGCCGAGCCGCTCATCCTGATCGCGGTCGGCCACTGGCGCGTCGGCCGGTCGCGGGAGGCGCGCCGGTACCTGGAGGAGGCGCTCGCCCTCGCCCGCGAGACCGGCGACCGGCGTACCGAGATCCACTCGGTCAACACCCTCGGCCTGGTCTGCCGGGCGCTGGGCCGGTTCGCCGAGGCGATCACGTACTCGACCGAAGCCCTGGCCCTGGCCCGCAAGGCCGGCGACCGCACCAGCGAGGGCCTGGTGCTGGTGGTGCTCGGCTGCTCCTGCCGCGGCATCGGCCGCTACGGCGAAGCGATCGGCTACCTCGAGGAAGCCCGCGCACTGGCCCGCGACACGGCCGACCGCACTTCCGAGGGCTACGCGCTGGTCAACCTGGGCGACGCGCTGTCGGCGCTGGGCCGTCACGACGAAGCCGTCCGCTCGCTGGAGGAAGGACTGGAGCACTTCCGCGCGATGGGCGTGTGGGTGAGCGAGGGGTACGCGCTCGGCATCCTCGGCGACATCGAGCACGCACGCGGGCGGTACCCGGAAGCCGCGGCGCACCTCGAGCGGGCGCTGGAAATCGCGCAGGAGACGGGCAGCCCGACCAACCGCAGTGTCGCGTTGAAGCACCTGGGCGACGTCCGGCTGGCGCAAGGCCGGCACACGGAAGCGGCCCAGCACCTCGAAGAGGCACTGGGCCTGGCCCGCGAATGCGGCGACCGGGGCGTGGAGTCCCGGGTGCTCAACAGCCTCGGCGCGTTGGCGGCGGCGACGGGCGCGTCTTCGGACGCTCTCGGCCACCACCGTGAAGCCCTTGCCGTGGCGAAGGAAACGGGCTGCCGTCCCGAGCAGGGCAAGGCCTACTACGGGCTCGGCGAAGTCCACTGTGGACTGGGTGACGTGACGGCCGCGCGCGAGCACTGGGAACGCGCGCTGGCCTGTTACGCCGGGGAGTGCGTGCCCGGCGCGAAGCGGGTCCGGGACCGGCTGGCGGACCTGGGGTAGTGCCGCTCGTCGGCGACGAGGTCGCCTTCGAGGCGCTGGGCGTCCCGGTCGTAGACGTTCGTGCTGCCCGCCAAGCGGTTGCGCGGGTACGGACGGCGGCGGTAGGCGTGGTCGAGCGCCCAGGCGAGCAGGACAACGGCGGCGAGAACGGCGATGATCATGACGCTCCTCCCGGAGTGCGAGTTGCTGTTACCTTGAAGAACGTGTAATGGAAGGTCCCGTATTCCCTGGTGGTGCGGTAAAGAGCGGTGATGCCGCGGGCCCAGTCCGCCTCCGTCATGAGCCCCTTCGCCACGGCGGTTTCGCCGACGCCCTCGACCATCGCGGTGAACGTGTCGCGGGTGAAACCGGTGACGAGGTCCGGCCGGGACGCGTCCGCGTAGACCGTCCGCGGCTCCACTCGGACGTCGTCGAAACCGGCGTCGGCCAGCAACGGGTAGAGGCGCCGGCCGAGGAGCCCGTCGCCGCCGGCGTCGGCCTGCAGGCGCACGAGGCAGTCGATCGCGGCCTGGGCGTGTTCGCTGCGCGGGTGGAAGAAGGCCGAGCCGTGGTCGCCCTCGATGACGGTGATCGTCCCGCCCGGCCGCAGCAGGGTTTTCAGGTGCGCCAACGCTTTCTCCGGCTCCGGCAGGTGTTCGAGCACGAAGCAGACGAAGAGGTGGTCCCACTCGCCGTCGAGCGCGAAGAGGTCGGCCTGGCGGAACTCGACCTCGGGGACCCTCCTCCTCGCTTGGTCGAGGGAGCCCGCGGAGACGTCGACCGCGGTCAGGTGCGCGTCCGGGCTGCGCGCCACGAGGTGGACGGTCTGGGCGCCGACGCCGCAGCCGACCTCCAGCACGCGGCTCCCGGCGGGGTAGGCCGTCCCGTCGTGCAGCAGCGCGGCCAGGGTGTCGGCCTGGTCGCCGAGGCGGCGGGCCTCGGGGGCGGTGTATCCGTGCACGTAGCTGGTGTCCATACGCCCAGCGTGCTGCGACAATGGCTCGATGGACAGAGCCAAAACACCGCCCATGGAGGGGTCCATAGGCTCGGACTTCCTCCAGCTCGACGTCCGTGACGCGCCGGCGGGCGGGCTGTCGGACTGGCTCGCCGGGCAGCTGCGCGCCGCCGTGGCCGACGGCCGGCTCCCGATCGGCGGCCGGCTGCCCGCGTCCCGCGTCCTGGCCGCCGAGCTGCGGGTGTCCCGCGGTGTCGTCACCGAGGCCTACCAGCGCCTGATCGACGACGGGCACGCGGCGGGCCGCGGCCGGGCGGGCACGGTGGTGGTGGCCGCGCCGGTGCTCGCCCCTGAACCCGCGCGCGTCCGGCCGCCGTCGAAGGTGATCACGCCGATGCCGGGCGTCGAGGTGTTCGACACGGTCCGCGCGGCCCCGGCCCGCATCGACCTCACCCCGGGCGTCCCGGACCTGACGGCGTTCCCGCGCGCGGCGTGGCTGCGCGCCGAGCGCGCGGTGCTGGAGGAGCTGGAGCCGTCGCACTTCGGCTACGGCGACCCCCGCGGCGCCCCGGCGATGCGGCTCGCGGTGTCGCACTGGCTGGCGCGCAGCCGCGGCATCCGCGTCGACCCCGGCGAGATCATCGTGGTGGCCGGCGTCGCGCAGGCGCTGACGCTGGTGGGGGAGGTGCTGCGGCAGCACGGCGTCACCGAGATCGCGGTGGAGGACCCGAGTTCGCTGGGCGCGCGGCAGCACCTGCACCACTGCGGCCTGGCGACCCCGCCGGTCCCGGTGGACGACGACGGCTTGCGCGTCGGCTCCCTGAGTGCGCCGGCGGTGCTGGTGACCCCGGCCCACCAGTTCCCGATGGGCGTGGTGCTGGGCGGCGACCGCCGCCGCGACCTGATGCGCTGGGCGGCCGAGGGCGGCATCGTGGTGGAGGACGACTACGACGCGGAGCACCGCTACGACCGCGCGCCGGTGCCCGCCGTCCGGTCGATGCTGCCGGAGGTCTGTTACACGGGAAGCGTTTCGAAGCTGCTGGCGCCGGCGTTGCGGGTGGGCTGGCTGCTGGCGCCGCCGCGGTTCCACGACGACCTGGTGGCGGCGAAGCGGTTCGCGGACCTGGGCAACCCGGTGCTGGCCCAGCTGGTCCTGGCCCGCTTGATGGAGACGGGCGAGCTGGAGCGGCAGCTGCGGGTGGTCCGGGCCCGGCACCGGCGTCGCCGCGACGCGATGATCCGCGCGCTTTCTTCGGAAGTGCCGGGTGCGGTGGTCCACGGCGCGGCGGCGGGCCTGCACCTGACGATCACGTTCGGCACGGACCTGGACGACGTCGCGCTGGCGGCGGCCGCGCTGGCGGAGGGGGTGAAGGTCCAGCCGCTGTCGTGGCACCGGCAGTTGCCGGGCCGTCCGGGGCTGGTGCTGGGCTACGCGGCGAGGACGTCGACGGAGATCGCCGAGGGGGTCGCGGTGCTGGGGAAACTCCTGCGCTGACGCACTTTTCGCGCCACCCGCGTGCCTCCTCCCGTGAGGGGGACCCCCGGTTTCAACGTTACCGGCGGCCACCGACAGTTCCGGTCCGGCGAGGGAGAGTTGTCCACAGGCCGCTCGAGCTGTCCCCAGGCCGAAGCCGGGCCACCGTCCCCCACTCTCGGACGAATCCGGCCCGCGATTAAAGGATCCACAAAGGACAGTCAACGGAGTGTGATCATGCTCTCCCAGGCGATTTCGGAACTTGGTTGCCATACGCAAGCAACTTGCTTAGCCTAGCTAAGGGACTTTGCGAGCAGAAGGGTTGCACAGTGGCGGAACGCCGGACGTATTCGATCGCGGAACTGGGGCCGCGGTACAAGTGGATCGCGCTGTCCAACACGACGCTGGGCATGCTGATCGCCACGATCAACTCCTCGATCGTGCTGATCGCGCTGCCCGACATCTTCAAGGGCATCGGCATCAACCCCCTCGAGCCCGCCAACACCAGCTACCTGCTGTGGATGATCATGGGCTTCCTGGTCGTCACCGCGGTGCTCGTGGTGAGCTTCGGCAGGCTCGGTGACATGTACGGCCGCGCGAGGATGTACAACCTCGGCTTCGCCGTCTTCACCGTTTCTTCCATCATGCTGGCCGTCACCTGGTTCGGCGGGGACGCGGCCGCGCTGTGGCTGATCGGCTGGCGGATCGTGCAGGGCGTCGGCGGCGCCTTCCTGATGGCGAACTCCTCGGCGATCCTCACCGACGCCTTCCCGGCCAACCAGCGCGGGCTCGCGCTCGGCATGAACGGCGTCGCGGCCATCGCGGGCTCGTTCCTCGGCCTGGTCGTCGGCGGCGTGCTCGCCCCGGTCGACTGGAACCTGATCTTCCTGGTGTCGGTGCCCTTCGGCGTGATCGGCACGGTCTGGGCGTACCTCAAGCTGCACGACACCGGCATCCGCAAGCACGCGCGGATGGACTGGTGGGGCAACATCACCTTCGCCGTCGGCCTGATCGCGGTGCTGGTCGGCATCACCTACGGCATCCAGCCCTACGGCACGTCGCAGACCGGCTGGACCAGCCCGATGGTGCTGAGCTGCCTGATCGGCGGCGTCGCGGTCCTGATCGGGTTCGTGGTCATCGAGATGAAGGTCGACAACCCGCTGTTCCGGCTGTCGCTGTTCCGGATCCGGTCGTTCACCTGGGGCAACATCGCCAACCTGACCGCGTCGCTCGGCCGCGGCGGGCTGCAGTTCATCCTGATCATCTGGCTGCAGGGCATCTGGCTGCCCCAGCACGGCTACACGTTCGAGCAGACGCCGCTGTGGGCGGGCATCTACATGCTCCCGATGACCGTCGGCTTCCTCCTGGCCGCGCCGACGTCGGGCATCCTCGCCGACCGCATCGGCAGCCGCCTGCTCGCGTCCACCGGGCTGCTCATCACGGCGATCACGTTCCTGCTGCTGATCATCCTGCCGGTCAACTTCGACTACTGGGCGTTCGCGGCGATCCTGCTGATCAACGGCATCGGCATGGGCATGTTCTCCTCGCCCAACCGCGCCGAGGTGATGAACAGCCTCCCGGCGGACGCGCGCGGCTCCGGCGCGGGCATGATGACGACCTTCCAGAACGCGGCGATGGTCCTGTCGATCGGCTTCTTCTTCAGCCTGATCATCTCGGGCCTGTCGAGCAGCCTCCCGTCGACGATGCACGACGGGTTGCTGGCCCACGGCGTCCCCGAGGCGGCGGCGTCCCAGGTGGCGAACCTGCCGGCGGTGGCGGTGCTGTTCGCGGCGTTCCTGGGCTACAACCCGATCCAGCAGCTCCTGGGCGGCCAGCTGTCGTCGCTGCCGCCGGACCAGGCGTCGTTCCTGACGGGCCGCAGCTTCTTCCCGAACTTGATCTCGGGGCCGTTCCAGTCGGGCTTGGCGGTTGCGTTCGGCTTCGCGATCGCGGTGTGCCTGATCGGCGCGGTGGCATCGCTGCTGACGAAGAATGCGCGCCCTTCGGGCGGGGAGTCAGTGGGCGAGGAGCTGGCCGCGGTCGCCGGGGAGTCGAGCGGCGGGCCGAGCGAGCTGGTGTCGCCCGCCAGCGAACGCTGACGGTGGTTTCGGAAGCCGGGTGCTGCAACTGCGCGGCACCCGGCTTTTCCGTTCGGCTCGGAACGGCGGTGCGGGTCAGGCCGAGACGAGCGCGGGTTCGGCGACCTCGGCCACCGGCTCCGCCTTCTTGGCCCGGCGCCGCGCGATGATCCGGCGGCCGACGTCGATCATCGGGAGCTCGACCCAGCGGTAGAGCAGGTCGGCGGCCAGCAGCCCGACGATCGTCACGGCGACCGCGGTGAGGGTCCGGTGCGGGGCGAACTGCGGGATCGCGCCCGCGATCGCCACCGCGACGACGCCCTGCATGAGGTAGAGCGAGTACGAGCGTTCCCCGATGAACCGCATCGGCTTCAGCGACAGGAACCAGGCCAGCGGCCCGCCGCCGGCGACCAGCGACGGCACCAGCAGCGCCGCCAGCAGGATGTAGATGGTGCCGGTGATCGAGCCGCCTTCGTCGCTGAGCAACTCGGCGATCTCGCCGAACATGGTCTGGACCGCGACCAGCGCGGCGGCGACCACCAGCCCGACGGCGGGGTGCGTGAACACCCGTAGCGCGGCGAAGCCCTTGCGGTGGTGCAGCACGATCGCCAGCGTGCAGCCGATGAGGATCGGCGAGTACGCGCCGGCGTAGGGCATGAAGGGGATCAGGGCGAGCATGAGGACGACGAGCCCGACGGAAAGGCTCAGCCGCTTCACGAAGCCGAGCGCGCCGATGCCGAACGCGAGCAGCGGCCAGACGAGGTAGAACTTCTGCTCGACACCGAGCGTCCAGGCCTGGCCGAACAGGGTCATCTGGTGGTACTCGCCGACGAAGGCGACGTTCCAGGGCAGCGCCTCGATGATCCCGCTGTGCCGCAGGCCCATGCCCCGGAAGTAGGCGAAGACGACGACCACGCCGATGACGACGTAGTAGACGGGCAGAATGCGGAACGCCCGCCGGATGTAGAACTCGGCGAGGGAAACGCGGCCGTTGCGGGCCTCTTCGCGCAGGGCGAGGGTGGTGATGAGGAACCCGGAGAGCACGAAGAACAGGTGGACGCCGATCCAGCCGTTGGCCCGCACCCAGTTGGGTCCCCCGTAGTGGAAGACGACGACGAGCACGGCGGCGATGGCCCGGACCCCGTCGAGAGCACCGAATCTTCGGGTGGCCAGGTATTGGTCGTGCGTGATCACGAGTCCCCCTCACAGGCTGCTCACAGCTGGCTCAATGTAATCGAGCACGGAGGGCATTCACTCGTTGGGGTGACGATTCGGACGTTGTGGCCGGTAGCGTGCTCGACCGTGAGCATGTTCGCGATCGCGACGCTGCTCGGTGCCGGCCGGTAGAGGCCGACCTACCTACCGGCCGAGCGTGGCCCGCAGGATTTTCACCGGGTGCGCCGGAGCGCCGTCCAGCGGCCCGTTCGGGTCGGTCGGGATGATCCCGTCCGCCACCATGTGGTCGATCGCCGACATGCCGCGGACCACGGTCCCCAGCACCGAATAGTTCGCCGGGATGTTCGCGAACGAATGCACGATGAAGAACTCGGACCCGTTGGTCCCCGGCCCCTGGTTCCCCATCGCGACGGTCCCGCGCGGGTACGTCTCCGCCCCGGAAACCTCGTCCGGGAACTTGTACCCCGGCCCGCCCTTCTCGACCTCGTAGATGTCCCCGCACTGCAGGACGCCCAACCGGGAAGAGTTCGACAGCCGCCAGCACTGCGACCGGTCGTAGAACCGCTGAGCGATCAGCGAAACCATGTTGTGCACCGCGCACGGGGCCGCCCCGGCGCGGTTCAGCCGCACCGTCACCGGGCCGTAGTTGAATCGGAACGTCACGTCCACGGTCCCTCGCGTCAAAGCGAACGGCAGCGGACGGACCACGGGACGCGCGGCCGGATTGTCGGGGGTCGGCGTGAACTCGCACCGGGTCACCACGGACGACGCGGACGCCGAAGCCGGCGCCACCAGCAACGCACCCAGAACACCGACGAGAGCCAGACCCCAGCGCAGCTTCATGCCGGGGAGGTTAGCCGGTAACGAACTACTTGCGCCAGGCCGTGCGCTGCTTGCGGATGTCCAGCACGAGCAGCAGGATCAGGAACAGCGAGAGGCCGACGAGCCAGACGTTCTCGGTGTTGTTCTCGTGGTTGCCCTTGATCATCACCAGCAGGATGATCGCGCTGACCCAGCCGGCGATGCGGGTGGCCTTCGGGAACGAACCGTGCCAGCCCCAGGCCGCGGACGGCTCGTCGCGGGGGTCGACCTCGGGCCGCTTCTCGACCGCCTTGCCTGCCACGATGAACTCCTCAAGACCCGTGAACCACGTACGTCCCGATGATCCCACACCTCCGGGTGCGCCGCGGACACGGCCCGCGTGGTGCCGGACACCCGGCGCCGCCGCTGTCGCAGCGACTCCGGATGCGTCGCGCCGCCGCGAGAGGGGCGATCGGCGCCGCGGAACCTCCGAGCGCACGGCCCCCGCCGCGGGACGTCCTGCCTCGCGGGTCCGCGTGGCGCGGGCCGGTTCCGCGGGTGTGCGACCCGGTGCGAGGCGAGCGCCGGATTCCCCGGCGGCCGCGCCCCGCACCCGCCCAGGTCCGCGCCACCGAACCTCCGGGTGCGCCGCGGACACGGCCCGCGCGACAATGACCCGCGATGACTACCTCGCGAAGCGTTCTCGTGCTCGGCTCCACCGGGTCCATCGGTGTGCAGGCCCTCGACGTCGCGGCCCGCAACCCGCACCTCTTCCGCGTGGCCGGCATCGCGGCCGGCGGCGCCGACCCGGCCGCGCTCGCCGCGCAGGCGCTCGCCCACGGCGTCGAGGCCGTCGCCGTCACCAAGGCCACGGCCGCCGAAGACGTGCAGCTCGCGCTGTACGCCGAAGCGCAGAAGCGCGGCTACGACCAAGGAGACTTCAAGCTCCCGCGGCTCTTCGCGGGCTCCGACGCCGTCACCGAGCTGATCGACGCGGTGAAGGTCGACACCGTCCTCAACGCCCTGCCCGGCTCCCGCGGCCTGGAGCCGACGCTCAAAGCCCTCGCCACCGGCGCCACCCTCGCGCTCGCGAACAAGGAGTCGCTCATCGCCGGGGGGCCGCTCGTCCTCGCCGCCGCGAAGCCCGGGCAGCTCGTGCCCGTCGACTCCGAGCACTCCGCCATCGCGCAGGCCCTGCGCGCCGGGAAGCAGACCGAAGTCGCCCGGCTCGTCCTCACCGCCTCCGGTGGCCCCTTCCGCGGCCGCAAGCGCGCCGAGCTGGCCGACGTGACCGTCGAGCAGGCGATGGCGCACCCGACCTGGTCGATGGGCCCGCTGATCACCATCAACTCCGCCACCCTGGTCAACAAGGGCCTGGAGCTGATCGAGGCGGCGCTGCTGTTCGACATCGAGCCGGAGCGGATCGACGTCACCGTGCACCCGCAGTCGATCGTGCACTCGATGGTGACCTTCACCGACGGCTCGACGATCGCCCAGGCCAGCCCGCCGGACATGCGGCTGCCGATCGCGCTCGCCCTGCACTGGCCCGACCGGGTGCCCGCCGCCGCACCCGCCTGCACCTGGGACAAGGCCGCGACCTGGACTTTCGAGCCGCTGGACGACGACGCCTTCCCCGCCGTCGAGCTGGCCCGCCACTGCGGCACGGTGGGCGGCTGCCTGCCCGCCGTCTACAACGCGGCGAACGAGGAGCTGGTGGCCGCTTTCCTCGCGCAGAACACCCGCTTCACGTCGATAGTGGACACTGTTTCCGAGGTGGTGGGAGCTGCCGACGAGTGGCGTCGCGAACCTCGCGACGTCGAGGACGTTCTCGCCGCCGAGCGCTGGGCTCGCGCGCGGGCCGGTTCGATCATCGAGGGGAAGTAGCGGGTGTCCTACATCATCGGTGTGGTGCTCTTCGCGCTGGGGATCTGTGTCTCAGTCGCACTGCACGAGGCGGGCCACATGGTCACCGCGAAGGCCTTCGGCATGAAGGTCCGCCGGTACTTCGTCGGCTTCGGTCCCACCGTGTTCTCCTGGCGCCGCGGGGAGACCGAATACGGCCTGAAGTGGATCCCGCTCGGCGGGTTCTGCGACATCGCGGGCATGACGGCGCTCGACGAGGTGACGCCGGACGAGGCGCCGCGCGCGATGTGGCGGTTCAAGACCTGGAAGCGCACCGTCGTGATGTCCGCCGGGTCGGTCACGCACTTCATCCTCGGGTTCGTCGTGCTCTACCTGATGGCCGTGACGATGGGGCTGCCGAACCTGGCCGGCCCCACCACGACCGAGCCCGTGCTGGCCTCGACCTCGTGCGCCCGCTCGGCCACGACGAAGGAGCAGGCGCAGGACGCCAACTGCCCGCAGGGTGCCGCGCGTCCCGCGGAGGCGGCGGGGCTGCGGGCCGGGGACAAGATCCTTTCGATCGGCGGCAAGCCGATCGCCACGTGGGACGAGATGCTCGCCACCGTGCAGGCCACCAGCGGCCCGACGGAGTTCGACGTCCAGCGCGGCGACCAGCGCCTGTCGCTCATCGTCGACGTGCCGAAGGTGCAGCGCTGGAGCGCCGCCGGCGTCAAGGAGGTCGGGATGATCGGCGCTTCGCCGCAGCTCCCGGCCGCGACCACGCAGTACGGCCCGATCGCCGCGGTCGGCGCGACGTTCAGCTTTACCGGCACGATGTTCTCCGAGACGGCCCAGCGGCTCGTCGAGTTCCCCGAGCGCATCCCGGCCGTGGTCACCGCGATCTTCGGCGGCGAGCGCGACCCGAACACCCCGGTCAGCGTCGTCGGCGCGAGCCGGATCGGCGGCGAGGCCGTCGAGCGGGGCATCTGGGTGCTGTTCTTCTTCCTGCTGGCCAGCCTGAACTTCTTCATCGGCGTGTTCAACCTGCTGCCGCTGCTGCCGCTCGACGGCGGGCACATCGCGGTGGTCTGGTACGAGCGCGTCCGCGACTGGATCCGCGCCCGGCGGGGCAAGGCGGCCGGCGGACCGGTCGACTACACCCGGTTGTCCGGGATCACGATGGTGCTGGTGCTGATCGGCGGCGCGGTGACTCTACTCACGGTGACAGCCGACATCGTCAACCCGATTCGTCTGCAGTAGCGCCCCGCCACGGAGGGGTTCCGGCTCCTCCGTGACGGGTCGTACGGGGCGTAACGCTGCTCACCGTGACGGTTGACTTGGTGAAGGTGGCCCGGTCGGGGTAGGTACGCTGGAAACCGTGACCGTCGCACTCGGTATGCCCGCCCTGCCCCCGCCCGTCCTCTCCGAGCGCCGCAAGACCCGCCAGCTCCAGGTGGGCTCGGTCGGCGTCGGCAGCGACCACCCGATTTCCGTGCAGTCGATGACGACGACGCTCACCTCCGACGTCAACGCCACCCTGCAGCAGATCGCCGAGCTGACCGCCGCGGGCTGCGACATCGTCCGCGTCGCGTGCCCGTCGGCCGACGACGCCGAGGCGCTGCCCGCGATCGCGAAGAAGTCGCAGATCCCGGTGATCGCCGACATCCACTTCCAGCCGAAGTACGTCTTCGCCGCCATCGAGGCCGGCTGCGCCGCGGTGCGCGTGAACCCGGGCAACATCCGGAAGTTCGACGACCAGGTCAAGGAGATCGCGCAGGCCGCGAAGGACCACGGCACGCCGATCCGGATCGGCGTCAACGCCGGTTCGCTGGACAAGCGGATCATGGACAAGTACGGCAAGGCGACGCCGGAAGCGCTGGCCGAGTCGGCGCTGTGGGAGGCGTCGCTGTTCGCCGAGCACGACTTCCACGACATCAAGATCTCCGTGAAGCACAACGACCCGGTGGTCATGGTGCGCGCGTACGAGCTGCTCGCCGAGCAGTGCACCTACCCGCTGCACCTCGGCGTCACCGAGGCGGGCCCGGCGTTCCAGGGCACGATCAAGTCGGCCGTCGCGTTCGGCGCGCTGCTGCGCCAGGGCATCGGCGACACGATCCGCGTCTCGCTGTCGGCGCCGCCGGTCGAAGAGGTCAAGGTCGGCATCCAGATCCTGCAGTCGCTGAACCTCAAGCAGCGCAAGCTGGAGATCGTGTCGTGCCCGTCGTGCGGGCGCGCGCAGGTGGACGTCTACACGCTCGCCGAGCAGGTCACCGCCGGGCTCGAGGGCATGGAGATCCCGCTGCGCGTGGCGGTCATGGGCTGCGTAGTGAACGGCCCGGGCGAGGCCCGCGAGGCCGACCTCGGTGTCGCGTCGGGCAACGGCAAGGGTCAGATCTTCGTCAAGGGCGAGGTCATCAAGACCGTGCCCGAGCACGCGATCGTCGAGACGCTCATCGAAGAGGCCATGCGCATCGCCGAAGAGGCGGGGGAGTCCCTCGGCGAGGGCGAGCCGGTGGTCACCGCCGGCTGAGTTCCGGAAGTTCGGGAAAGCCTCCTCACCGGCCGTGATGGTCGGGGAGGAGGCTTTGCCGGGTCAACCCTGCAGGTGGTGCTGGGCGGCGTCGCGGATCTGCAGGCGGACGTTCTCCAGCGCGGCGGCGACCTCGTCGATCTGCTGCGACGCCAGCTGGATCGAACCCTGGATCGCGGTCGCGGTCGAGGTCTCCCCGAGCAGGCCGAGCACCTGCGCCTGCAGGTCTTCGAGGTCGCTCTTGGTGGCGAGCGCGATGCCGGTGGGCACCTGGTCGGCGAGCAGCTCCAGCTGCTGCGCCTGCTCCTGGATCGTCATCGGTGGTTCCTTCCGCGGTGGGGACGCACCTCCGTGTTATCAGAACCGGAACTGTCGGTGGTGACGTTTACGCTGGTATTCGTGAGCGTGACCTGGGCTGTCCACCAGCCGCACCCGGTGGTGCGGCCCCTGGTCACGCGCTACGTCGGGTACGCGCAGGACGAGGTGACGCTGCCGGTCCACCGAGGGCTGCCGTCCCGGTACGTGACGCTGGTCATCAGCCTGGCCGGGCCGGTCCGGATGGCCGGGCGCAGCCTGCAGGCGCTGGTCGGCGGGCTGCACACGCGCGCGGTGCTGATCCGGCAGGACCGCAGGCAGGAGGGGCTGCAGCTGGAGCTCGACCCGCTGGGCGTGCGGACGCTGTTCGGCGTCACGGCCGCGGAGCTGAGCGGCGAGGTGGTGGACCTGGCCGACTTCGGCCTCGGCTCGTTGCCGGACGAGCTGCACTCGCTGCGGACCTGGCGCGAGCGGTTCGCCCTGCTCGACGACGTGCTGGCCGCCCGGGCGGTCTCGCCGGTGGCGCCATCGCCGGAGCTGGGGGAGGCCTGGCGGCGGATGCGGGGCGCGGACGGCCGGGTGCGCGTCACGGACCTGGCGGGCGACGTCGGCTGGAGCCGCCGTCACCTGGGGGAGCGGTTCCGCGCGGAGCTGGGTCTGGCGCCGAAGCAGGCGGCGCGGGTGCTGCGGTTCGAGCGGGCCGGCCGGCTGCTGCGGCAGGGGCACGCGGACCTGGCTTCGCTGGCCGTCGAATGCGGGTACTACGACCAGGCGCACCTGACGAACGAGTGGCGAGCGCTCGCCGGGTGCACGCCGGGCACGTGGATCGCCGAGGAGCTCCCGTTCCTCCAAGACGAGGAGGTGGCGGCGGGGCAAGACTCGCGGCATGACTCCTGAACCGAACGTCTGGCCCGCTCTCCGCTACGACGACGCCCCGGCGGCGGTCCGTTTCCTCGTCGACGTCCTGGGCTTCACCGAGGCTCTGGTGGTGCCCGAAGGCGACCTGATCGCGCACGCGGAGCTGCGCTGGCCCGAGGGCGGCGCGGTGATGCTGGGCAGCGTCCGCCCGCCGGACGGAATCCACGACGCGATGAAGCCCGGCACCGGCGCGGTGTACGTGGTGTCGGACAAGGTGGACGAGATCCACGCGCGGGTGAAGTCCGCCGGCGCGGAGGTGACGGCGGAGCTGACGGACACCGAGTACGGCTCCCACACGTTCAGCCTGCGCGACCCGGAAGGCAACGCCTGGACGATCGGCAGCTACCGCGGAGCCTGACCGGGGCGCGCGACGGGCAGCCGCCGAACCGGCCCGGCGCGCGGCGGCGCTCCTGCCACGGGGGCTGCCCGCGTCGCCGAGGTTCGCGAACGGGCCGTCGACCTCGCCGGGCCCGGCCGTTGACCGTCAAAGCGTGCGCCGTCGCCACGTTGAAGCGGAACGCCTCCTCCATGAAGTCCACCGAAGA
>NZ_JBEXVF010000121.1:0-17337 GCF_040629235.1 Amycolatopsis sp. NPDC005961 | reverse complement strand
ACCCCGACCCTCACCCCCCTCCCCCACCCGCCGCACTTCCGCTCTCCTGCCCGGCCCGCCGGGCCCTGCCCGGCCCGCCGGGCCCTGCCCGGCCCGCCGGGCCCTGCCCGGCCCGCCCGGCCCGCCCGGCCCGCCCCGGCCCGCCCGGCCTGCCCGGTCCGGCTCGGCCTCCCGGCCCGCCCGGCCTGCCCCGGGTCGCCCGCCACACCGGCCGGCAGAGAAAGCCCGAAGCTCAGGCCGCTTCCATCGTCAGCAGCACCCGCTTGGCTTCCTCACCACCCGCGTACTGGCCGTACGACCCGTCCGACCGCACCACCCGGTGACACGGCACCACCACCGGGAGCGGGTTGAGCGCGCACGCCGTGCCGACTGCTCGGACTGCCTTGGGGCTGCCCGCCGCCGTGGCCACCTGGGCGTAGCTCTCCGTTCGGCCGTACTCGATCTCCGGCAGGTGTTCCAGCACCGACAGCCGGAAGCCGCGTGCCAGGCGGAAGTCCAGGGGGACGTCGAATGACCGGCGCCCGCCGGTGAAGTACTCGTCCAGCTGGTGGACCACCGGGTCCAGGCGGGCCGGGGCGTGGAGGAGCCGGGGACTGATCACCGTGGCCAGCTCGGCCAGGACCGCGTCGTGGTCCTGGCGGTCGAACGCCACCTTCACCAGGCCCTGGGACGTCGCCGCCAGCAGGAGGGAACCGACCGGCGTGTCGAGCGTGCGGTAGGCGACGTCCAGCAGGCCCTCGCGCTCGGCGGCCGCGGTCAGGCGGTCGTGCAGGCGGTCCGGCAGCAGTTCGCAAGCCACCGGAGGCGACGGGATGATGTCGATCATGAGTGCGCTCCTTCCAAGGGGTAGGTGGCCCGCAGGGTCTTGACGCCGTCGGCGGCCGCGCGGCGGGCGGCGTCGACACTGCCTCCCGTGATCTTCGCGATTTCCGCGTACGGCAGCCCGGCCAGGTAGTGGTAGGCGACGGCGGCGCGCTGCTTGTCCGGCAGCCTCGCCAGCGCGTCCCACAGGTCGCCGTCCAGTGGGCCGGCTCCGCCCGGGCGGTCCGGGATCTCGCCGACCGGCACCGGGACGCGCGCCTGGGCGCGGGTGACGTCGATGGCCTTGCGGTGCGCGATCGTGACCAGCCACGCCTGGACGTTCGCCTCGGCGGGCAGGTCCGGATACGCCTTGAGGGCGGCGAGAAAGGTCTCCGACCAGGCGTCTTCGGCGTCGGCGGGGCCGAGCACGGCCCGGCAGACCCGGAGGACCATCGGCCCGTGCTCGGTCACGACTTGCTCGAACGGTTTCACGATCACACCCTGTAGACGTCCGCCGGCGCCGGAACGTGAGATCGAGTTTGTCACGCGTACGGGTAAACCCAGTACCCGTCCCCGTCGAGGATGTGGTTGCTCACGACGAACTGCCCGAGTTGTCCAGGACGCACAGCGGCTGGAATCCGAACGCGCAGTCGCTGCCGGACGCGTACGCCCGTGCCGGTCGTGTAGCGCGGACCGCAGCTCATCGAGATGCCGAACCGCAGCCCGATCCGGGTGGTCACTCCGACGAAGGAGTGAACGAAAGTCCTCGCCCCACCGGGCAAATCACGACGGCGGGGCGGTCCCGGTGACGACGGTGGCGCCCAGCTCTTCCGAATCGTGCACGCGCGGAGCCAGCCCCGCGGCGGCGAACAGCGCGGCCAATACCGGCGCCTGCCGTTCACTCGATTCGGTCAGCAGAATCCCGCCCGGCGCGAGCCATCGCGACGCGCCCGCGGCGACGCGGCGGGCGAGGTCGAGGCCGTCGGTCCCGCCGTCGAGCGCCACGCGGGGTTCGTGCAGCCGAGCCTCCGGCGGCATGGTCGCGACGGCGTCCGAGGGGACGTACGGCACGTTCGCCATGAGCACGTCGACCCGGCCGCGCAGCGACGACGGCAGCGCGTCGTAGAGGTCGCCTTCGTACACGCGGGCCTCCGGGAGGTTCAGCCGTGCGCACGCGACGGCCGCTGGCTCGACGTCGGCCGCGTGCAGCTCACGTGGGCGCAGCGCGGCGGCGAACGCGGCGCCCAGCGCACCCGAGCCGCAGCACAGGTCGAGCACCACCGGCTCGGCCGGCGCGAGCGAGGCGGCGACGTCGACCAGGAACTCGGTGCGGCGACGCGGGACGAACACCCCGGGCCGCACGGTGATCCGCAGGCCGTGGAACTCCGCCCAGCCGAGCAGGTGCTCCAGCGGCAGTCCCGCAACGCGGCGTTCCACCAGCGAGCCGAGTTCGGCGGGGGTCGTGGCGGCGGCGATCAGCAGGTCCGCCTCGTCCTCGGCGAACACGCAGCCCGCGGCGCGCAGGCGCGAAACGACAGTCGAAGTGTCCACCGGGGAGTGACGCTACAGGACCTGCACCGCGTCCCCGACGTTCAGGCCGTCGAAGAACGCCGCCGAATCGGCGTCGGTGAGGTGGACGCAGCCGTGCGACGGCGCGTCGAGCGGCCCGGCGTGGAAGGCGATGCCGCCGGCGGCGAAGAACACCGAGTTGGGCATGTCCGTGCCGTACACGCTGCTGGTGTGCTCGCGGTCCTTCCAGACGACGTGGAACGACCCGGCCGGCGTCGCCTGGTCCGGCGGTCCGAAGCCGGCCGGGACCGGGCCCCGCACGACCCGGCCGTCGCGCAGCAGCCAGGCCAGGCGCTGCGCCAGGCTCACGCACGCGCCGGTCGTGACGGCGCAGGGCGGCGCGGGCGGAGGAGGAGTCGTCGTGGGCACCGGAGTGGTCGTGCGGACGAGCGGCGCCGGTTCGGCGATCGGGCTCGGCGTTGTCGTGCGTGGTGCCGCGCACGACGCCGTGACCAGCGTCAACCCCAGCAGGGTCACCACCCCGGCGCCGCGCATCCGTGCATCCCCTCGTCGAAGGTCTCCCCGGGATCAGTACGCGTGAACGGCCCCGAAGGTTGAGCCGCGCGTGCACCCGGGTTGTCCCCGCGTGCACCGTGGCTACCGCCGGGGGTACCCGGACGGTCAAGGTCGAACCATGACGAAGCTGAGCGCCGAGCAGATCGCCCGGCACGCCTACGCGGCCGGGTTCCGCGGCCAGGGCCTGACCACCGCGGTCGCCGTCGCGCTGGCCGAGTCCGGCGGGCGGACGACCGCGCACAACGCCACGCCACCGGACGACTCCTACGGCCTCTGGCAGATCAACATGCTGGGCGCGCTCGGCCCGGAACGGCGCCGGCAGTACCACCTGAAGTCCGACGACCGGCTGTTCGACCCGGACACCAACGCCCGCGTCGCGAACAGCATCTCGAGCGACGGCCACGACTTCACGCCCTGGTCGACGTACACGAACGGCGCCTACAAGCACCACCTCACGGCCGCTCGCCAGGCGGCTCAGGACGTCACGAAGCACCACGGCAAGTCCGCCGGGACCGGCACCGCGAGCGGCCGTCCGCTCAGGGTGGACGACAGCGTGCTGCACTCCTACGTGGCCCGGACCCGGCACGTCGGCGACGCGCTGGGCACCGCGACCGGGCACCTGCGCGACGTCCGGGAGATCGGCCGCGAAAGCTTCGGCAAGATCGGTGAGGAGTCGGGGTTCGCCGACGCGCTCGCCGGCTTCGGGCTGGCCCTGCAGAAGCAGGTCAAGGGCGTCGGCGCGCACGCGGACGGGCTGGCCGCCGCGGCGCGGAAGGCCGCGAAGTCCTATCGCGACCACGAGACGGCGACCGTGGCCACCTTGAACGGAATGGGCTGACATGGACACCGCCGCGCTCGCGCACTCCTTCGCGAAGGACCTCGTCGCGCACCGCAACAAGCTCGCCGGGAAGGCCGAGGACGCCGTCCGGGCCGAGTACGCCCTGCACCGGGTGGCGGGTGCGCTGGACGCCCAGCACGACGCCTACCACAAGGAAAGCGCCACCGTCCTCGAACACTGGCACGGCCACGGCGCCGACGGCTTCCGCCACACCAGCGCGAAGCTGACGAAGGAGCTTCGGATCACGGGCGCGGCCGGGGCGGCGGCGGAGAAGGTCGTCGCGCACGTCGCGTCCACAGTGGACAGCGGGCACACCGCCGTGCAGCGGCTGGTCGACGAGTACACCGCGCGGGCGAAGCAGGTCCTCGACGCGGGCGTCGCGGCCGGGACGCAGGCCGCGCTGATGCGCGCGGTCGGGCACGCGGCCGACCTGGCCCCGCAGTACACGCGGCAGTCGGCGTCGACGCTGCGGCACGTCGACGCGGAACTGAAGGCGGCGGCCGAGAAGCTGCACGACCTGCGGAAGGACCTGACCCACGACGGTGTCATGGACAAGGCCGTGCCCACGAAGACCACGCACCCGAGCAAGGCCGGCGGACGCGGCCAGGAGGTCGTCCACGCCGCGCGCACCCAGCTCGGCGTCCGCGAGAACCCGCCGGGCAGCAACCGGAACCCGTACGGCCCGACCGCCGCGTGGTGCTCGTCGTTCGCGACGGCGATGTGGCGGAAGGCCGGCGTGAAGATCCCGGTGCTGCCCTTCAGCGGCGACGTCTTCCACTGGGGCGAGCGCAACGGCCACGCGTACGGCAAGCACTCGCTGCACGAAGCGAAGCCGGGGGACGTGCTGATCTTCGGCACCGGGCCGCAGAACACGTCGACGAGCACGCACATCGGGATCGTCGAGAAGGTCGAGGGGAACCAGGTCACGATGATCGAGGGCAACTCCGGGGACGCCGTCCGCCGGAACACGCACACGCTCTCGGCGTCCACGTTCTACGGAGGGGTCCACCCGTGATCACCGGAAAAGCCGCCGACCGCACGGTCGCCGTCGAGGTCGCGCCCGGCGGCGCGTTGCAGGAGCTGACGCTGGAGGCGTCGGCGCTGAGGCTGGAGCCGGACGAGCTGGCCCGCCGGATCCTGGTGCTGGCCGCGGCCGCGTCGGCGCGCGCCACGGCTTCGTTGTGGCACGACGTGGACGGTCTCGGCCTCCCCGAGGCGAGTGAGGACGCGGAAGCGACCACACCGGACAGCTGGCGGGCCCAATGAAGGCTTCGGAGCTGGCCGACGCGGCCTTCGAGGCCCCCGAACCGGCGTATGGGACGCGGCTGGCCGCGATCCGCGCCTCCGCCGAGGCCGACGGGGTGTCGGTGCTGGTCGACCTCCACGGCGCGCTCGTGGACCTGCGGTTCGACCGGCAGGCGCTGAACCGGTCGCCGGGGGAGCTGGCCGGGGTGATCCGGCGGCTGGTATCGGAGGCGGGCGCCGATGCCCTGCGGCAGGGACGCGAGGTGCTGGGGGACTTGCTGCCGGACGGTGCGGAAGGCCCGAGGTTCGGTCCGCGGCCCTCGAGCGAGCCACTCGGTGAGGTGGGCGGACCGGCGATCCGGCCGCGGCCGGCCCCCGAAGAGTTCCTGCCCACGACCTGGGCAACCTGACCGGCCGCGGCAGACCGCTCAGCGGGCGTCGCCGAGCATGCGGGTCAGCCGGTCGGCCAGCCAGGCGCCGTCGGCCGGCGTGACCATCACCCACGGTTCGCCGGCCACGTCCTCCGGCGTCACCGCGTAGCGCCCGGCCGCCGTGTCGAACCAGGCCAGGACCGGGGTGCGGCCCGCCGGGCCCGTCGCTGCCAGCTGGCCCGCCGCGTAGCGCTCGGCGGTCACCAGCGTCGCCAGTGGACGGACCGCGCGGCCGGTGATCCCGGTCGCGCTCAACGCCCGCTCGAACGCGTCGTAGCCGTTGCGCGCGTACGCGTCCATCGCCGCCGAGTACGTCGCGCGGGGAAGCCGGAGCTGGTCGCCCGGGCCCGCCTCGGCGTCGCCGAGCATCCGGGCCACGGCCGCGACCAGGTCGGCCGGGCGAAGCGGCTCCAGCACCAGCTCGCGCTCGTCGAGGACCGCGAGCACCCCGGCCGCGTCCCGCACGGCCGCGAGCAGCCGCCACGGCGCTTCGCCCAGCACCAGCGCGTCGACGCTCAGCGACGGCGCACCCAGCAGCACGACCAGGTCCGCCAGTGCCGGGTCGACGTCGTCGCCGTCGGTGAGGCCCGCTTCCGCCAGCCCGGCGAAGACGCGCACGCCGAGGTCGTCGCGCTCGGCGTGGGTGGCGCCGTGCACCGGCACGTCGAACGGGTACGGCGGCGGCCCGCCCGGCCCCAGGTCCGCCCAGAGGAGATCGAATTCGAGATGCGACAGGATCACTCCGGCCGCCGTCGCGGTGCGCCGCGCCATGGTCACCCTTCCCGTGGTGCGCGGCCGCCGTCGGGCACGATGGTGCCGATGGCCGAGCCGCAGTCGATGGACGTCCCCGCGAGCGGGTACCTCGTCGTCCGCGCTTCCGGCGCCGCGGCCGCCCGCGCCGCGATCCTCGGCGGCCGCGGCGACCCCGAAGGCATCCAGCTGCTGCTGCGTTGCCCCGTCCCGCGGGCGGTCGCCGAGTCCGGCGCGAAGCTGACGTTCGCCGACGCCACGCTGCACCTGCAGCCCTCCGGCGTCGTGATGCTGACGGTCGCGGCGGCGAAGTTGTCGATCTCGTTCGCCGAGCTGCGGCCGCTGATGTTCCGGCCGGTGGAGGTCGACGCGCCGCTGCGGTCGCTGTTCGCCGGCGCGGTCGCGCACGTCGTGGCGGCCGGCCCTCGGCTCGACCCGCACGGGCTGGCCCACCACCTGCTCGGCCTGGCGGAACTGGTGCTGCGCAGCGCGTTGCGCGTCGAACTCGATCGTGTCGACGCTTTGGCAGCGCGAAGGCGTGAAGCGCTCGAGTACATGCGCGCGCACCTCGGCGAGCAGTCGCTCAGCGCGGACAAGATCGCCGAAGCGCTGTACATCTCGCGTCGGCGGCTGTACCAGCTTTTCGATGACGGCCAAGGTGTTGCGGAACGGCTGAAGGGCCTGCGCGTCGAGCGCGCGAAGGCGTTGCTGGCGGACCCGGCGAAGGCGGGGCGGGGGATCGCGGAGATCGCGCGGGACTGCGGGTTCACCAGCGCCCCGCACTTCTCGCGGACGTTCCGCCGCGCGACCGGCCGGACTCCGCGCGAGTTCCGGGAGCAGGCGCTGCGGGGGTGAGGTCGACGTCGGCGACGAGCGTCCCGGCCAGGCCGGCGACCTCCAGCCAGCCGCGGCCGCCGGGGGAGTGCAGGGTGAACACGGCCGCGCGCGGGCGATCCGGGTCGAGGACGACGGCCTGCAGCTGCGCGCCCGACAGGCCGATCCGCTCGACGATCACCACCGGGTAGCCGCGGCGGGTGTTCGCGTGGCTGACCTCCCGAATGCCCGGGGTCGTGTCGGCGACGAAGTGGCCGAGGTCCGCGGCATCGTCGAGGGTGCCCTCGATCGGGACGACCCCGGCGATGAGCACCGCGGGATCGGCGTCCCGGTGCTCGACCAGGGCCAGCAGCCCGGCCCGCTGCTCGTGGGCGATCTCCGCGCACTGGACGGCCGCCGCTTCCAGGCCGAGGTCGCGGGCGGCGTCGGGGCCGCGCAGGCGTGCCATCAGCGCGTGCAGCTCGGCGGTGGTGCGCTCGACCGAGTCCAGGCTCACCGGGGTGATCCCCGGAACGGCGGGCAGTTTCACCGGCCACCCAGTGCCGCGGCGAAGGCGCCGACCGCGCCCGGCGGCGGCGTCACGGGCGCGACGGGGGTCTTCGCGACGGTCACGCCCAGCTCGCGCCCGACGGTCGAGAACGTCTCCAGATGTGTTGTCACGGCGGGGAAATCCGGGGCGCTCGGCAGGGGAGAGCCGTCGCCAAGCGCGCGCAGGCGGTCGGCGACGCGGGCTGCTTCCGTGGTGTGGGCGCGTTCCAGCTCGCGGGCTTCGGCGAGGACACGGTCGAGGTCGTCTTGTCTCGTCGCGAGCCGGGCACGGGCCGCGGTGAGGTTCGGTTGAGCGGCGGGGGAGAACTGGGCTTCGGTTTCGGCTTGGTCGACGTCGTCCTGGGCGGTGGTGAGGGCTTGGCGCGCGGCGGTGGCCTGGCGGTCGAGGTCCTCGGCGCGGCGGTGGTGGGCGACGAGGGTGCCCGCCCAGTCGTCGAGGATGGCGGCGGCCGCGCGGAGGGCTTCGGGGACGGCGGCGAGGCCGGTCGCGGCACGTCCGGCGCGGTCGGCGAGGGCCTGGGCGGATTTTCCGGCCCACTCGGGGATTTCGCCGGGGGTGCGGGCCTGCTCGAGCCGCGCCGCCGCGGCGGCGTAGTGGCGGGCGGCTTCGGCGACGGTGTCGGGATGGCCGGGGACCGGGTTGAAGCCGAGGCCGCGGAACTCAGCCATCGGCGGCTCGGCCCAGGTCTTCGGCCGCGGCCGCATCTGTTGTCCCGTAGGCCTTCGCGGCCGCGCGGACGCTGCTCGCCGCCGTGGTGAAGTCCGTTTCCACCGCTCGTATCCTGCCCGACCACTCGCCCGTCAGCACCGCGAGCGCGCCCGAGATCGCCAGGGGTCCGAAGTCGCCGGACGCTGCCGTCTCGACCGAAGCCGCCGCCGCGCCGTACTCCTCGGCCGTCCCCTCGAGACGGAGTGCCAGCGCGTCGAGGGCCGCCGGGTCCGCGTGGAAGCCGGTCATTCGCCGAACACCGGGGGATAGGCCGGGGGCAGGTCGTCCAGGAGGTCGTAGCCGTCCGCGTACTTGTCGCGGTGCTCGCTGTCCTCTTCACGGCGGGTGCCCTGGCCCGGCGGGTACATGCCGTACCCGGTGCCCGCGCCGCGGCCGCCCGCCGCTCCCGGGCCGAAACCCGGCGTCGCGTTCCCGAAGCGACCCGCGCCGGCCCGGCCGCCTTCACCCACCGAGCCACCCGAGCCACCCGACCCACCCGAGCCGCCAGGGCCTGGGCCGACGAAGCCGGCGAAACCCGGTCCGGAGCCCGTCCCGCCCGTGCCGATCACCCCGTCGAGGCCGCCCGGCAGCACCCCGGCGCCGGTGAACGTGGGCGGCAAGGCGGACGCGGTCGACGTCGAGTCGTCCGGCACCCGGCCCGGCACCGGCGCCGGGCCCTCGTCCGGACCACGATCGAGCGGCGGGCCCGGGACCACGGGCGTATGGGGGTCCGTGACCACCGGCGTATGGGGCACCCGTGGGGCCACCGCGTCCGCACCGGCCGCGCTCACCTGCGGCGCCGCGTCGAACGCCGGGGGCAGGCGGTGGCGGACGTCGTGGCTCGCGCTCTCGTACTGCTCCATCACGCGGACCGCCTCGGCCTTGGCGTCGTCCGCCTGCTTCTTCGTCGGCAGCTGGTCGTCGAGCAGGTCGTCCAGCATGTACGCGCCCTGCGGGCCGTCGAGCCGCTTGACCGCGTAGCCCTCCTTGAACCACCGCTCGGCCCAGTAGTGCACCGGTTCCGGCATCTTCCGCCGGGCTTCGCCGATCGCCGCGGTGTAGGTGTCGAGGCCGTCGCCGATGTGGCGGGCGTTCTCGCCCGCTGTGCTCGCCCAGCCGGTCAGGCGCTGGATCGAGTCCGCGGCCTGCGCCGCCGACGGCCCGCGCCACGACAGCAGCAGCTTCTGCACCAGCGTGTGGACGTCGCCGGTGGCCGTGTCGACGCCCCGGGCCAGCTCGGCCCACCGGTGCGCCTGCTCGCCGAGCCGCGGCGGGTCGGCCGACTGCACCATGTCCCACAGCTCGCGGTGGTCGTAGGAGTCCCAGTTGATCTTGCCGAACGCGTCTTCGCGGTTGTTCACGGCTTTCTCGCGACGCACCCGCCGCGCCTTCGCCTGCTCGCGCGCGGTCGGCTGGTGGTGCGTGGAGTGGAACTCAGGCATCGCGCTCACCCGCCCGCAACGACGCCGCGGCCTCCTCGTCGTTGCTCCGGTGCGACGCCGCGACGGTGTCGAGCGCTTGGCGCAGCGAGGCCAGCTCGGTCAGGTAGGACTCCAGCGCGGCCTGTACGCCGCCGGCCTCGGCGCCGCCGCGCAACCCGAACGAGCGGCGCATCCAGTGGGACACCGGGCCTTTGCCGTCGGCCAGCGGTGTGCCCAGCTCGCGGGCGCTTTCGAGGTAGCCGGACAGCTCCTGGTGGCGCGCGTCGAGAGCGTTCTTGGCGGCGTCGATCTCGGCGTAGTCCAGCTCGAGGACGTCGGTGCCGTCGGCGACCAGCGCGGCCGCGCCGGTGCCCTGCGGCCTCGCGACCGCCGAGGCGCTTTCCCTCGGTCCGTCCTCGTCCCGCCGGTGCTCCGCACGCAGCTGCCGCCGCGCGTCGGCCTCGTCGCGCACAGTCGCCATGGAAGTCCTTCCCTCGCCACCCAGGCGTCCATCCTGGCCAATGCGCGCCGCGATGAGAAGGGACCCCCACCCGCGTGCACGGGTGGACACGAAGACTGCACGGGCGGATAGGGCAGGATGTCCGGATGATCCCGCGTCGTGCGTTCGGAGCCGTTCTCGCCGCCCTCACCGGGCTCGTCGTGCTCGCCGGGCCGGCGTCGGCCCACACCGAGCTGGAGTCCAGTTCACCCGCCGAAGGTGCCGCGCTCGCGGCCGCGCCGACCGAGGTCCGGCTGACCTTCGGCGAGCCCGTGACCCTGCCGCCGGAAGCCGTCAAGATCACCGGCCGCGACGGCACCGCCTGGACGGTCGGCACGCCCGCGGTGGCCGGCGCCGTCGTGACCGCGCCGGTGACCCCGGCCGGGCCCGCCCAGGCCTACACGCTGACCTGGAAGGTGATCGCGGAGGACGGCGACAACCTCACCGGCACCGTGCACTTCACCCTCGCCGCCGCGGCTTCGTCCGCCGCGGCGCCGACGACGTCCGTGCCGGAGCAGGCCCAGGCACCCACCGCCCCGACCGCGGTGGACACCAGCGGCATCCCCGGCTGGATCTGGGTGGTGGTCGGCGTCGTCGGGCTGCTCGCGGTGATCGTCGTCGGCCTGCGTCAGCTGAGGGGCCGCGGGAAGGACTGAGCTAGTCCTCCGCCGGGACCGTCACGACCCAGCGTTCGGGACGACGGCGCAGGTAACCCCACCAGTACAGCGCCGACACCACCAGCACGCCGGCGGTGATGCCGAGGTCGAGCGCGCTCTGTTCGACCAGGACGTAGGCCAGCGCGGCGACGGCGACCACGGGGACGACCGGCCAGGCCGGCATCCGCCACACGTGCGGTTTCCGGTGCGCCGCCCGGCGGGCCCGCAGCGCGGCGATGGCCACGCACAGGTAGAGCGCGACGACGGCGACCCCGGTGACGCCGCTGAGCGTGTCCACCGGCACGAAGCAGAGGACGGCTTCGGACAGCCCGACCACGAGCGTCGCGACCCAGGGCGCGCCGAACCGCTCGCTCACCACGCTCATCGCGCGGTTCACCGGCGTCGGCCACGCCCGGTCGCGCGCGGAGGCGTAGAGCACGCGCGAGTTCTGGATGACCATGACGATCACCGCGTTCACGATCGCCGCCGCGATGCACAGGCTGATCGCGGCACCGACGGCCGAGTTGCTCCAGCCGGTGACGAGCGCGGTGAGGTCGACGCCGGCGAGCGCGGCCGCGTCCGGCACGGCGAGGGTGATCGCGACGACCGGGACCAGGATGACGAGTGCGCTGATCCCGAGCGTCCAGAACACGGTCCGGGCGACCGTCTTCCGCGGCTCGCGCATCTCCTCGGCGAGGTAGACGGCGGTGCTGAAGCCCTGCATCACGAACAACGCTACGGCGAGCCCCGCGACGACGGCGATCAGCCCGATCCCGCTCGTCCCGAGCGACGGCTTGACCAGCACGGCCGCGCTCTGCGTGGTGTGGGTGAACCCGAGCAGCGACACGACGAAGATCGCGACGATCTCGACGACCAGGAAGATCCCGGTGATCCAGGCGTTGGAGCGCAGGTTCAGCAGGCCCATCACGGTGGACGCGAGCATCACCAGCGCCCCGGCGACCGACGGGTCGATGTGCGCGACCGCGGCGACGTAGTCCGCGACGCCGATCGCGATGATCGGCGGCACGACGAGGATGACGATGAAGGAGAGCATGAACGTCAGCCAGCCGGCGAACCGGTTGGCCACCGTCGTCACCATCGCGTACTCGCCGCCGGCGCTCGGGACCAGCGTGCCGAGTTCGGAGTAGCAGAAGGCGATCCCGACGCAGAGCAGCACCGCGAGCGCGATGGCGAGCGCGGTGCCGGTGCCGAGGTCGGCGAAGAGCGGCGGCACGAGGACGAACAGCGACGACGCCGGCGTCACGCAGCTGAGCGTCAGCAGGGTCCCGCCGCCGACGCCGATGGACCGGGTCAGCGTGCGGGGTCCGGCGGGTGCGGTGGCGGCGGCGGATCGGGGCGGGGCGGGAGTGCGGGGCATGGGCGTTCCCTCCGGCCGGGGCAAGGTGCGACGGATGGAACAGCACCGATTCGGTGTTGTCAACGCCGCGAAGACGACTGAAATCGTTGTCCACAGGGGACAGAGCCTTCGGATTTAGTCACTCATCGTGACCGGGGTGTGGCGTTTGCCCTGTGTCGCCCGCGTCGGGGATGATCCGGGGCGTGAGCAGCCAGGACACCCCCAGCCGGCCCGCGCCGCCGGTGCTCGACGACCTCTCGCGGCAGATCATCGCGCAGCTCCAAGAGGACGGCCGGCGCGCCTACGCGACCATCGGCAAGGCGGTCGGCCTGTCGGAGGCCGCCGTCCGGCAGCGGGTGCAGCGGCTGTCCGACTCCGGCGTCATCCAGATCGTCGCCGTCTCGGATCCCTTGCAGGTCGGGCTGTTCCGGCAGGCGATGATCGCGATCACCGTCGAAGGGCCGCTCGAGCCGGTCGGCGACGCACTGGCCGAAATGGACGAGATCGCGTACGTGATCCTCTGCGCCGGGCGCTACGACCTGTTGTGCGAGGCCGTCTGCGCGGACGACGAGGCGCTGCTGCAGCTGATCTCGACGCGGATCCGCGCGCTGCCGGGCGTCCGGCACGCGGAGGTGATGGTCTACCTCAAGCTGCGGAAGCAGACCTACCAGTGGGGCTCTCGCTGACCGTGACGACGAAATCCGAAGGTGCCGCGGAAATATTGGCCACGGATTAGTTGATGATATTCGTCTGGACGACTGAATCGCTTGCGCCCGGTGGTCGCCGCGTGCGATAACCGAGGCATGACCACTACCGCCGACCGCGCCTCCGTCGATGCCGCCGGCCTCGCCCAGGCAGCTCGCAGCAACCTCTGGATGCACTTCACGCGCCACTCCGCCTACGACGAGACCGACGTCCCGGTGATCGTGCGGGGCGAAGGCGCCTACATCTGGGACGCCCGCGGGAAGCGCTACCTGGACGGGCTCGCCGGGCTGTTCGCGGTCCAGGTCGGCCACGGGCGCGAGGAGCTCGCCGAAGCGGCCGCGCGGCAGACGAAGCAGCTCGCGTACTTCCCGCTGTGGGGCCACGCCCACCCGACGGCGATCGAGCTGGCCTCACGGCTGGCCGACGCGGCCCCCGGCGACCTGAACCGCGTGTTCTTCACGGTGAGCGGCGGCGAGTCGGTCGAGACGGCGTGGAAGCTGGCGAAGCAGTACTTCAAGCTCGTCGGGAAACCCACCAAGCACAAGGTGGTCAGCCGTTCACTGGCCTACCACGGGACGTCGCAGGGCGCGTTGTCGATCACCGGCATCCCCGGCGCGAAGGCCGACTTCGAACCGCTGGTGCCGAGCACTCTGCGCGTGCCGAACACGAACTTCTACCGCGCGCCCGAGCACGCCGACGACTACGAGGCCTACGGGCGCTGGGCCGCCGACCAGATCGAGCAGGCCATCGAGTTCGAGGGCGCCGACACGGTCGCCGCGGTGTTCCTCGAGCCGGTGCAGAACACCGGCGGCTGCTTCGTGCCGCCGCCGGGCTACTTCGCGCGGGTGCGGGAAATCTGCGACAAGCACGACGTGCTGCTGGTGTCCGACGAGGTGATCTGCGCGTTCGGCCGGGTCGGGTACGACTTCGCCGCCAAGCGCTACGGCTACCAGCCGGACATCATCACGACGGCGAAGGGCCTGACGTCGGGGTACGCGCCGCTGGGTGCGGTGCTGGCTTCGGAGCGGTTGATGGAGCCGTTCACCCGGGGTGCCACGACGTTCATGCACGGCTCGACCTACGGCGGGCACCCGGTGTCGTGCGCGGTCGCGCTGGCGAACCTCGACCTGATTTCCCGCGAGGGCCTCTACGACCACGTGCTCACGCGGGAAGACGCGTTCCGGTCCACTTTGGACAAGCTGACCGACCTGCCGATCGTCGGGGACGTCCGGGGGGCCGGGTTCTTCTACGGCATCGAGCTGGTGAAGGACAAGGCGACGAAGGAGACGTTCAGCGGTCCGGAGTCCGAGCGGGTGCTGCGCGGGTTCCTTTCGGACGCGTTGTTCGAGGCCGGGTTGTACTGCCGCGCCGACGACCGGGCCGAGCCGGTGGTGCAGCTCTCGCCGCCGCTGATCTGCGACCAGCGGGAGTTCGACGAGATGGAGCAGATCCTGCGTGACACGCTCACCCGGGCGTGGAAACTGCTGTAGGGCGTGCCTCCGGTCCCCGATATCCACGGTAGCGGAGGGCACCGACAGTTTGGCGCGCCTCCGTCGACGTGAATGACCCATTCGAGGCTTTGCGGGCGGTTCACCGGAGGGGGCGTTGGCCCGAAAGGGCGGGGAATCGCGCGATCCCCGCTCTCGCGCGGGTTTCTGGGTACCGTGGAGCGCAGGGGGACCGGGGGGAGCGGCCGGTGACCGGACCGCCCGCGTCCACGCCGACCGGTCGCGCAGCCGGGGGGAGAACCCGATGACCGCGTCCACGGACACGCCGCGCCTGCCGTTCGAACGGCCGAACGTCCTGGAGATCGCCCCGCTCTTCGAGGTGCTGCGCCGCCAGGGCCCGGTCGTGCCGGTGACCACGCCGGCCGGCGACCCGGCGTGGCTGGTCACCGGGTTCGAAGAGGTCCGCGCGGTGTTCACCGACCCGCGCTTCGGCCGGTCGCACCCGGCGCCGGAAACCGCGTCGGCGCTGTCGGAGGCGGCGATCCTCGGCCGGCCGCAGGGCGACCACGAAACCGAGCACGTGGCGCACGCGCGGATGCGGAAGATGCTCGTGCCCGCGTTCTCCGCCAACCGGATCCGGCGGCTCGCCGGTCACGTCCAGGAACTGGCCGACGGCTGCTTCGCCGCCATGGAGCGGGCCCGGCACGCGGACGAGCCGGTCGACCTGCACGAGCACCTGTCGTTCCCGCTGCCGGTGCTGGTGATCTGCGAGCTGCTCGGCGTGCCGTACGAAGACCGCGACACGTTCCGCGTACTGTCCGAGCGGATGGGCCGGATGGACATCGGTTCCGGCGCCGACGCGGCGCTCGAGGAGTTCGCCGCCTACATGGGGCGGCTGGCGGCGGCCAAGCGGCGCTCACCCGGCCAGGACGTGGTCTCGGACATGGTCCGGGCCCAGGCCGAAGACCCGGCGTTCACCGACGACGACCTCGCGCGCCTCGGCGCCGGCCTGCTGTTCGCCGGCCACGAGACGACGTCGAACCGGATCGACCTCGGCGTCCTGTACCTGCTCACCGACCTCGCGCGGCGCGACGCGCTGGCCGCCGACCCCGAGAACCGGGTGCACGGCGTCGTCGAGGAGATCCTGCGGCTGTCCGCGCCGGGCGGGCTCGGGGTGCTGCGGTACGCGCACGACGACGTCGAGCTCGGCGGCGTGACGGTCGCCCGGGGGGACGCGGTCGTCCTCTCGCTGGCGGCCGCGAACCGGGATTCGTCGGTGTTCCCCGCCGCCGCGCAATTCGACCCCGGGCGCAAGCCCAACTCGCACGTGTCGTTTGCTTACGGGGGCTGGTTCTGCATCGGCGCGAGTCTCGCCCGCACGGAACTGCGCGTCGTGTTCGGCTCGCTGTTCCGCCGGTTCCCCGGACTGCGGCTCGCGGTGCCGGTCGACGAACTGGAGGTCCGGACGAACCGGGTGACCGGGGGAGTGGACCGCGTGCCGGTCCTCTGGTAGACCTGCGGCGGCCACGACAGGAGGAAACGTGACCCTGTGGGACAAACTGGGGATGGACGACAAGCTCATCAAGGTGTTGAAGGAGATCCCTCCGGGCCCGGACGCGTCCGAGTTCGGCCCGGCCTACGTCACGATCCACCAGCTGGCCGTCGAGCTGGACCAGCGGTTCCCCGAGGTGCGCAAGCAGCTGGACGTGCCCCTCGGCGGCGGCGCGAGCCGGCACGCGGGCCTGGTGGAGCTGCTGGGCAAGGAACTGGTCGAGAAGATCAAGCGCTACGGCGACGTGTACCCGATCGAAGCGGCGCAGCTGTCTTCGGTGCGGTTCCGCGAGCTGCGGCTGCGCGGCCCGGGCGGGCGTGACCTGGTGGGTGCGTCGCGGACCGACCTGCCGCTGATCCGCCTGCGACCCAAGGACTGACGGTGCTGCCCCCGCCCCCGGTCCGCGTTCTGGTGGCCGAACGCGACCCGGCGGTGCGGGCCCGCCTGGGCTCCCTGCTGGCCGAGACCGACGGCATCGAGGTGATCGGCTCGGCCCCGGACGCGACGGCGGCCCGCACGACGCTGCGCAGCCGCCTGCCGGACGTGGTGCTGCTGGACCTGCGGCTGGGGCCGCTCGGGCCGGTGTTCCGCCGCCCGGCGGTGCTGGCACTGGTGACGTTCGACTCCGACGCGGGGATCCTCCGTGCGTTGCGCGACGGCGCTTCGGGGTACGTGCTGCGCTCGGCCCGGCGCAACGAGCTGATCAAGGTGGTCCGGCTGGCGGCCGACGGGCACGTGGTGCTGTCCCCGGACGCGTCCCGCCGCCTGGTATCGGCGGCGACGCGGCTGTCGGGCCCGAGGGACGAGCGGCTGGCCGGAGTGGACCGGTTGTCGGTGCGCGAGCGTGAGGTGCTGGTCGGGGTGGGTTCCGCGCTGACGAACGCCGAGATCGCCGCGCGGCTCAGGCTGGGTGAGCCGGAGGTGCGGAGTTTGGTGGCCCAGGTGGTGCGGAAGCTGGGGTGTGCGCATCGGACCGAGGCGGGGTTGCTGGCGTACGAGCGGGGGTTGTGCCGTCCTGGCTGAGGGGAGCCTGGCGGGGTGGGGAGTTGGGGTGTGCGCCGGGTCGAGACGGGGTTGGCGGCTGAGCGGGTCGGCTGAGGGCGGCCGGAGGTGGCTGCAGCGGGGTCCGGATGTGGGGCGGCCTTTGGCGGGATGCTGGTCGACCGGGGCGGCTGACCTGCGGACCGGCAGTCGCCCGGCGGGGTCTGTGATCTGGCCGGACAGGGCGGACCTTGGTGAGATGCCAACCCAACCGGGCCGGGTGACCTGCGGACCGGCAGTCGTCCGGCGGGGTCTGTGAGTGGCCGGGCGCGGGCGGCCGCCGGGGCGGATGCCAACCCCGGCCGGGCGGGCGACCAGCGGGCTGCACGACCGAGTTCCGGAACCGATGACGAGGACGGACGAGGCATGGCAGCATCCGCGATCCCGCCTATCCGGCTGGGGCTGATCGGCACCGG
>NZ_JBEXVF010000120.1:0-18081 GCF_040629235.1 Amycolatopsis sp. NPDC005961 | reverse complement strand
GGGCGATCGATGTGGACACGGTGCAGAATCCGTACATCTCCGGTAGTGGTGCGGTGTATCCGCCCAATGGTGCGCCGTATGTCGATCGGTCGCAGACGTTGCCGGGGATGATCCACGCGGGTGATGTGGCGGAGCGGGCGTTCACCACTCGGGGCTGGACCTGGGGTGGGTCGTGGGACACCCCGATCGATTACCAGCACTTCGAGAAGCCCTGACACCGGCCCGGCTCGCGGCAGACCCACGCCGCGGGCCGGGCGGCCGGACTTCGCGTGGGCCGGCCGCGTTCGGGCAGCGCCGAGCGGGCACACCACGGCAACTCACGGTCCCGAACCACGCAGGCCGTGGAGGACGAGGTTCGTGACGGTGTCGGCGACCGTGCCGTCGTCGGTGGGCAGGGCGTGGTTGAGGCCGGCGAGCATGGCGCCCACCGCGGCCGCCACCAGTTCGGGGTCGCCGGGCAGTGGTTCGCCGCGGTCACGCCGGTGCTCCAGCTGCCGCCGCAGCGGGGTCGTCCAGCTGGTCAGCTCGGTGCGGAACCGGCCGGAGGCCGGGGCCGCGGCGATCGCGGACTGCAGCAGGGCGATGGCGGTCGGGCGGTGGGTGCGCAGCGCGGTCCAGCAGGCCGTGACGTACTCGCCGATCGGGTCGTCGCCGGCCGCGCGCGCGGCCGGTTCGCCGAGTTCGCCGCGCAGCACCGCGAGGAGCTGCTCCTTGTCGGTGAAGTGGGTGTAGAAGGAGCCCACGGCACGCCCGGCCGCGGCGGCGATATCGGTGATCTTGGTGTCGAGGTAGCCGCGTTCGGCGAACAGGAGTTTCGCCGCGGCCAGAAGGTCCGTCCGCGTCCGGCTCGCGAGTGCGTCCCGCCGGCCCATCAGGCGGGGACGTGGGGGAGCAGGTGGGCCGCGGAGTCCCGGAGCTGCGCACGGACGGTCCCGAGGTCGACGTCGAGGAGAGCGTGGTCGCGTTTGCGCCACCGGCCGGCGATCATGACCGCTTCGACGTCACCGGCCGCCGCGTACAGCGCGGCCGCGACCGGATTCGGTCCGGAGCTGTCGAGGACGACGAGGTCGGCCCGCATCCCCGCTTCCAGCCGGCCGACGCGGTCGGCGAGACCGAGCGCTCGAGCGCCTTCGACCGTCGCCCAGCCCAGTGCCTGCTTGGCGGTGACGGTCGCGGTGAGGGCGAACGAGCCGGTGTCCCGCCGGTGGTCCTCGTGGTCGCGGCCGCGCTGGTGCGCCAGCGCGATCCGTGCGGCGGACAGCACGTCGGCCGGTGTGACGGCGTCGGTGTCGGTGCCCAGCGACGGTGCGGCGCCGAGCCGGAGCAGGTCCCCGGTGACGGGGCGGCCGTGGCCTTGGCCGAGCTCGTTTTCGGGCGTGGACGTGATGCTCGCGCCCGCGTCGACCAGGATCTCGAGCCACTGCCCGGTGAGCCCGGCACCGTGCACGACGTTGGTGGCGGGACCCAGCAGCCCGGCGGCCCGCACCGCGGCCCACGCGGGCCCGGGCGCACCGCCGCTCTGGTGCATCGACACCACGAGCCCGCGCTCGGCGGCGGCGCGGAAGTCGGCGACCGCGGCGTCCGGAGTGGACAGTTGCGGGCCGCGGATCGCCATGCCGATGCCGAGCAGCGGGCCGGCGGGCAGCCGGTCGACCTCACCGACCGGGTGCACCGCGTCGGCCGCGGAGTACGGGGTGCCGTGCAGGAACACCCCGCGGACGCCTGACGCACGGAGGCCGTCGAGTGCGGCGTCGGTGTGCTCCGGGGTGGGGGTGTTGTGGCACCAGTCGCCCACGGTGGTGGTGCCGCGGTCCAGCTGGCTCAGCGCGCCGGCGAGCGTCCCGATCCGCATGTCCTCGGGGCGGTAGTGCCGGGCCACGGCGCCGTGCATCCGGCCGAGGTAGTCGGCCAGCGTCCAGTCGGCGCCGGTGCCGCGCAGGGCGGTCTGCCACGTGTGCAGGTGGGCGTTCACCAGACCGGGCATGATGATCCGGCCGGTGACGTCGACGATCTCCGCGCCGGTCGCGTCGAGCCCGTCGCCGACCGCGGCGATGCTGTCGCCGTCGATGAGGACGTCGGCGGCTTCGGCGTCGGGCCGGTGCGGCGCCATGGTGATGACGTGCGCGCCGTGCAGCAGGGTGCGGCTCATCCGGCCACCGCCGGCGTCATCGCCCGGGTGGCGGCGCGGGTCGATCCGAGGAAGTCCCGGGTGGCGATGTGCCCGAGGTAGCCGTCCGGCCGGATGAGCAGCAGGGTGTCGCCTTCGATCCCGTAGACCCGGCGGAAGCCGTGCCCGGGATCGGCGGGCGCGTCGACGGCGACGCGGCGCAGCTGTGCCCCGGCCGCCGGCCAGTCGAGCTCCTTGCTCGCCGCGGCGGCTTCCGGGCCGTAGGCGACCACGGTGAAGTGCGGACCCCGGCAGATGTCGAACAGGCGCACCGCCGTGCCGTCCGGGGCGAGCAGCCCGGCGTCGGGGGCGCGGTCGCCGATCCGCAGCGTCGTCGTGTGGTCGCCGTCGCCGGGCGCGAGCGGGCCGCCGCGATACGTCAGCGACAGCTGTTGTTCGTCCTTGCCGCGGCGCAGGCTCGACGGGTCGAGCTTCGCGAGGCCCTCGTACTTCGCGGTGGACAGGCCGAGCACGCCCGCGGCGATCGGCAGGCGTTCGGCTTCGTAGCTGTCGAGCAGCCGCGGGTCGGCTCCGGCGAGGACCTGGGCGAGTTTCCAGCCGAGGTTGTAGGCGTCCTGGATGCCGGTGTTGAGGCCCTGCGCGCCGGCCGGCGTGTGCACGTGCGCGGCGTCGCCGGCGAGGAAGACCCGCCCGCCGCGGTAGGCCTCCGCCAGGCGGATGTTGGGCCGGAACACCGACCGCCACCGGATGTCGCGCACGGCGAGGCGCCGGTTCCGGGTGTGGGCCCGGATCCGCCGGGTGATCGCTTCCTCGCCCTCGGGCTGCTCCTCGTCGGGAGCCAGCCGGATCATCCACTGGAACAGGTCGGTGTCCGGCAGCGGGCAGGCACCGGCGAACCGGCCTTTCACGCCCGGCCAGACGTGCCAGCGGGTGCGCGACAGGCCGTCGGTGACGGCGTCGACGATGAGCATCCGGTCCTGGTCGTGGGTCTCGCCGAGGAAGCCCAGGCCGAGGTGCTTGCGGACGGCACTCGACCCGCCCTCGGCGCCGACGAGGTAGCGGGCGGTGATCCGTCCGGGGCCGTCGTCGCCGAGCACGGTGGCGGTGACCGACGTGCCGTCCTGGTCGAACCCGGTGAGTTCCCGGCCGTACTCGACCCGCCCGCCCAGCTGCTCGAGCCGGTCGTGCAGCACGGAGTCGGTGCGGTACTGGGGAATCAGCCGGGTGTTCGGGTACGGGATGTCGGCGCTGCGTTCGCGGTTGCGGAACATGCGCCACGGAACGGTGACCGGACCCAGGTGGATGCCCAGGCGGGGGTAGTCGCTGCTGCCGGCGAGGACGTCGTCGAGCGCGCCGAGGTCGTCGAAGACCTCCAGGGTGCGCGGCTGGATGCCCTTGGCGCGGGAGCCGTCGAAGGAGTGCGGGGCCCGGTCGATGATCCGGACGGCCAGGCCGCGGCGGAGGAGGTCGATCGCCAGGGTGGTGCCGGTCGGGCCGGCCCCGGCGATCAGGACGTCGAGGGGTTCGTTCATGGTTCGAGCCGATCCGGGTGGGAGACGGCGAACGACGCGAGCAGGTCGCCGACGTCGTCCGGCCGTTCGAAGGGGGCCATGTGGCCGCAGTGGCCGATGACGTGGGTCCGCCGCGGGCGCAGCAGCCCGGCGACGGTGTCGAGGTGGGTGATGGGGGTGACCTGGTCGTCGTCGCCCCACACCAGGAGGGTCGGGACGCCGAGCTTGCCTGTCCGCTCGAACAGTTCCTGGCGTTCGTGGAGCGGAAAGTCCTGCAGGGTCTGGAAGAACGCGTGGAGGGAGCCTTCGTGCCGGTAGGCGTCCCGCACCATCGCGACCAGCTCCGCGGACAGCCCGGGGTCGCGGACGTTGTGCCCGAGGTGCTCCTCCAGCAGCTTGCGGCCGAAGCGCCTGGCGACGAATCCGGCGACGAAGTCGTTGCGCAGCAACCGTTGTGGCAGCGGACGTCGGCCCAGTCCGGCCGGGCCGACGACGGTGAGCGTGGCGACCGCTTCGGGGTACCGGTCGGTGTAGGCCATCGCGACCAGCGCGCCCATCGACGTGCCGACGACGTGCCGCGGCGACGTGAGGTCCAGCGCCGTGGTCAGCTCGGCCAGCTGCCGGACGAACAACGCTTCGTCGTAGCGGCCCCGGACGCGGTCGGAGTAGCCGCGGCCGTAAGCGCTGCAGGTCAGGGTGCGCAGGCCGCGGGCGTGCAGCCGGGCGACGAGACCGTCCCAATAGGACAGCGGGATCGTGATGCCGCCGACCAGTACGGCGAGTTCACCGTTCTCGGGGCCGGTCAGCTCGTAGTGCGTCACGCCGTCGGACAGCGAGACGAAGCTGCCGCGCAGGTCCCGTCGCGTGGTGGCGTCGAGCCGACGGTCCTCGTCGGACGCGACGAAGTACTTCATCGCAGGAACTCCGTGATCGCCGCGGCCACCCAGTCCGGGTCTTCTTCCGGGAGCAGGTGCCCGCCGTCGGCGTGGACGCGCTCCCGGGCGCCGGGGATGTCGCGGGCGAAGTGCTGCCCGTCGACGTCGGCGCTCCGGAGAACCAGCGTGGGAACCGCGATCCGCGGGATTTCGGCGCTGCGGTCCGGTTGGTCGGTGGTGGCGAAATCGATGAACGCCGAGCGGTTGCCCGGGCGGCTCGTCAGGGCGTGCACCCGCTCGACCATGGCGTCGTCGACGATCGCCGAGTTCGCCCCGACGGCCTCCCGCAGCCCGCGTTCGGTCGCGCCGCGCGGCAGCCAGCGTCGCAGCAGGGGGCGCAGCACCGGGTTCCGGGCCAGCCGCAGCCCGGCGGGCAGGGTCTTCGCCGGGTAGCCGGTGGCGTTGACCAGCACCAGCCGGTCCACCCGGTCCGGGGCGTCGAGGGCGAGGTTCCACGCGATGTTGCCGCCCAGCGAGTTTCCGGCCACGGCGAAGCGCGGCAGCCCCAGGGCGGTCATGAAGCGCGCGACCGTCCCGGCGTAGGTCCGGACGCGGTAGTCGCGGTCGGGCCGGGGTCCCGTCCGCCCGAATCCGGGCAGGTCCGGGCGGATGACGTCGTGGGACGCCGACAGCGGCGCCGCCACCCGTTCGAAGCCCTCCAAGGACGACCCGCTGCCGTGCAGCAGCACCACCGCAGGGCCCTGACCTGCGCGGACGTAGTGAATCCGCAGGCCGTCGACCGTGACTGACTGAGTGCTCTTCATAATGGCAACAGTGTTGCCGTTATTGCGGCGAGTGTCAACCGGCCGTCATACTCATGGGTGTGACCTCTTCGTCTCCGCCTGCCCCGGCCGCCCGGCGGTCCCGTGGCCGTCCCGCCGTCCCGCTGGACCGGATCCTCGCCGCGGCGCTGGAACTCGTCGACGAGGAGGGTGCCGAGAACCTGTCGATGCGGAGCCTCGCGCAGCGCCTCGAATCGGGCACGGCCACGCTCTACCGGCACTTCGGCAACCGGGCGGCCCTGATCGCGCACGTCGTCGACCGCGTCTTCGGTGAGGTCGATCTCGACGGCCGGTCACTGGCGGAGCTGAGCTGGGACCAGGCCTGTCGAGCCGTCGCCCAGGCGATGTTCGACACGCTGGCCCGGCACCGGAAGATCGCGCCCTTGCTGATCGAGCAGACCCCTACCGGGCCGAACGCGATGGTGCTGCGCGAACGCTGCCTGGCCGTCCTGCTGGAAGGCGGGTTCCGGCCGGACCTCGCCGCGCGCGCGTACGCGACGCTCGCGCGGTACGTCCTCGGCTTCGCGATCCAGCTCGCCGGCTCCGGGAACGACAGCGAGCGCGAGCGGGCGTCGGCGCACTTCCACGCCGTGCCGGCGGCGGAGTTCCCGGCCACCCACGCGACGGCGGACTCGTTGCCGGTCCCCCTGGAGGACGAGTTCGCCTTCGGCCTGGACCTGATCGTCGACGGCCTGCGTCAGCTGCACGCCCGTTGACGGGCGACCCGGTCAGGAGCGAGGCCCGGGTCCTGCTTTCTCGATCGTGCGAGGCTCGGACCTCACCGACATCCGCCGGAACGCCGCCCGCCGGCTCGGCTTCGGGCACGGTACGCGCCGCTGCGCCGGACAAGGTCTCGCTCGCCTGGAAACCCAGGCGATGCTGCACGCCCCGGTGGCCCGTGTCGACCGGATCGAGCCCACCGGGCCACCGGAATGGGCGCGCAACAACATCATCCACCGCCTCGGGCGGCTCCCGCTCGACCTCGTCCCGGCCTGAAAGGGGACACCCGGTGCAGATCTCCGTCGACCGCGACCGCTGCGAAGGCCACGGCCTGTGCACCGAACAAGCGCCCGCGATCTTCTAATTCGACGACGACGCCGAACTCGTCCACCGCTTCGAAGGCCGAGCCCTCGAATCGCGGCGAGGGTGGGGAATGGCGACGACTATCGCACCCTGTTTCCCGGCGGTCAATGATCTTCCGGAAAAGGAACCCGCAAGGGGGAATTGGTCGAATATTCGACAGCGGCCATCGTCGAATGGATTGTCGAACGCTTCGAAACAATGCGGCGTCTAATTCGGACCATCGGTCCGGGCGGCGAGCACCCGGCGCACCTCGTCCGCGCCCAGCACCACGGGGGAGCGCAGCGATCCGACCTCGCCGATCTCGATCTCGACCACGTCTCCCGGTCGCAGTCCCTGGTCGAGTCCCGGCACCACGGACGTGCCCGTCGAGAGCACGGCGCCGTCGGGGAAGTCGTTGTCCCGCCACAGGTACTCGACCAGTCCGGCCGGTTCGCGGTTCAGCTGCGCGGTACTGGCTTCGCCGGCGAACACCTCGCGACCGTCGCGCAGGATGCGCATGCGGAGGGCGAGCGCCAGCGGGTCCGGCACCTCCCAGGCCGGCCGCACCCGCGCCGACACCGCGCACGACCCGGTGTAGATCTTGGCCTGCGGGAGGTACAACGGGTTCTCGCCTTCGATGCTGCGGGAGCTGACGTCGTCGACCACCACGTACCCGGCGATCTCCCCGGTACCGGTCAGCAGCAGCCCGAGCTCCGGCTCCGGCACGTTGTTGGCGGAATCGGCGCGGACGGCGATCGGCTCGTCGTCGGTGACCACGCGCCACGCGGACGACTTGAAGAACAGCTCCGGGCGTTCCGCGCGGTACACCCGTGCGTAGACGTCTTCGTCGGCGCTCTCCTCGCGGCGGGCTTCCTCGGAACGCCGGTAGGTCACCCCGGCGGCCCAGACCTCCATGCGCCCGTCCAGCGGCGGCAGCAGGCGGACGCCGTCCGTGGGCTCGGGCTCCCCGGCGGCGCCGGCCAGCTCGCGGATCTCCGCCAGGGGACGGCGTAGGAGGTCACTCATCGACGCCACCGCGAGCGGCCGCAGCCCGTCGTCGGCGAGCAGGCCGATCCGGACGGTGCCGGTCCCGTCGGCGAATCGCACCAGGTGGCTCATCCCGGACCTCCTTGTTCGGTACCGAACTTACGGAGTGCGGAGCGCGGCGGTCAACGACTGCCGGACAGGCGCGGCTCAGGCAGTCAGGCTTCGGCCGCACGGGCGATCGACCGGGCGAGCCACCCGAACACGAGATCGTGTGCGGGCTTCTGGAGGTGCCAGTAGGCGTCACCCCACCGGCCGGTGGGGGTGAACCGCACCCGCTGCCGCAGGCGGCTTCCGGAGCCGGCCGGTTCCGCGCGCAAGGTCAGCTCGGCGTCGCCGGGCAGGCGCATGTCGGCGGTCAGCACGAGTTCGCGGCGCGAGTCGTCCCGGCTCCGGACGGTCCAGAAGTCGATGACGTCGCCGGGGCCCGGTCGGTCCGGCCGTCCGCGGTAGAGCCCCGCGCCGCCCAGCGCCTGGTCGAGCAGGCCGCGCAGGGCCCACGCGGGCCCGGGCGGGAACCGGCCGCCGTCGCCGCCCAACCCGGTGATCGCCCGCCACAGCTGCTCGGGGGTGGCCGCGGAAGATGCGGTGTCGACCTCTTCGTACGACCGTCCCGCCGGGGCGGCCGGCACCGGCGCGCCGAGGGCCGCGCGCAGGGCGTTGTCGAGACTGGTCGGCCCGGCGGGCGGCGGGGGCAGGACGGTCTCCGCCGGGACGTCGGCCGGGAGCAGGTCGTGGTCGAGCGACGCGAACAGCCCGGCCGCGACGGCGGCCGGAACGGGCGAGGCCAGGCCGGCGATCCGGGCGGCGATCTCGTGCGACCACAACGGCGAAGGCAGCGTGACGGCGGTGGGCCGGCGCAGGACGCGGGCGCACCGGTGCACGAGGTCGTGGTAGCTGATCGTCTCCGGGCCGCTCACGTCGAGCCGCCCCCGCAGCGGCGCGAGATCGACGGCGGCCCGCAGGTAGTGGCGGACGTCGGCGAGCGCGACGGGGCGGCTCCGCCGGGCGGTCCACCGCGGCCGCGGCCGGATCGGCAGCCGGGCGGTCCGGGCCAGGAGCTCGACCCCGGCCGATCCGCGGCCGAGGATCATCGACGCCTGCACCGCGAGCGCCGGGACGGCCCCGCCGAGCAGGATGTCGGCCACTTCGGACCGCGACGCCAGGTGCGGCGACGTCGCCGTCACCGGCCGCGGCCCGCCGAGGTAGACGATCTGCCGGACCCCGCCCGCGGCGGCCGCGGCCCCGAGCCGTCCGGCGATGACGCGGTCCTGCTCGGCGAAGTCGGCCCGCGCCAGCGAGTGGACGAGGTGGAAGACCACGTCCGCGCCGGCGACCGCGGTCTCGAGGGCCCGCGGATCCGCGGCGTCCCCGAGCGTCACCTCGACGTGCTCGGGAAGGCGGTGCTCGGCGGAGCGGGACAGAGCACGGACGGAGTGCCCGGCGGCGAGGAGGTCGGAGATCAGCGCGCGGCCGACGAATCCGGTTGCTCCGAGCACGGTGCAGCGCATGGGGGTGGTCATCGTGGATCCGCGTTCGGTGGGGGCGGGGGTTCTTCGAGCAGGTTGGCGGTCGCCGGTCGTGCGGCGGTGCGCTGTTCGGCGGCGGCGTGTGTGTGGCCGACGAATCCGGTCACTCCCGGGACGGTGCACCGCGCTGAGGCGGTCATCGTGGATCCGCGTTCGGCGACGGGGGGCCTTCGAGCAGGTTCGCGGTCGCCTGTGGTGTCGGTGGTGCGCTGTTCGGCGGCGAGGCCGGAGTTGAGTGCGCAGCCGAGCAATCCGGTCGCGCCCAGCGCTGTGCGCCGCGCTGGGGCGGTCATCGCGGACCCGGATTCGGCGACGGGGGGCCTTCGAGCAGGTTCGCGGTCGCCGGTCGTGCGGTGGTGCCGGCGGTGCGCTGGTAGACGGCGGCGAAGCGGCCGGCGACCTCGTGGATGCCGAACCGCCGCGCGACGGTGTCTCGACCGGCGGCCGCGACCGCCCGGGCCCGGGCCGGGTCGTCGGCCGCGCCGCGGACGAACGCCGTCAGCGCGTCTCCGAAGGCGGCGAGGCTCGATGTGTCGGCGAGCAGGCCGTTGCGGCCGTGGTCGATGTAGTGGCCGAGCCCGCCGCGGCGGGGGCCGAGGACCAGCAGGCCCGCGTCCATGGCCTCCAGCACCGCGATGCCGAACTCTTCCTTGCGGCTGGGGCAGACGTAGAGGTGCGGGGTCGGCGCGGGCAGCCGGCGGCTCAGGCCGTGCTCCAGCGAACGGACGTCTTCGTTGCTCACGGCGGCCAGTACGGCGAGGCGGCCGGCCGCGGCCGGGTACCGGCTCGCCAGTTCCCGGATGCGGCCGAGGATCCGTGCTTCGTCGTCGTTCGGGTCGGTGGTGTCGCCGCCGACGAGCACGAGCGCGGTGTGCCGGTACAGACCCCGGCTCAGCCAGGCTTCGACGAGCAGGTCCTGCTGCTTGACCGGGTGCAGCCGGCCCACGGACAGCACGACCGGCAGGCCGCGGGCCTCGGGAACGAGCCGGGGCAACCCGGAACCGGCGGCGAACAACGAGTCGATCAGCTGCTCCTGGCGGACCTCGGCGGCGGCCACGGGCGAGACCACCGGGATGCCCTCGGCCACGGACTCCGGCTCCGGGCGCTCGCGCAGCCGGGGGAAGTACGCGGTGAGCTCCCCGTCCGGTCGGCCGGGCAGTCCGAGCAGGGTGTCGGCGGCCGCCACCAGCCGGTCGGCGGTGTACATCCGGTGCAGGTCGAAGCGGGCGGCCTGCCGGTCTCCCGGCCGGCCGGCCCGGTGCCGCTCGGCCAGCGAGCGGTGCGGGTCGGCGGTGAGGGTGAACACGGTCCGCGCGCCCATCGCCCGGGCCGCGTCCGCGACGGCGGCGGATCCGTCGTCGGAGTAGCGCACGTGGACGACGTCCGGGGTGCGGTCCGCGAGCCACAGCAGGTGCCGGGCCAGGAACCCGATGGCCGGGCGGTGCCGGGCGAGCTCGGCCTGCGGTGGCGGGCCGGGGGAGTCGACGGGCAGCCGCAGCACCAGGTGCCCGTCGTCGCCCGCTTCCGCCAGCGTGTCCCGGTCGCGGAGCAGGTCCCGTCCGGCCAAGGTCAGCGTCACGACCCGCGCGATGCCGGCGTGGCGCGGCAAGGCGGTGCCGAGGTGCCGCGCCAGGACCGTGAGGCCGCCGCTGGCGCCGGCGCCGGGCTGGTCGAAGGAGCCCAGCAGCATCGACTGCGCCACCGTCAGCCCACGCCGGTCCGCCGCCGGGACCGTCCACAAGGGACTTTCGAAGCCCTGTCCCGACTGCCGGGCCAGGCACACCGCGGACAGGGCGCGTTCGTAGGGATCCGCGGCGCGGATGTGGGCGGCGGCCAGGATTTCGGTCGCCGCCGGCGCTTCGTCGAGCTGGGACAGGTAGCGCCACAGGGCGTGCCGGTACCGGCGATCACCCGGGCCGGCGTCGGCCGCGGCGCTCACCGGCACGCAGTGCAGGCCGTGCCGTTCCGCCAGGTCCAGCAGGAGCGCGCCACGCCGAGGGGGCGTGACGGCGAACGCGGTGCCGATCGCCGCGGCCGCGGCCGCCTTGCCGTGCGCGGCGACCGCGTCGGCGAAGAGGTCGAGGGCGACCGATCCGGCCAGGTCGTCGAGCGCGGCGTCCCCGGTTTCCGGGACCGCCGCGAGGACCTCGCCGGGGCCGGGCGTGCCGGTTCGGCGGGTGAGGGCGCGCAGCGCGGCCACCGCACCGTCGGGATCGGTCCCGTCCGGGACGGCGCCGGCGTACTCGACCAGCGCGGGTCCGGCGAAGCCGGGGTGGAGGGCCCGGCGGACCGCGTCGGCCCGGTCCGGGCCGGCTCCGGGGGTCAACGTCCGGAGGACCGTCACCGGGTCGGCGACGGCGGTGGTCCGGGTGTCCTGACTGATCACTGCGCTGCTCCGGGGGTCGGGCCGTAGGGTCGGCGGGGGAGAGGGAGGTGGCCGGGGATGACGGCATCGCGGATCGTGGTGGTGAGCCCGCCGTTCGCGTCACACGCGCGTCCACTCGCGACGGTGGGGGCGGCGCTCGCGGCCGAAGGCGCGGAGGTGACTTTCGCTTGTGCACCGGCGTTCGCGGGCTTGGCCGCCGAGCTGGGACTGCCGTTCGCGGAGCTGGCGTTCGGTGACAACGCGAACACGGGTATCGCCGAACGCACCCGCCAGGAGGCCGACGGGGAGCGGCGGCTGGCCGAGTTCCTCGAAGCCACCCGCGCCGGCGCGGTGCCCGCCCTGCTGGCCCAGGCCCGGCACCGGCGGGCCGACATGCTGCCCGACCCCGACAGCGTGTTCGCCTCGGTCCGTTCCCTCGACGAGCGGCTGCGGCCGGACTGGTACCTGGTCGACCAGCTCGCCTACGCCGTCACCCTGGCGGTGTACGCCCTCGGCCGCCGCTGGGCGGCCTTCTGCCCGGGCCATCCCAGCTACGTCCTCGAAGGCGCCGGCCGCTTCTTCGGGCTGCCACCGTACTGGCCGCGCTCGATCCGGCCCGCCGACGGCGAACTGGACCGCTTGCGCAGCGAAGCCGAGGCGAACGACCGGACGTTCACCGGGCTGTTCGCGGATTTCCTCGCCGGACGCGCTCCGGACCGGCAGGTGCCGCGGAGCGCCTTCGGGCTGACCTCGCCGGAAGCGGTGCTGTTCAACTACCCGGAACTGCCCTGGCTGCCGGACCTTCCGGCCGGGCCCGCCCGGATCTTCGCCGGGCACTGCAGCGACGTCGGGACGGCGGTCCTGCCCGGCGGCTGGGACGAGCGGGTCGGCGAGCTGACCTCCGATGGCCGGCGACGGCTCGTCCTCGTGTCGTTCGGGACCTTCCTGTCCGCCCGGGACGACGTCCTGGGCACCGTGGTCCGGGGACTGCTCGAACTGCCCGAGGTGTCGGTGCTGGTGGCCGCGGGCGATCGCGCGGCCGGTCTTCGGGCGGCGTTCGCCGGAGAGCGGTGGGTCGACGTCGCCGACCAGGTGCCGCAGCGGGCGTTGCTGCCGCGCGTGGCCGCGGTGGTGCACCACGGTGGCAACAACTCCTTCACCGAGTGCCTGGCCGCGGGGGTGCCCGCGGTGGCCCTGCCGTTCTCCAGCGACCAGTTCGCGGTGGCCCACGACCTCGAGCGCATCCCGGCCGGCCGGGTGCTGGACCCCCGGCGCGTCACTCCCGGCGCGGTGGCCCGGGCCGCGGGTCACGCCGTGGCGGAGGCTCATGAGGCACGGGAAGCCGGGCATCGGCTCGTGGCCGGCCGGGGGCCACGCCACGCCGCGCGCGGATTGTTGTCGGCCATGCGACGACCTCCGATCACCGATGCAGACACGATGCGAATCTAAAGCCGCGGAGTCTTCGGTGCCGCACAAGACGGCACCGAAGTCGCCCACCTCCACCGGCCGGCGCGGCCGAGAACAGCGCACCTTGCCGCAAATATGCAGGTAGAGTGGCTCTCGTGCCGAAGGGGGCGCCCTGAGCACATGTGACAAGAAGTCGACTGATTGCATCGCAGTTGAATCGAAAGTGTCCGAGGAGCGGAGGAAGCCGATGGCCGTGACGCCGTCCGTGGTGGCCGTCATCCGGGAGCGGGCTCGCGACGCCCTCTTCGCGCGGGTCGCGGGCCCCGAGGGGCCTCGGAACCGGGCGCGCATCCACGAAACGCCCGGTCCGCGGTGGTTCCTCCCGGACAGCGCGATCCACCGCGTGCACGGCGACACGGCGATGTTCGTCGGTGGCCTGCGCGCATTGCTGCTGCAGTCGTTGCACCCGCTGGCGATGGCTGCGGTGGCCGCGCACTCCGGCTACCGGGGTGATCCCTGGGGCCGATTGCAGCGCACCAGCACGTTCCTCGCGACGACGACCTTCGGCGTGGCCGACGACGCCGAGCGGGCGGTTTCGACCGTGCGCGCGGTGCACCGCCGGGTCCGCGGGGTCGCCCCGGACGGGCGGCCGTACCGCGCCGACGACCCGCACCTGCTCACCTGGGTGCACATCGCCGAGGTCGACAGCTTCCTGCGCGCCCACCAGCGGTACGGCGCCCACCCGCTGGACGACGCGGGGTGCGATCGGTACGTCGCCGAGACCGCGGTCGTCGCCCGCAAGCTCGGCGTGCCCGGCCCGCCGGTCACCGTGGCCGCACTCGAAGAAGCGCTCGCGACGTACCGGCCGGAGCTCCACGGCACTCGCGACGCCCGGCTGGCGGCTCGCTTCCTGCTGGTCACCCCGCCGGTTCCGTGGGCGGCGAAGCCTCCTTACGCGGCGTTGGCGGCGTCGGCGGCCGCGATGCTGCCCGGCTGGGCGCGGCCGGAACTGCGGCTGCCGCACCTGCCGGTGGCCGAGTCCACCCTCGTCCGCGTCGCCGGTCTGAGCGTCGTCAAGGCGGCTCGCTGGGTGATGACCGCACCCGGGTGATTTTTCGCCATGCGGCGCGAAAACGCGCTAATGGCGAACGCGTCCAACGGAAAATACTGCACGGTCGCAATGATTCCGATTTGGAATTGATGTATTTCGATCAGCGTACCAAGTGTTGCTCCCATTGTCTGTTGACAGCACCTTCGAGAATGCCGACACTGTGTCACGGCAGCGGTTTCCGCTGCCTTCGAGGGGTTGCCTGATTCGCCGATCACGGGGAGATCGGCCGTCATCCGATGTTTCGCACGCTCGGCGCCGTGGTTGCCACGCGCCGGTTTCGTGCAATTCCTGTTCGAGGGAGGAACCATGAGAATTCGTGCTTCGCGGTTGAAGACCCTGCTGGTGTCGGCCGGTTTGGTGGCCGGCGCCGCGCTGGTCTCCGCACCGGTCGCGTCCGCGGCATCGCCGGACGGTGTCGTGCAGTCTCCGCAGGTCGGCCAGTTCACTCAGGGGCAGCTCGAGAAGTTCTGGACGCCGGAGCGGCTGCGGAGTGCCCGGCCGGTCGCCCAGGACGCGCCGAAGGCCGCCGCGGCGCCTCAGGTCGCTTCGCCGGTGCTGACGCCCGGCGGTGACCAGTTCGGCAACGCGCAGGCCGCGCGGCCCTACACGTCGGACTTCAACACGCGGGTGACCGGGAAGGTCTTCTTCTTCAACCCGCGGGACGGCCTGACCTACGTGTGCTCCGGCTCGGTGATCAACTCCACCGGGAAGAGCGTGGTCGCCACCGCGGCGCACTGCGTGTTCCAGGGCGGGGCCGGCCAGTCGGTGTGGAGCCAGAACTTCATCTTCATCCCGTCCTACGACAACAACAGCCGCCCGCTGGGCACGTGGAGCGCGGCGACGTTCTGGATCCCGACGACGTACTTCAACCACGGCAATGACGGTGTCACCCACGAAGACGACGTCGCGACCGTGGCGATCGCCGCCCAGGGTGCCTCGAAGATCACCAACGTGGTCGGCGGCCTCGGCTGGGTGTCGAACAACTCCGGCACGATCAACGGCTTCGACACCCACGGGTACCCGCAGGAGCTGTACGGCGGCCAGAACCAGCTGCGCTGCCTCGGCAACGGCCGGAACGCCGGCGGTTTCAACGGCGACACCTACTTGTTCACGAACAACTGCGTCGCGTTCGGCGGCTGGAGCGGTGGCCCGGTGATCAACGGCAGCAACCAGCTGCTCGGCGTCACCTCCGGCAGTGACCGGTCCACCAACTCGTTCTACGCGCGTACCGCGTCGAACACGTGGGTCCCGGTGCTCAACGCCGCCCAGGCGGCCGGGTTCTAGGACGGCCGGAGCAAGCGTCCGACCAGCGCCCGCCGGAACCACTTCCGGCGGGCGCGCCGCCGGTTCCGGAGCCCGGTTCACTTCGTGGGCATCAGGGCCCAGACCGTCTTCTCCGCGGCGTCGTGGTGGACGCCCCAGTCGAGCGTCAGGCTCGCGACCACCGCCAAGCCGGTGCCGGCACCGCGGGCTCCGTCGCGGATGGCCGCCAGGGTCTGCGCCTTGCCGGGTGCGGCGTCGGTGACTTCGAGCAGCAACCCGGTGCGGTGGCGGCTGTACCGCAGCCGCAGCGGGACGCCGGTGTGGTCGTAGGCGTTGGTGACCAGCTCGTCGGCGACGAGCACGGTGTACCCCAGCGCGGCCGCGGGGGCCGTTCCGAACGTGAGCCGGCCCGCGAGCCAGCGCCGGACCACCGGCGGGTCCGGCCGGAGCCGGAGGTCGTAGACGCCTTCGGCGACCTCGGCGACCCGCGTGCACAGGCGGTCAGTGTCCATTGCCGCACCTCGTTCCCTCGGGACCGTTCGATGCACTCTCGATCCAACCGGCGAAGAATCGCCGCCTGACCGGCGCCGATGACCCCGATCGGCCCTCACTTCGTGATTCAATACGCGTCCACGGAGGAGGCCGGATGAGCAACACCGCCGGGACGCGGTCCTTCAGCTCGAGCGAGGTCGCGCGGACGCTCGGGGTGTCGCAGGTGACGCTGCGGACCTGGGAGCAGCGGTACGGGATCGGCGCCGCGGAGCGGGAAGCGAACGGCCGGCGGCGGTACACGCCCGAGGACGTCGAGCGGCTGCGCCGGATGCGGGCCCTGCAGGCCCAGGGGACCAGCGCGGGCGACGCCGCCCGGCTGGTGCTGGAGCGGTCGGCCGCCGGAGCGACCGCCGGGCAGCGACGGCAACGGCTCGCCGAGACGGCGGAGCAGCTCGACCTGGCCACCATGGGCAGCCTGGTCGAAGACGCGCTCGCCACCCTGGGCGTGGCGAAGACGTGGACCGACGTCATCGCGCCGGTGCTGCGCGCCATCGGGGAACGCTGGGCGCAGCGCGGCGACCGCAACGCCATGGCCGCGGAGTGGGCGCTGGCGACGGCGGCGTCCGGGGCCCTGGACCGGTACCGGCCGCCCGCACCGTCGCGGGCGGGCTCGGGGCCCGTCGTCTTCGTGTGCGGTCCGGCCGAACGCCACGAGCTGCCGGTCAAGATGCTCAGCGCCGCGCTCAACGACGACGGGGCACCGGCGATCTTCCTGAACGGCCTGGTGTCGCTCGACGTCCTGCGCGTGGTCGCCACCCGGTTCGTGCCGAGCGCCGTGGTCGTGTGGTCGATGACGTCGCAGTCCGCGGACGTGCGGATCCTGCGCACCTTGCACGGCGACGGCGTGCCGGTGCGTCCGGCCGGCCCCGGCTGGCGGGGGCTGCCGACCGTGGGCGACCTCGTGCCGCCGTCATTCACCGCGGCCCTGGCCGGGTTCGGCGGCTGACGGCGGGAGCCCCGCTCGCCGGTACCGGTGGACGCGGTCGTGGCGGCGCGGCGGGACGTCGTTGGCGATGAGCACGGCGGCCCAGGGCAGGGGGACGGAGATCGCCAGGAACACCAGGGCCAGCCACCAGATGTGCGCGGTGAGCCCGGCGAGGACCAGGCACGGGATCCGGCAGGCCATCATCACGACGTACTTACGCCGCCGCCGGGCGAGTTGTTCGTCGGCCGACGGCGCGGCCGAGGTGATGAGGACCGGCGGGCTCACGAGGTGCTCCTGGGGGTGGTGTGGACGGCGAGGACGGCCAGCGGACCGGCCGTGTTCTCCAGTACCTGGAGGAGAACCAGCCCCGGATGCCCGGGGAACCGCAGGGTCGCGGACCAGAGCGAGCCGGCGAGCAGGAAGCAGGCGAGCGCCGAGCCGACGGTGATCGCCGTGCCGCGCAGCCGCCGGTCGTGACTGTCCACAATGGTCAGGATCAGTGCGCCGTGGACGGTCAGCGCCAGCACCGCGGCCACGGCGGGCGACTCCAGGGGCAGCCACCGGAAACCGGTCGCCGTGGCGAACACGGACAAGAGCGCCGCTCCCGCCGCGCACCCGGCCGCGAGGCGGGTGGGGACGGCGTCGCGGGGCGCGAGGACGGTCATCGTCGCTCCCGGCTCAGCGCCCGGGTTTCCTCGGCCGGGTCCGGGGTCAGCAGCGACCCCGGGACGGCCTGGCCGGCGGAGCCCAGCTGGTTCATCTTCTTCGGCACCGGCGCGCCCTGGTAGTCGAGCGGGGTCGCGGCGAGCGGCTGGTGGATCTCGACGAACTCGCCGTGCGGCAGCCGCTTGATGATGCCCGTCTCGACGCCGTGGTCCAGCACCTCGCGGTCGGCTCGTTGCAGGCCCAGGCAGACCCGGTAGGTGATGAAGTACGCCAACGGCGGTGCGACGAGCAACCCGATCCGCCCGGCCCACGTCGTCGCGTTCAACGACAGGTCGAACTGGACGGCGAAGATGTCGTTGAAGCTCGACAACGTGAGCACGAGGAAGAACGCCATCGCCATCGCGCCGATGGAGGTGCGGACCGGTGCGTCGCGCGGACGCTGGAGCAGGTTGTGGTGCGCCGTGTCGCCCGAGAGTTTCCGTTCTATGAAGGGATAACTCAGCAGCAGCGTCACGAGCACCCCGATGCCGATGGCGCCGGCGAAGAAGACGGGCGGCACGGTGTGGTCGCCGAGGTAGACCTCCCACGGCGGCCAGATCCGGAGCAGCCCGTCGGCCCACCCCATGTACCAGTCCGGCTGGGACCCGGCGGACACCTGGGAAGGGTTGTAGGGCCCGAAGTTCCACACCGGGTTGATCTGGAACAGCCCCGACATCAACGCCAGCACCCCGACGACCAGGGTGAAGAACGCCCCGCCCTTCAACGCGAAGTACGGCATGATCCGCACCCCGACGACGTTGG
>NZ_JBEXVF010000119.1:0-18200 GCF_040629235.1 Amycolatopsis sp. NPDC005961 | reverse complement strand
CAGGGTGCGGGCCGCGGCCCGGCCGAGGCTCAGCGGTGCCTGGTCGGTGTCCACCGGGTCGGTGACAGTCACAACGAGAACCACCCAATCATTCGGAAGCCGGGAATGCCCGAGGCTGGCAACGAAGAATCAACATAGCAACGGCGTGCGGCCGCACAATGACACGATCGGGTCGACGGGATATTCACCTGGTTGGTTTCCGGTCGTTTCGGGCACCCTCGTCCCGTCGGCGCTCGCCGGTCATCACCCGCCGTTCGCGGTCGTCACCCGGTCGAGAAGATCGCAGGCCATAAGGGGAATTCGTCGTCGCGGTGGGGAGCGAGGCCGGCCGCCCCGGTGCCGGTGAACTGCGCCGAACCGGCTATGGTCGCGGCCTGGGTGAGGCCACTCGGATGAACCGAACAATTCCCGGTTGTCCGCCCGAAAACGGATGACTAACTTGAGCGATCCGGCGGTGAATCCGTCCGGTGGGAAAGGACGTGGATGAACATCTTCGTGGCCGGCGGTCTGTGGGTGGCCGGCGCGGCCCTCGTCGGGGGCGTGATCGCGTACCTGGTCCGCCGGTTCGGCTGGGACGAGGGGCGGCCGGACAACAACGACGCGGCGGGCCAGGTGTTCACCATCGTCGGCGGGCTGCACGCGGTGCTCGTCGCGTTCGTGCTCATCTCGCTGTTCGACTCGGTCGGCGGCGCGACCCAGGACGCGCAGACCGAGGCGGACAGCCTGATCGCGGCGACCTGGGCGGCCGACGCCCTGCCCGCCGAGACGAAGGACCGGGTGCACCAGCTCGCCGTCGCGTACGCGCGGACCGTCGAGCAGCAGGAGTGGCCGCGCCTCGGCGACGGCAGCGAGATCCCCGCCACGGGCTGGACGCAGCTGGACCAGATGCGCCAGGCCGTCGCGGCCGCCGAGGTCGACGGCGACTGGCAGATCGACCGCAAGACCGAGGCCAGCAACCAGCTCTGGTCGGTCTACCAGGCCCGTACGCAGCGGCTGAACAACGCGGGCGGCGGCGGGGTCGGGGCCGTCGTCTGGTTCGCGCTGATCCTCGGCAGCCTGATCACCGCGATCCTGCTGCCCAACCTCTTCGGCGGCACGCGGCTGGCCGCGCACATCATCATCGTCTCCACCCTGGCCGGCACGATCACGTTGCTGCTGTTCGCGATCTACCAGCTCCAGAACCCGTTCAGCGGGGGCGCGAAGATCCCGGCGGACGCCTTCACCGGCGCGCTGGCCAGGCTGGCTTGACCGGCGGGCGGGCCCGCTGGGCGGCGATGCTCGGCGTGGCCGCGGCGGTGTCGGCCCTGCTCGCGGCGACGGGCTGGCTCGCGCCCGCGTCACCGCGGTACCGGGACCCGGCGGCCCAGGACCCGGGCGTCTGCACGATCCTCCAGGCGGAGAACGAACGCGACGGCGCGCCGACGACGTTGCGGCTGCTGTCCCTGCCCGGCGGGGCGACGAAACGCCTGACGCAGGCGGGCTATTGGATCAACGCGATGGGGTACTCGGCCGCGCAGGACGTCGTGTACGGCGTCGCCGACGGAACGCGCGGCGGCCGGTACGACCACGGTTCGCACGCGGTGCGGATCGACGCGTCGGGCACCGTGGCGGACCTCGGCATCGTCGGCCGCGCGGGCTCGCCGCGTCCGGCGTGGAGTCAGGTCACCGGTGCGACGGCGGGTGCGATCGCCGGGAACCGCTGGTACGTGAGGCAGGACAGCGACCTGTACACAGTGGACATCGACCCGGCGTCCGCGGACTACGTGCGCGTGGTGCACCGGACGGCGCTGCGGCCGGTGTCGCTCGCGGTGGGGGTCGACGACTTCGCGTACGACTCGTCTTCCGGCTTGCTGTACGGCGTCTCGACGACCTCGCGCGGGGACAGCTCGGTGGTGACGCTGGACCCGGCGACGGGGAAGGTCGCGGTGGTGCCCGGGCTGCGGTTCCCGCCCGGGGGCGCGTACGGATCGGTGGTGCTCGGACCCGAAGCGATCTACGCGACGGCCAACCGGGACGGGCGCCGGAGCGTGACCTACCGGGTGCCTCGCGACGGTTCGGGCCCGGCGGTGGAGGTGTCGACCGGCCCGACGCTGGTGAGCGGGGACGCGGCCGGGTGTTTCGCCGAGGCCACTCCGCCGCCTCCGCCCACGACCGTCTCGCAGACACCGACGTCGAGCCCGCCCATCCCGCCGAACACGCCGCCTTCCGAGACGCCGCCGCCGAACTCGACGACCCCGGCACCGACGCCGTCGGCCACGCCGGCGCCGGTGCCGGTGCGGGAGCCACCACCGCCGTCGCGGCCGCCACCGGTGGAGCAGCCGGCAGCGGTGGCCGCGACCCCGGCGCCGACCCCGCCTCCGGTGGCCACGCCTACGCCGAGGGCCGTGGAGCTGCCCCCGCCACCGTCGAAGCGGCACGTGCAGCCGACGCCGACGCCGGAGCCGGTGGTCGAAGGCACCGCGGTGAAGACGCAGGAGAAGCGCCGGTGGGGACTGACGGCACTGATCCTGGTGCTGGGCGGCGGGGCGGCGGCAGGCCACGTCCGACGCCACCGCTGACCTGGTGGCCGGCCGCGGCAGACCCGCCGGTCGCACCGTTAACGTCCCGGCCTCCTCGATGCCAGCCGGCGTCCACTTCGGCCACGAAGACTCCTCCTCCGGCGCGGTCCACGCGCCGGAGGAGGAGAAACGGGATGAAGCGGGTAACGATCGCCCTGGTCGCCGGGGTGCTGGCCCTGCCACTGGCCGCCGGTCCGGCCGAGGCGCACGACCACGGGCCGCGGGCGAAGGACGACCACTTCCGCACCCACGCCGGGCGGAGCCTGACCGCGGACGTGCTCGGCAACGACCGCGCCACCGCCGTCGTCCGGCACACCGCCGCCGCGCACGGGACCGTCGACCTCGCCGCCGACGGCACCCTCCGCTACACCCCCGCGCCCGGCTTCACCGGCCGGGATTCCTTCACCTACACCGTTTCCGACGCCGTGAAGCTCTACCCGACGGCCCTCGCGCCGCTGGCCACCATCGGCGGCGTGCAGCTCAAGGGCGGGGCGTACGGCTCCGCGCTCACGCCCGTGCCCGGCGAGAAGGACGAGTTCTACGGCCTCACCGATCGCGGCCCGAACGTCGACGCGCCCGACGGCGGCAAGATCGAGCCGCTGCCCGCCTTCACCCCCGCCACCGGGAAGTTCCGGCTCCGGCACGGCAAGGCCGTGCTGGAGAAGACCATCCCGTTGCGCGCGGAGGACGGCACGCCGTACAACGGCCAGGTCAGCCCGCTCGCCGACACCGGCGAGAAGATCGTCGACCTGAACGGGAACGTCCTGCCGAAGTCGGCGAACGGCTACGACTCCGAAGGCCTTGTCGCGCAGAAGGACGGCACCTTCTGGGTCTCCGACGAGTACGGTCCCTTCATCACCCACTTCGGCCGTGACGGCCGCGCGCTCGAGCGGCTGTCGCCGTTCGACGGCTCGCTGCCCGCCGAACTGAAGTACCGCGTGCCCAACAAGGGCATGGAGGGTCTCGCGCTCACCCCGGACGGCCGGACGCTCGTCGGCGTCATGCAGTCGGCGCTGCAGCAGCCGGACCTGACGAAGAAGCCGGGCAACGTCACCACGCTGCGGATCGTCACCGTCGACCTGCGCACCCGTGCCACCCACGAGTACCTCTACCTGCTCGACGACCCGGACAGGACGAGCACCGCGGTCAGCGAGATCACCGCGCTCTCGGCGACGCGCTTCCTGGTGGACGAGCGTGACGGAAAGCCGGAACCGGGCGCCTTCAAGAAGCTCTACGAGATCGACCTGACCGGCGCCACCGACGTCGGCCCGAAGGCCGCCGGGTACGACGCCGTCAAGGGCGGCCTGCTCGTCGGCGGCAAGAGCATCGACGCCTACGTCGGCAAGGACACGACGGCCGAGGCGACGAAGGACCTCGCCGCCGCCGGGATCACGCCGGTGAGCAAGAAGCTGTTCCTCGACCTCGGTGCCCTCGTCACGAGCCTGGACCCGAGCGGCGGCTTCTTCGGCCACGACAAGGTCGAGGGCGTCGCGACGACCGACGGCGGCCGGACCCTCGTGATCAGCAACGACAACGACTTCGGCATCGACGGCGTGACGAACGCGGCCCCGCCGTACGCGCTGCACTCGAAGACGCTGCCGGACGGCCGCCAGGACGACGGCGAGTACCTCGCGGTCGACACGACGAAGCTCCCGGCGGTGACGAGCACCGCGACGGTCACGATCGACGTGCGGTAGCCCGTCAGTACTTGAACTGGTCGACGTTGTCGGCGGTGATGAGCAGCGGATCGCCCAGCAGGACGGTTTTCGACTCGGGGTCGTACTTCACCGCCGGCAACTCCAGGCTCACCTTGTTGAACGCGCTCAGCTGCTTGCCGTCGGCGACCTGCTTCGCCGTCCACGCGGTCAGGTAGCCGAGCGACTCGACGTTCCACAGCACGGACTGCGAGCACGAGCCGTCGAGCAGGTACGGCTTGATCGACTGGGGTGTCCCGATGCCGACGGTGAACACCTGGCCGATCTTCTGCTGCTCCTGGACGGCCTTCGCGACGCCGGGCGCGGACGTCGTGCACTCGCCGACCATGCCGTTGAGGTCCGGGTGGCGGGCCATCAGCTCCTTGGCGAGGTTCGTCGCGTTGTCCTGGTCTTCGCCCGCGTACACGGTTTCGACGAGCTGCGCCTTCGGGTAGTGCGCGGCCGTGTAGGTCTTCTGGACCGAGATCCAGGTGTTGAGGTTCGCCGCGGCCGGGCCGCACGAGACGATCGCGTACTTGCCGGTGCCGCCGGTCCGCTTCATCAGCGCGTCGGTGAGCGCGGCGCCGATGCCCTCGGCGCTGGCCTGGTTGACGAACACCTCGCGCTGCGTCCCGGGCGCGTCGGTGTCCGAAGTGAGCACGTGGATGCCCTTCGCGCGCGCCTCGGCGATGGCCGGCGCGAGCGCGGCCGGGTCGTTCGGCGCGACGACGATGACGTCGGTCTTCTTCGCGATCAGGTCGCGCACGATGGTGACCTGGTCGGCGGGGTCGACGGTCTTCGGGCCGACCATGGACCACTGCACGCCCAGCTGCTTCGCCGCTTCGAGGCCGCCGGTGTTCATCGCCTGGAAGTACGGGATGCCGTCGACCTTGGGCACGAACGCGATCCGCGTCGGCGTCGGTGCCGGGGCGCTGCCCAGCTGGTCCGAGCAGCCCCCGAGCGCGAGCGCCGCACCCAGCAGCAGCGTCGCGACCAGCCGGAACGTCTTCGTCGGCCCTCGCATCCCCACCCATTCCTCGGGACTTTCGAACGGTCTGCGCGCGGTGGAGACCAAGGGCGAAGGTAGGGCCCCGCGTAACGGTGGTCAACGGGATGTGCGCAAAGGGTTACGGAAGCGAGTTCTACCTGGTGGGTTTCTGGCGGGATTCGCCTGGTCGGCGGTGTCGGGCACGGTGAGTGACGACTACTCGTCCCAGTGTCACCCACTGCTGCAAGCTGACGCGTCAGGCAGCGCGTTGATACCCCTTGGGGGTATAGTGGCAGGCATGAGCGAACAGCACGGAGCTTCGTGGGCGACAGCGATCCAGGCGACCCTGCACTGCCTGACCGGCTGTGCGATCGGTGAGGTGCTCGGGATGGTCCTCGGCACGGCGTTCGGCCTGCACAACGCGGCCACCGTCGTCCTGTCGATCGTCCTGGCGTTCGTCTTCGGCTACGGCCTGACCATGCGGGGCGTGCTGAAGTCGGGCCTGCCCGCGGCGGCGGCGTTCAAGGTCGCGCTGGCCGCGGACACGGTGTCGATCGCCGTGATGGAGCTGATCGACAACACGGTCGTCGTGGCGATCCCGGGGGCGATGAACGCCGGCCTCGCCAGCTTCCTCTTCTGGCTGGCGCTGGTGCTTTCGCTAACCATCGCGTTCGTCGTCACGGTGCCGGTGAACAAGTGGATGATCGGGCGCGGCCTCGGCCACGCGAAGGTGCACGCGCACCACCAGCACTGACGGGGGAGGTGGCGGCCTCCCCGGCGGGTCAGACGCTCGAGAGGTCGACGGCGCGGTCGACCTTCCGCCGGTCGAGCACCCGCAGGACGCCTTCCAGCAGGTAATAGTCGGCGTAGGGGAGCGACACCTCGATGCCGTCCTCGGCCGGCCGGTTGCGGGTGCAGCGCGCGACGCTCGCCTCGGCCCGGGTGGACTTCGTCGTCAGGCAGGTCCGCGAGATCGCCGACAGGATCCGCAGCGCGCTGTCGCGGTACTGCGAGCGGTGGGTGAGCTCCGCGAGGTCGAGCAGGCCGCAGGCCATGATCACGCCGGCGGAGGCGTCCTTGACGTCGTCCGGCGCCTGGGGCGCGAGGTAGTCCCACACCGGCACGTGGTCGGGCGTCAGGTGTGCCAGGGCGAAGTCCGCGAGTTTCCGGGCGGTGGCCAGGAACTCCTGGTCGCCGGTGCGGCGGTGGATGGTCGTGAAGCCGTAGATGCCCCACGCCTGCCCGCGAGACCAGCAGGACGCCGGGCTGTAGCCCTGCACCGTGTTCGGCCCGATCGGCGCGCCGGTCACCGGGTCGAAGTCGAAGACGTGGGGAGTGGACCCGTCCGGGCGGACGAAGTTCTTCTGCGCGGTCTTCGCGTGCGCCACGGCGATTTCGAGGTACCGCGGGTCCCCGGACTGCTTGGTGGCGAACGCCAGCAGGTCGAGGTTCATCATCGTGTCCATGATGACGCGGCCCGCGTCCTTGGGATCGGTGAGCGCGCCCCAGGCGCGGATGAACCCGCCGGCCGGGTTGTAGCGCTTGATCAGCGACGACGCGGCCTGCACCGCGCCCGCCCGCCACTTGTCGTCGCCGGTCAGCCGCCACGCGGTGACCCACGACGGGTAGAAGAGGAAACCGAGGTCGTGCGTGCCGGTGTCGTTCTGCCGCGGCGCGAGTTTCTCCGCGGACGCCAGGGCGAGGGTCTTGAATTGTTCGTCGCCGCTGTGCAGGTACGCCAGCCACAACTGGCCGGGCCAGAATCCGCCGACCCAGTCGCCATTCTGCGAATAGGTCCATTTCTCGAACTTCGTGCCGACCGGAAACGCGGTGACGCCGGGGGCCACCGCACGCAGCTTGGCGACCGCGTAGTCGGCCGCTTGGCGGAGCGTCCGGGTGACGGATGCCTGGTCGGAGGCATCGGGGGAGGCCGCGGAAGCGGTCGTGGAAGTGCTGGCGCTCACCGCCACCGCGGCACCGGCCGCGGTGGTCAGCAGGGTTCTCCGGGTAACGCTCACAGGTGCCCGCCATTCCGTGTGGGGAAATGCTCCAGGTGCCCGGAGTTTTTCACAATCGTCACGACGTGTACAGCGGGCGGACATTAGTTCATGAATGTGAATGATGGACCGGTGAGCGGAATACCCCGGAAAGGGCGAAGGCCCGGCGGGGGACACCGGGCCTTCGCTTCTCTCGCGGGGATGAGGGCAGTCAACCACGCGAACCTCGGGGCTCGATCGAGCCGCGGTTCAGCACAGGGGCGCGACCGGTTCGTCGGAGCCGGTCTGCAGGTACGTGTCCGAGACGTAGTTGTTCGGGCCGATCCGGTCCCAGATGGTGCTGGTGCCGAACGTGCCGGTGACGCTGTCGCCCAGGACGTAGCACTCGATGTTGACCCGGGCGTAGTTCGCCGCGAGACCCTTGACGGCGGCCGAGGTGCTCGCGCTCGCCCGCACGTTCATCGGGTCGCCCGCGGTCTTCACCGTGCCGGTCGGGCCGGTGCCGGTCCACAGGTAGGTGACGTTCACGTTCCCGTTGTCCGACATGCCGAGCCCGTCGTAGAAGACGCCGTCGCCGAGGTCGATGCCGGCCGGGTTGCCGACCTTGTAGCCGAGGTCGTCCTTGCCGCCGTTGTAACCGTTGTGGTAGGCGGCGTAGGCCTCGGGCTGGCCCTGCGGGAGGTCCTTGTACTCGTAGCGCACCGAAGCCGGGTTCCAGTAGTCGTCCTTGGTGTTCCACGGGCCGACGTCCCACACCGGCGCGTACTCGCAGCGGCTGTTGTCGGACTTGCAGACGCGGACGCTGTAGGAGCCGGACGCCTTCGGGGAGAGCCCGCGGCCGGACGGCAGCGCGACGAAGTGGTCGCGGCTGGTGATGACGTGGCCGTTCGCGGTGGTGCCGCCGACGAGACCTTCGCGGGTGGCGTAGATCTTGTAGGTCAGCGCGGCCGTCGCGGCGAGCGCGTTCACCTGCGGGGCGCTGTCGGCGCTCAGCCCGAGGCCCTTGACGGCCGGGCGGACGCCGTCGGTGTCGCTGTGCAGGCTGACCCGCGCCTGCACGACGCTGACGGCGGTCTTGAACGCCGTGCCGGCGGGCGTCCACTCGGTCCAGTCGTTCACCCCGGTGCGGCCGCGGACGTCGACTTCGACCGCGGTGCCCTTCGGGGTGTCGGCGGACAGCTCCGCGCTGACGCGGTTCGCCGGGGTGCCCAGCGCGTGCTCGGCGGTGATGAAGCTGCCTTCACTGCCGGCGAACACCTGCGCGGTTCTGTGCCACGCGGCGTCGGCCAGGGTCAGGGTTCCGCCCGCACCGGTGACGTTGACGTCGTCGAAGTCCACAGTGGACACGTTTTCCTGCCAGCTCGCGCCACTGGTGGTGGTCGCGGCCTGGGCGGGTGCTCCGGCCAGCGCCGTCACCGCCCCGGCGGCCAGAACCGCCGCGGTCACGCGGCCGGCTTTCTTGATCCGGATCATCCCCGGTTCTCCTCTCGCACTCGTTCACTCGAACGTGGCGAAAGACTGACGGGGTGGCGTACATGATCCGTACAAGCAGTGCGTGGGTCAGGCCGAAACGATGTGCGGGGGCTCCTCCACCGAGGTCGCGGGCTCCGGCGGCCGCGACGAAAGCTCCCGCCAGATCGCCAGCGCGCGCTCCGAATAGTCCCGCGACCGCTCCGGCTGCGACAACGCCCGGTGCAGCTCGCCGAGCAGCTGCGACACCTCGGCCTCCGAGCGCCGGTCGCCGTTGCGCCGGTGCACCGAAAGGGAGTTCACCAGCAACAGCTGCGCGTGCGCGAAATCCCCGCTGTGCAAGCACAGCTCCCCGAGGTTCTGGTTCGCGTACCCCACGCAGTGGTCGTCGCCGAGGTCGGTGAAGATCGCGATCGCCTGGTCGACGTGCTCGCGCGCCGCCGCGAGGTTGCCCTGGTGCTGGAACAGCAGCCCCAGCCGCTTGTACGCGTGCGCCTCGCGGTGGCGGTCGCCGATCGCCGCCGACAGCTCCAGCGCGTCGGTGAACCAGCGCTTCGCCGCCGCGTAGCAGCCGCGCGACATCCAGACCGCGCCCGCGCCCAGGCGGGCCACCGCTTCGCCGTTCGGGTCGCCTTCCTCGGCGAACAGCTTCAGCGCTTCGTGGCAGTGGTCGAGCGCCAGGCCGTCCTGGCCGTCGATGCGCAGGATCGTGGCCAGCCCGGTCAGCGCGATGGCCACGCCCTGCGCGTCGCCGACCCGCTCGAACAGCGCCTTCGACTCCGCGAACGCCACTCGCGAACCCGCGTATTCGTCCTGGTAAAGCAGGTACTGACCGAGATTGCGCTGGACGATCGCCTCCCCGCGCAGCGAACCGGTCCGGCGGGCCGCCTCGAGCGCGATCGTGTGGGTGCTGTGCCAGTCGTCCTGGTGGCCGCGCAGGTCGAAGTACGGCGTCAACGCCGACGCCAGCTGCCACGCCAAGTCGTCGAAGCCGTGCGAAGCGGCCAGCGAGACCGCCGCGACGCTCGTGTGCCGCTCGGCCGCGAACCACGCCGCCGGGTCGTCGGGCAGCACGTCGGCGGGCACGGCCGGGCGCGGCAGCTCGTCGTCGCAGTACATGCCGAAGAAGTGCAACGGCATCCGCCGCGCGGCTTCCAGGGCGAGCGCCAGGTATCCCTCGAGAACCCGGCGAAGCGCCGCGCGCGTCTTCGCCGCGTCACTCTGCTCCGCCAGCTCCACCGCGTACACGCGCAACAGATCGTGCAGCCGGTAGCGCGGCTGCCCGGCCGAGTCGGAGCCGACGAGCTCGACGAGGTGGCCGTCGACCAGCACGTCGAGGACGTCCTCGGCCTCGCGGCGGCCCAGCACGGCCGCGACCGCCCACGCCGGGAACTGCACCGGCCCGAGCAGCCCGAGCCCGCGGAACGCCGTGGCCGCCGACATCGGCAGCAGGTCGTAGGACAGCGTCACGCTCGCGCGGACGGCGAGGTCGCCGACGCGCAGCTCGTCGAGCCGGCGGTGCTCGTCGCGCAGCCGGTCGGCCAGCAGCCGCAGCGTCCAGCCCGGCCGGTTCGTCAGCTTCGCGCCGGCCACCCGGATCGCCAGCGGCAGGTGCCCGCACTGGCGCAGGATCGCCGCGGCGCTCTCCGGCTCGGCGGCCACCCGCTCGGCGCCGACGATGCCCTGCAGCAGCCGCGCGCCTTCGTTTTCGGGCAGCAGGTCGACGTCGACCGGCGTCGCCCCGGGGAGGCCGGGCAGCCGGAGCCGGCTGGTCACCAGCACCGCGCACGCGCCGGCGCCGGGCAGCAGCGGGCGCACCTGGGCGGCGCTGCCCGCGTCGTCGAGCACCACGCACATCCGCCGTCCCGCCAGCCGCGAGCGCAGCAGCGCCGAGCGTTCCGCGGGCTCGCGCGGCAGGCCGGCGTCCGGGATGCCGAGCGCGCGCAGCAGTTCCGCGAGGACGCCCATCGGGGCCCGCGGCGACGACGACGTGCCGGCCAGGTCGACGTGCAGCTGGCCGTCGGGGAAGTCGTCGCGCACCGCGTGCGCGACCCGGACGGCGACCGCCGACTTCCCGACGCCGGGGGCGCCGGCGAGCACGACCACCGCGGGCGTGCCCGAGTCCGCGCGCTCCCGCAGCAAGCCGGTGACCTCGGCGATCACGTCGTCGCGGCCGGTGAAGTCCGGCAGGTCGAGCGGCAGCTGGCAGACCGGGACGAAGTCCGCCGGGCGCCCGGCGGGCAGGCTCTCGGTCACCAGCGTCGCGCGCAGCTCCCGCAGCCGCGCGCCCGGCTCGGCGCCGAGCTCTTCGCGCAGCACGCGCTCGGCCGACTCGTACGCCTCGACGGCGTCCGCGGTCCGGCCGGCGGCGCGCAGCGCGACGATCAGCTGCGCCCACAGCTCTTCGCGCAGCGGGTGCTCGGTGACCAGGCCGCGCAGCTCGGCGACGGCCTCGCCGCAGCGGCCGAGGTCGATCCGGGCGCGCAGGCGCTGTTCCTGCACCGAAAGCCGGAGTTCGGCGAGCCGGGCGACGCTCGCGCCCCAGCTGTGGTCGTGCGGGAGTCCTTCGAGGACTTCGCCGCGCCACAGCGCGTCGGCCCGGTCGAGCAGCTTGAGAGCGCTCTCCGCGTCGGCCCGGTCGAGCGCTTCCTGCGCTTCGGCGGCCAACGCCGTGAACGCGAGGTGGTCCAGCTCTTCGGCCGACGCGGTCAGCAGGTAGCCGGACGCCCGGCTGCTGATCCGTTCGCCGAGGTCGGGGTCGATCTCGGCGAACCGTCTCCGGAGAGAATGGACGTACGTGCGGATGTTCGCCGCGGCCGAACGCGGGGCCGCCTGCGGCCACAACACCTCGACCAGCAGGTCCGCGGACACGACGACGTTCGGCTGCAGCGCCAGCGCGGCCAGCAGCAGCCGGGGCTTCGGCCCGCCGAGCGGGATCACCTGCCCGGCGGCGGTGACCTCCAGCGGACCGAGGACGCGGATCGTCAGCGAGGTGGCCTCAACCTGCCCGATGAGTTCCCCCATGAGCGGATGCTATGACCCGTTCGACCTCAGGGGATAGATCCATTCGGAGTGTCTGCCCGCAGCCGTGGCGGACCTTTGTACGAGTCGTGTACGAGCCCGGGTCACGCTCCCGCCATGAAGCGTTCGAACCTCCGGCGGATAGCCGGTCTTGGGCTCGTCCTCGCGACGGTCGGCGCGCTGGCGGTGGGTGGCGCGATCGAGGCGTCGGCCGCGGCGACCGGCACCGTCAAGACCGCGGGCGACCCCCTCAACGTCCGCCGGGCACCCACCGCGGGGGCCACGGCCGTCAAGACCGTCGCGAACGGCGCGTCCGTCACCATCGACTGCCAGACGACCGGCACGTCGGTGACCGGGACCTACGGCACGGGCACGTTGTGGGACTACGTTCCCGCGCTCGGCGGGTACATCTCGGACACCTACGTCTACACCGGCTCCGACCAGCGGGTCGCGCCCGACTGCGGCGTCGGTTCGGGCAGCGGCCAGTGCGCCGACGCGTGCGCCGGCGAAGGGCAGTACCGCTCGTCCGACTCCCACTTCCTGGTCTACGACACCGATGCCGACGGCTACTCGGCCGTCGTCGCGTACTGGCTCAAGGGCGGCGCCGGGCCGTTCTACGTCTGGAACTCCGGCGGCGAGGGCACGAAGGTCGACAAGGCCGTCACCGTCCCGCACGGGGGCTGGGTGTTCTACAAGGTCTGCGTCGCGAACTACACGACCACCAAGCCGGACCTGAAGTCCTGCAGCGACGGCATCACCGACTTCGCGGCCTGACCGCGTCTTCCCCTTCCCCGAAAGGCATTCCGACATGGTTCAGGTCAACCGGCGCAAGGTGCTCCTCGGCGGGCTCGCCGCGGTCACCGCCACCGCGGCGTCGGCGGCGCTGCCGTCGTGGGCGAACGCCCGCACCACGGCGGCCGCCCCCACGATCCACGACCCCTTCCAGCTCGGCGTCGCGTCCGGCGATCCGCTTCCCGACAGCGTGGTGCTCTGGACGAGACTCGCGCCGGCGCCGCTCAACGCCGACGGCTACGGCGGCATGCCGGACGCGACCTACGCGGTCGACTGGGAGATCGCGAACGACGAGGCGTTCTCCTCGATCGTCCAGACCGGCTCGGTGAACGCGGCCCGCGCGTCCGCGCACAGCGTCCACATCGAACCGGTGGGCCTGCAGCCGGCGCGCGAGTACTTCTACCGCTTCAAGAGCTCCGGTTACATCTCGCCGGTCGGCCGCACGCGCACCGCGCCCGCCGCCGGTGCCGCGGTCAACCAGCTCAAGTACTGCTTCACCTCCTGCCAGCACTGGGAGGAGGGCTACTACCACGCGTACAAGGGCGTCGTGGCCGACGACCCGGACCTGGTGCTGTTCCTCGGCGACTACATCTACGAGAAGAAGTCGGGCCGCACCGCGCAGGAGCGCAATCCGCGCAGCCTCGCCGTCGCCGACGACGCGACCACGCTCGCCCTGTACCGCGCCCGCCACGGCCAGCACAAGACCGACGCCGACCTGCAGGCCGCGCACGCGATCGCGCCCTGGGTCGTGGTCTTCGACGACCACGAGGTCATGAACAACTGGAACGGCACCACCTCGCCCGCGCCCGCCGCGCGCAAGGCCGCCGGGTTCCAGGCTTTCTACGAGCACACCCCGATCCGCTCGACGGCCAAGCCGAACGGCTCGTCGATCCAGCTGTACCGGCAGCTCATGTGGGGCAACCTGGCGCGGTTCCACATGCTCGACACGCGCCAGTACCGCAGCGCGCAGGTGGCCGACCCGTCCGGTTCGGCGGGGCCGGCCTGCACCGACATGCGCAACACCTCGCGCAGCATCCTCGGCAGCACCGAAGAAGCGTGGCTGCTCAAGCAGTTCGAGTCGCACCCGGCCACCTGGGACTTCCTCGGCCAGCAGGTCTTCTTCGCGACGCGGGACGGCGACGGCGACAAGGCGACCTGCGAGAGTCCCGACTCCTGGCAGGGCTACGAGGCGTCCCGGAACCGGATCCAGCAGGGCTGGGTCGACCGGAAGGTCGCCAACCCGGTGGTGCTCACCGGCGACGTCCACCGGCACTGGGCCGCCGACCTGCGGCTCGACTACTTCGACCACAGCGACCCGCTGATCGGCTCGGAGCTGGTCACGACGTCGGTGACGAGCAACAGCGACACCGCGACCCCGCCGACCGCGGCCTGGCTGGCGAACAACCCGCACGTCAAGTACTGCAAGGGCGAGCGCGGCTACGTCCGCGTCACGACCACGCCGGGGCAGATGCGAGCCGATTTCATGACGACGTCCGACACCAGCGTCTACGACCCGGCGTCGGTCGTGATCAAGAACGATGTCAGCTACGTAGTGCAAGCAGGACGGCCTGGCCTGCAGAAGGTCTGACGCCGGGGCGCTACGCTCAGTGACGTGAGCGAAGAACTGGGTCTGCGGGAGCGCAAGAAGCTCCGCACGCGGGCGGCGATCTCGGCGGCGGCCATCGGGCTCTTCCTCGACCGCGGTTTCGACGCGGTCGGGGTCGCCGAGGTGGCGCGGGTGGCCGAGGTGTCCAAGCGGACCCTCTTCGCCTACTTCCCGTCCAAGGAGGACCTGGTGCTGCACCGGTTCGCCGACCACGAGACCGACGCGGCGGACATCGTCCGCGCGCGGCGGCCGGGGCAGGGTGCGCTGTCGGCGTTGCGGGAGGCGTTCCTGCGCGGGCTCGAAGAGCGTTCACCGGTCACCGGCCTGTGCGACGAGCCCGCGGTGCTCGCGGTGTTCCGGCTGGTCACCGGCACGCCGGCGCTGGTCGCGCGGCTCGCGGAGTTCGCGTCCGCGGGAGAGGTGGCGCTGGCCGCCGCGCTCGCCGAGGCCGGTGTCCCCGCCCCGGACGCCGGCCTGGCCGCCGCGCAGATCGCGGCGGTCCGCCGGACGCTCGCCACGGCGAACATGGACGCGGTCGCGGCCGGCGTCCCCGCGGACCGGCGCCACCCGGAGGCCGCGGCGGCGGCCGAACGGGCGTTCCACCTGCTGGCGTCCGGAGTAGGGTTCGCCTGAGCCGCCCGGATCGTGACGAATTCATGGTCCGGACCATGACGGATGCACGTTTTCACCGGGCTCTTCGAAGGTAGACTGCGAATCCGGAAAGGACACCGGAGCCGGCCCCGGTGTCCCCGCCGCGGCCCGGCCACGGTTTCCGGCCACACACGAACACCGGGGGACCCGCGTCCGACTGGGGGTGGCGCGGGTCCCCCGGGCCTCACGGGAATGGGCTTTCCCCGCTTTCCCGCCGATCTTGACACCTCGCTCGCGGCCCTCGTAGGCTGAGTGCTCCGCCGTCATGTCCCGCTTTCCCGAAGCATTGCGAGCTCGAATCATGACAAGGCGGTCAACGGTGAAAAGATTCTTGCTGGTTTCCTGCGCGGTCGCGGCATTGGTGGTGGCCGGTGCGGGGGTGTCCGCCGCCGCTCCCGGCGGCGTTTACGACGTCAAGGACTACGGCGCCAAGGGGAACGGGTCCACCAACGATTCCGGCGCCATCGACAAGGCGATCACGGCGGCGAACGCCGCGGGCGGCGGTACCGTCCGGTTCACTTCGGGGAACTACAAGTCGGCCGACACGGTCCACCTGAAGAGCAACGTGACGATCCAGCTGGACGCGGGCGCGACGATCACCGGGTCGAGCGCGGACAGTTACGACAAGCCCGAGTCCAACCCGAACGACAGCTACCAGGACTACGGCCACAGCCACTTCCACAACGCGATGTTCTACGGTGACAAGCTGACGAACATCGGGTTCACCGGCGCCGGCACGATCGACGGCGGCGGAAACCTCATCACCGGCAACCCGAAGTCCGGCGAGGCCGACAAGATCCTTTCGCTCACCCGCTGTGATGGTCTCACGCTGTCCGGGATCAAGCTGCGCCGAGGCGGCCACTTCGCGGCGCTGATCAACGGCTGCACGAACGTCGTCTCCGACAAGCTGACGATCGACACGGCGAGCGACCGCGACGGCTGGAACATCATCAGCACGACGAACGTCACGATCACGAATGCCACCATCGCGGCGAACGACGACGCACTCGTGTTCAAGAGCGACTACGCGCTCGGCGCGAAACTGCCGAACGGGAACGTCACGGTGACCGGCGCGAAACTGTCGGCGGTCTGCTGCAACGCGCTGATGTTCGGTTCCGAGACGTGCGGCGACTTCACCGGTTACCAGTTCTCGGACATCACGATCACCGGCGCCCACAAATCGGGTCTCGGTATCGTTTCGATGGACGGCGCGAAGATTTCCGACGTGCACTACCGCAACATCACGATGTCGGGCACGTATTCGCCGATCATGATGAAGATCGGCACGCGCAAGAGGTGCGGCAACAAGCCGGGCGTCGGCTCGATCAGCGGGATCACGTTCGACAACGTCACCGGGACGCACGCGGGCACCAACTTCAGCCCGACGATCTGGGGCGCGGACAGCACCCACCGCGTCTCCGACGTGACGTTCACCGGCGTCCACCTGAACGTCCCGGGCGGCAACGGCACCGCGGGCACCGGCGTCCCGAGCAACAACGCGACGGACTACAACCCGAAGAGCATCGGCACGCGGCCGTCGTACGGCTGGTACGTGCACTACGCGTCGGGCGTCAAGTTCGTGGACAGCTCGGTGGAGTTCGCGAAGGACGACGGCCGGCCGGCGAGCATCGTGAACAACAGCTCGGACGTGACGTTCGACCACTTCACGGCGGAGAAGGGCTCGAAGAGCCCGTTCGACATCGGCTTCCAGACGGTGACGGGCTACTGCGTCAAGAACTCGGCGACGACGTCGGGCTCGGCCCTGCGGCTGAACACCTCAGGCTCGACCTCGACCTGCTGACCAGCGTGCCGGGGCCCCTTCCCGCGAGCGGGAAGGGGCCCCACGCGTGTCGGGAGAGGCATCACTCGTGATTGAAGGGGCATCACTCGTGATCAGAGGGTCGACACGGCGGAACCGCCCGGCGACGTCGTGTCGACCCTCCAATCACGCGAGTCGACTCTCCAAACACGCGTGTCGACCCTCCAATCACGCGTGTCGGCCCTCCAATCACGCGTGATGCCTTCCCAGTCACGCGTGATGCCTCCTCGATCACGCGTGATGCCCCTTTCCGCACGGACGAAGGGGCCCCGGCTGGTGAGCCGGGGCCCCTTCTGCGGCGCGCCTCGAGGTCAGTGGGAGTACTGCTCGTTCATGATCAGGAACGCGCCCAGGCCGTGGAAGTCGTTCGTCTTGCGGGCGCGGGCGTAGTAGTACGACAGGTCGCCGACGTTCGTGCCCTCGCAGATGTCCGTGATGTTCGTCAGGCCGTCCGACCCCACCGACACCTTCTTCAGCACGCCGGCGTACCCGCGGTCCGCGACCGCCTGGTACGACGCCGGCAGGTAGCCGCGCTGCACGCCCCGGGCCATCGTGAACGTGTACATCGACGACGCCGACGTCTCCAGCCAGTTCTTCGAGTCGCCACCGCGGTCGACGACCTGGTACCAGCGGCCGGTCGCCGCGTCCTGGTAGCGCTGGTAGCCCGCCGCCAGGAACTGGACGATCTCGATCAGCGCCGCCCGCCGCGGGTGGTTCGCGGGCAGCACCTCGAGGATGTCGATGGCCGCCATGCCGAACCAGCCGATCGCGCGGGCCCAGTGGTACTTCGAGTGGTGCCCGGTGCCGGACGCCCACGACTCGGAGCCGTCCTCGTCGTAGGCGTGGTACAGCAGGCCCTTCGCCGGTTCGCGCAGGTGGCTGAAGTAGACGACGAGGTTCTTCGCCGACTCCTCGAAGCAGTAGCCGCCGTCGGCGAACGCCGCGCCGTACAGCGCGAGGAACGGCTGGGCCATGTAGACGCCGTCGCCCCACAGCTGGCCGACCTTGCTCGTCGCGTGGAACATGCCGCCGTCGGACGTGCGCGGGTAGGCCGGGAACCGCTTGCGCAGCTGGTCGGCGGCCGTCTTGTACTTCTTGCGGCCCGTCTCCGCGAACAGCAGCGGCAGCATCTGGCACGAGCGCATCGAGTCGAGGTTGGTGAAGCTGTTCGAGATCCCGCTGTCGGTGATGAAACGGTCGTACCACGCGACGATGTAGTCGAGGTACTTCTGCTCACCGGTGCGCTTGTAGAAGAGGTACTGGCCGTAGAGGTACAGCCCGAGGGTGTAGCCCCAGCCGCCGATCTTCGCCGGCGTGTAGCGCTTCATCGTCGAGTCGATGACCGCGCGGGACCAGTCCGCCGGTGCCGTCGCGCCGCCGATCGGGGGTAGCCGGTCCGCCGCGCGCGCGACGGGACCCGCCGCGGCGAGGGCGCCCAACGCGCCCAGGGTGCCGGCCAGGACCGCGCGCCGGGTCGGGCGAAGGGGGTGCTCGGACATTCGTTGTCCTTTCGTGCACGGGCCCCGGTGGACCGGGCACTTCCCCGGGGGTTCGGCCCGATGATCCGGGTCGTGTTGCCCTTGGCGACGGCGTGGGCCCAGAAG
>NZ_JBEXVF010000118.1:0-18384 GCF_040629235.1 Amycolatopsis sp. NPDC005961 | reverse complement strand
TACTCCGGGATGAACTGCAGCTCACCGGACTTCAGCGACGGGTAGATCAGCTCCCGCGAGCCCAGGTTCAGCTTGCGCGTCACCGGGTAGCCCTTCGCTTCCAGCGCCTGGGCGTAGATCTCGGCCAGGATCTGGCTGTCGGTGAAGTTGAAGGACGCGACGACGATCGGCGCCCCGCCCTTGCCCGCCGCGGCGGGCTTGTCGTCCCCGCCGCCGCACGCTGTCAGGCCCAGAGCGGCCACCGCCACCAGCGCGGCCACTCGGATGTTCCGGGTCCAGCCCACGTCCCACACTCCTCAGTCAAGATCGGACGAGCAGGACCCTAACCAGCCCCACCGACAAAAACCACATGCTGGGATCACGACGCGAGGTGCTCACGCAGCGTCGAGCCCGCGTATTCGGTGCGGTACCGGCCCTTGCGCTGCAGGATCGGCACCACGTGGTCGACGAACGCGGCCAGCTCGTAGGGCAGCGTCGATCCCATGATGGTGAACCCGTCGACCGCGCCGGCGTCCTGCCAGGTGAGCACGTGGTCGGCGAGCTGCTCGGGCGTGCCGACGAAGTGCACCTGCCCCGCTCCCCCGGTGATCCGGGCCGCGATCTCGCGCAGCGGGGCGTCCGGACGCTCCCGCGCCGCTGCGGCGAGCTGCTGCAGCCGGGAAGACCCGCCCCCGGCCCGCAGCTCGGCGGGCAGCGGGGCGTCCGGGTCGAACGCGTCCGGGTCGAGGCCGGCCGTGTACAGCGCGTTCTGCCAGCGGAACTCCGGGCTGGCCAGGTCTTCGAGCCGCTGAGCCCGTGCCTGCGCCTCGGCCTCGGTACCGCCGAGGGTCACCATCAGCGCGGGCAGGACCCGCACCCGCGAGGGATCCCGGCCGGCCGCGACGACCTGGGCGTCCAGCTCGGCGCGGAACTTCACGGCGGCTTCGAGCGACGGCGGCCCGGAGAACACCAGCTCGGCGTACCGGGCGGCGAGCCCGATCCCGGCGGCCGACTGTCCCGCCTGGACGAGCACCGGGTGCCCCTGCGGCGACCGCGGGAACGGCAGCACGCCTTCGACGTCGTAGAACCTGCCGTGGAAGCGCGGCGCGTGCAGCTTGGCGCGGTCGGCCCAGACGCCGTTCTCACGGTCGCCGACGATCGCGTCGTCGTCCCAGCTGTCCCACGCCCGGGTGACGACGTCGACGAACTCGTGGGCACGCTCGTACCGGTCGGCGTGGTCGGGGTGGGCCTTCTCGCCGAAGTTCGCCGCGGCGAGCGGGGTGATGGTGGTGACGATGTTCCAGCCGGCCCGCCCGCCGCTGAGGTGGTCCAGCGTGGCGAACCGGCGGGCCAGCTCCCACGGCTTGTTGTAGGTCGTCGACCCCGTCCCGATCAGGCCGATCTTCTCGGTGACCGCGGCCAGCGCCGACAGCACCGAGATCGGGTCGAACTGGGTCTGCGGGAGGTGCGTCACGCGGTATTCGGCGATGGCGATGTTGTCGGCCAGGAAGATCGAGTCCATCAGGCCGCGCTCGGCGGTCCGCGCGATGTTCGCGTAGTACGGCAGCCCGAGCACCCCGCGGACGTCGTCGTCGACCACCCGCCACGCCGACTCGTGGTAGCCGTTCGGCCAGATGAAAGCGTTGAAGTGCAGGGAATCTGCGGTCACAGCGCGGCTCCTTCGATGGTGCCCGCCGCATCGGCGGCGGTGCGCCCGTGGACGGCGGGACGGCCGCCGTACGGGTCCTGGTCGGTCCACAGCGTCGTCGGCGCGGCCGCGCGCACCACGGGCACGACCTCGGCGGCGAAGCGTTCGAGCATGGCGAGCTGCTGTTCGTGCGGGATCATCGTGGGCAGGCTGAAGGACTGCAGGTCGTGCCCGAACGCCTCGTGCCACCACAGGATCTTCTCGGCGATCTGCTGCGGGCTGCCGACCAGCACCGGCCCGCGCGCGATCGCGTCGTCGATGGTCGGGAACTCCATCGCGTTGCCCGGTGTGTGGTTGCCGGGCCGGTTGAAGAACTCGACGATCTTCTCGTACGTCGGCCCGAAGGCCTCCCGCGCCTCCTGCGTCGTGTCGGCCAGGTAGAGGAACCCCGCCCCGGCGCCGACGAAGGCGAAGCGCGGGTCGTGGCCGTGCTCCGCGTACTGCTTGCGGTAGTGCTCGATCAGCACGGTGTAGTTGTCGCGGGGCTGGATCGCGTTGGCCGAAAAGAGCGGATCGCCCCACTTGGCCGCCAGCTCGGCCGAGGTCAGCGTGGTCGCCGAGCCGTGCCAGACGCGGGGCGCGCCGGCGAACGGGCGCGGCAGGCTGGTCACCTCGGCCAGCGGGCCGCGGAAGCGTCCCTCCCAGGTGACGTCCTCCTCGCGCCAGAGCCGCCGCAGCAGCTCGTACTTCTCGGCGAGCGCGTCCCACTGGTCGCCGTTCGCGATGCCGAACATCGGCAGCTGGCGCAGCTCGTTGCCCTTGCCGATCACCAGCTCCAGGCGGCCGCGCGAGAGCTGATCGACCGTGGCGTAGTCCTCCGCCACCCGCAGCGGGTCGTGGACCGACAGGACCGCGACGCCGGTCTGGATCCGGACCCGGCTCGTCGTCGCGGCGATGGCACCCAGCAGCACGGTCACGCCGCTGCTCAGGAAGTGGCCCGCGTGGCGTTCCCCGAGCGCGACGGCGTCGAACCCGAACTCCTCGGCGTAGCGCGCCGAGGTCAGGGCCTGCGCGAAGCGCTCATCGGTGCGGACCCGGCGACCCGTCACCGGGTTGGTCAGGTGGGGCAGGATGTCCAGGACCTGGAATCTCATCGGGTGGCTCCGTCCGGGCTCGCGAGGGTCCGTCCCTGGTCAACCGGATCATCGCGGAGCTATTCCCGGACGTGGCGGCGTTCCACATGGTGAGCGCGGTCGTCAGCTCACGTTCTTGAGGAACAGCGACCATCGTGACCTGGGTCACTTTCTCCGCCCTCCCCGGAACCCGTTCCCGCACCGGTGAGAACAGCAGATGACACTCTGCGCAGCGAGAGGCGGGCGATGACCCCGGAAGACACCGAAGCCGACGGCGACGCGAGCGTGATCGCGCGGTCGCGGCAGGAGCCGAGCCTGTTCGCGGTCATCTTCGACCGCCACGCCCGGCACATCCACCGCTACCTGGTCCGGCGGCTGGGCCCGACCGCGGCGGACGACGTCCTCGCGGACACCTTCCTCATCGCGTTCGGCAAGCGCGCGAAGTTCGACCTCACGCGGCCGGACGCCCGGCCCTGGCTCTACGGCATCGCCACCAACCTCGTCTCGCGCCGGTGGCGGGCCGAAGTGCGGGAGCTGAAGCTCCGCCTGGCCGTCGGGCCGCCCGCCGTGGACGACGGCCACGCCGACCGGGTCGCCGACCGGGTCAGTGCCCAGGCGCTGGGCGCGGACCTCGACCGGGCACTGGCCGCCTTGCGCCCGCGCGAGCGGGACGTCCTGCTGCTCGTCGCCGCGGAAGGGCTGGGCTACCAGGAGGTCGCCGAAGCGCTGGGCATCCCCGTCGGCACCGTGAAATCGCGGCTCAACCGCGCCCGCACCCGCGTCCGCGCCGAGCTCGGCGCCCTCGACCTCGTGAAGGAGACCTTCAGCCATGGATGAGCTCGACCTGATCCGCGACCGCGCGGACACCATCGGCTTCGCGCCGGCGGAGCACCTCACCCCGGCCCGGGAGCGGCTGCTGGCCGCGGCCCGCGGCGAACGGCCGCACCGGTCCCGGCGCCTGTTCTGGGCCGCCGGCGCCTCGATCGGCCTGGCCGCGGCGATCACCGCGGTCGTCGCGCTCGCGCCGGCCGATCGGGTGGGCATCGGCGCCGGCGTCGCGCACGCCGACCCGGTCAAGGTGCTGACCGAAGCGGCGAGCAGCGCCCTGAAGGAGCCGGCCAAGCCGCCGCGCCCGGATCAGTTCCTGTACGTGAAGACCGAATACGCCATTCCCCCCGACCGCGAGGTCTGGCTCTCGGTCGACGGCACCCGGGACAGCCTGATCGGCACCTCCAAGGATGGTGGCTGCCGCAACGGCAAGGCGCCGATGTACGGCACGAACGACCCGCGCGCGGAAGGGACGCTCGAGGACTGCGTACCCGAGTCGGTCTACCGGACGGACCTGCCGACGACGGCCGACGCGATGCTGGCCTACCTCTACGGAAAGGAGGCCGATCGCGACGGCCGAGCCACCTACATCGGCAAGGCCGTCTACACACTCGCCTACGAACAGGTCCTCCAGCCGGCGTCCTACGCGGCGCTGTTCGAGGCGGCGGCGAAGGTGCCGGGCCTGACAGCCCTGGACCACGTCACCGACGGCGCCGGCCGCCCGGGCGTCGGGATCAGGTTTCCGGTGCCCCCGGGCTCCTCGCCGAAGGCGCAGCCGATCGTGCTGGTTTTCGACGCCACGACGTACCAGTTCCTGGGTACCGAGGACAGCGCCGTGATGGTGAAGACCTACGTCGATGAGGTGGGGCAACGCCCCTGAGGTCAGCCCGGGTCGTCGAGGGCACCGTGGAAGGTCGCGAACGCCGACACCGGCTCGCGGGTCGTGCGGTGACCGGCGATCGGGTGGCTTTCGTCGGCGTACCCGAGCGCGATCCCGCAGACGACCACGTGATCGGCCGGCACGCCGAGGTGCCGGCGCAGGATCGGGTGGTAGTCGAGCAGCGACGCCTGCGCGCACGTGTGCAGGCCGGCTCCGCGTGCCGCCAGCATCAGCGCCTGCAGGAACAGGCCCGCGTCGACCAGCGCGCCCTGCAGGGGCAGCCGGCTGACCGTCACGACCATGCCGACCGGGGCGCCGAAGAAGTCGTAGTTGCGCCGGTGGTGCCCGGCGCGGCCGGCGGTGTCGCCGGGCTCGATGCCGAGCGTGTCGCGGTAGAGCCCTTCGCCGAACCGGCGGCGGCGCGAGCGGAACGGTTCGCGCCACTGGTCCGCGCCGGGCTGGTAGGCGAACTCCCCGGCCGAGCGGCGGCCCTCGTCGTGCGCGCCCAGCAGGTCCGCGCTCAGCGCCGCTTTCGCCGCGCCGGTGAGCACGTGCACCCGCCACGGCTGGCTGTTGGAGTTGCTGGCCGACCGCGCCGCCAGGTCCAGCAGCCGTTCCACCTCCGCGCGCGGCACCGGGTCCGGCCGGAACGCGCGGCAGCTGCGGCGGGTCAGCAGCGCCTCCTCGACGGTGGTGCTCACTCGGCCGGCGGCGTGATGTCGTAGGAGATCCGGCCCGCCGGCAGGAAGAAGAGGGCGATCAGCGCGCCGCCCTTGACCTCCGGGTAGTGGTGGCTGCCCGGACCCGGGGCGGTCCAGCCCGGGCCGCTCCAGCCGCGCGGGCCCCGCAGCTTCGCGCTCGCGTCGAGCGGCACCACCAGGTTGAGCTCGCCGTACGGGTGCTGGTGGTACTGCCCGCGGTAGGGCTCGACGCTGTCCATGTAGACGGCGGTGACGCTGAACCAGTTCAGGACGTCCAGGGGGTCGGCGATCCGGCTGCGCCGGTACTTCGGGCCGTCCACCTCGATGTTCGCCGCCCAGCCGGCCCGGACGCCGTCGGTGATCATGCGCGCCAGGTCGTCGTAGAGCGGGCTGCCGGGTCCGTGGTGGTCGTTGAGCCAGGTTTCCAGCTCCCCGCCCGCGGTCCGGTTCTTGACGGCGTCGAGGAACGGGACGCTGCGGTCGATCAGCTGCTGGGCGGTGGTCATCGTGGGCTCCTCCCGATCGGGTGCCCCGAAGGTAAGCCGTCATTTCGTTACAGTCAAGTATCGTAACTTAACAGACAGGGATCGTAACGAATCCGCTAGGCTCCTCCCATGGCTCGAGCAGGCGAAGAAGCGGCGTCCCGGCCCGGGGGCCGTCCCCGCGACGCCGCTCTCGACGAGGCGATCATCCAGGCCACCCGGGAACGCCTCGTCCGCGACGGCTATTCGCTCATGACCATCGGTGACATCGCCTCGGACGCGAAGGTCAGCCGCCCGACGCTCTACCGGCGGTGGAGCACGAAGTTCGAGCTGGTCGTCGACGCGCTGGACTACGGCTTCCGCAAGCAGCGGGACATGTACGCCGTCGACCTGAGCAGCATGGCGCCGCGGGAGGCGCTCGTCGAAGCCGTCCGCCGGCTCGACCCGGCCTACTTCAACCCGGACGCCATGGTCCTCATGGGCAACTTCGCCGGCGAGGCGAACCGCACGCCGGAGCTGCTCGGGATCCTGCGCGAGCACGCGGTCGAACCGCGGGTCGCGCTGGTCGAGAACGTGCTGACCCAGCTCCAGGAAAGCGGCGCGGTGCGGGACGGCGTCGACAAGCACACCATCGCGACTATGTGCTTCGGCAGCTACTTCGCCGCCTTCTACCGCGGCGAGAGCAGGGATGACATTCCCGAATCGGTCGTTTCGGTGCTGTGGCCCGCGATCGCGACGGCGTCACGCAAGCGCGAGTAGGTCCCTCGCACAACCATTTCGGCCTCTCATCCGTGCATTAGGAGTGTGAGGACGATTTCGGATCGACGGCGCCGCTTCCGCGCGCGGGCCGTGGCCGTCGCGGTGCTGGTGGGGGCCGGTATCGCGTTCGCCAACGCCGCCATCGGCGCGCCCGCCGGGCCGGCGCTGGCCGCGGCGCTCGGCGGGCACAGCCTGCCCGACACCACCGCACTGGGCCGGGACCCGGCGCCACCGCCACCGCCGCCGGCCCCGACGACGCCCAAGCCCGACCCGATCCTGCCCTTCAACGCGAAACTCACGTCGGCGGACATCCCGGTCCCGGGCGGCGGCGTGCGCGACGGCGCCTGCAGCGGCTCGCTGGTGGCGCCGCAGTGGGTCGTCACGGCCGGGCACTGCTTCCACGACCTCAAGGACGCTCGCATCGGCGGCCGGCCGCCGTACACGATGACCGTGACGGTCGGGCGGCTCAAGGACACCGACCCCGGCGGGCAGACGGCGGTGGTCGTCGACGTCCGCCAGTCGCCGGTCAACGACCTCGCGGTGGCGAAGCTCAGCGAGCCGATGGAGGGCATCACCCCGGTGGAGCTGGCCTCGAAGCGCCCGTCGGTCGGCGAAGAGCTGCAGTTCGCCGGCTGGGGCTCGCACTCGGCGACCGTGCTCGGCCCGTCCGACCACCTCAAGCGCGGGCGGTTCCGGGTCTCGGGCATCGCCTCCTCGACCCTGGAGGCGCTGCCGATCGGCACGCGCACCGTGGACAACGGCCCCTGCCCGGAAGACTCGGGCGGCCCGTTCTTCGTCTCGGACGACAACGACCGCACCGGGCGCCTGGTGGCCATCGTCAACACCGGGCCGCCGTGCCCCCAGCCGGGCGCGGAGACGATCGCCCGGGTCGACGTGGTGGCGGACTGGATCCGCGAGCAGACCGGCTGACCGGCCGGTTCAGGAGGCGAGCGGGATCTCGGCCCACACGGTCTTGCCGCCGTCCCGGCGGTGGAAGAGGCCGCGCCGGTCGGAACAGGCAGCGACCAGGGTGAGCCCGGTCCCCGCCGGCGCGGCTTCGGGCAGCACCGGGTCGAACCACGCGGACCCGCCGGCGTCCTCGACGCCGACCCACACCGAAGCGTCGGCGCAGATCAGCAGGGCCCGCAGGGGCCCGGCGGCGTGCCGGACGGCGTTCGTCGCCAGCTCCCCCGTGATCAGCACGACGTCCGCGGCCACCTCGGCCGGCACGTCGCCCGCGGCCAGCCGCTCCCGCACCCACGACCGCACCAGCCTGATCTGCGCCGGCTCCGCCTCGAACTCGAAACTTTCCCGTGTCATGTCTTCGGCACCCCCAGAACGGTTCCCCCGGGTCTGGATGACCGGACCGGAGCACTCTCACACGTGGATTAGCACGAACGGACGCATCCGCTCGTCGTTCACCTGCCATTGACCGGGCGATTCCTGCCGTTCACCGCACCCGGGGGCGCTGGGCTGTTACAGATCACGGCCGGTGCGCGACACCACCGTCGAGCATCACAGGGAGAGCGGGGGTCGATGACGGGCGAACGACAGGTGCGGCTGCAGCTGGGCACCCGCGCGGTCTCGGTCCCCGCCGGGCACGGCCGCGAAGTACTGGAATACGCCGGGGTGACCGTCCTGCGCGTCGAAGACGGCGAAGCCGTCGAACAGGCGTGGGTCCCGGTCGGGACCTGCCCGAGCTTCGCCGACGACGAGGCGCTCATCGCCGCCTGGCACTCGGCCCTGCAGTGGACCCGGTCGCCGACCGGCGCATGAGCTGAACCACAGCTGTCACACCGCGCAGCGCCGCGGTGTCTCCATGCCGAACCCGGCATCGAAGGAGACACCATGACCGAGCCCACCGAAGTGGTCGTGATCGGCGGCGGATACGCCGGCGTCATGGCCGCCAACCGCCTGACCCGGCGCGACGACGTCGCCGTCACCCTGGTCAACCCACGGCCGCGGTTCGTCGAGCGGATCCGCCTGCACCAGCTCGCCGCCGGCTCCGGCGACGCGGTCATGGCCTACGGCGACGTCCTCGCCGAGCGCGTCCGGCTGGTCGTGGACAGCGTGACCGCGATCGACGCGGCCGCGCGCGCCGTGACCCTGGCCGGCGGCCGCACGCTGGCCTACGACTACCTGATCTACGCCGTGGGCAGCGCCGGCACGGCGGTGCCCGAATTCGCCTACCCCGTCACGACTTTCGAGGAGGCCCGGCAGCTGCGGCCGGTCCTCGACGCCGCGTCCGCGGTGACGGTGGTCGGTGCCGGTCCGGCCGGGATCGAGACCGCGGCCGAACTGGCGGAAGCGGGCCGCGCCGTGACGCTGGTCTGCGGCGGCGAGCTCGGGCCGTCCCTGCACCCGAGCGGACGGCACGCGGTGGCCGCGCGGCTGGCCAAGCTGGGTGTGACCGTGCTCGTCGACGCGGTGGTGAGCGCAGTGACGCGCGATGCCGTGCGGCTCGCCGACGGCCGCGAGCTGCCGAGCCCGGTGACCATCTGGACCGCCGGGTTCGGTGTGCCGGACCTGGCCGCGCGCAGCGGGTTGAGCACCGACGCCCTGGGCCGCCTGCGCACGGACGAGACGCTGACCAGCGTGGACGACGACCGGATCGTCGCGGCCGGTGACGCGGCGGCGCCGTCGGACCTGCCGTACCGGATGGGCTGCCAGTCGGCGATCCAGCTCGGCCCGCAGGCGGCCGAGACCGTGCTCAGCCGGCTCGCGGGCGCGCGTCCCACCCCGGCCGACGTCGGGTTCGCCGGACTGTGCCTGAGCCTCGGGCGCCGCGCCGGCATCTTCCAGTTCTCCCGCCGCGACGACACCGCGATCCGGCTCCGCGTCAGCGGCCGGCCCGGGGCGAAGGTCAAGGAGCTCATCTGCGCGAGCATCGTCAAGCAGCTGGCGTACGAGGCCCGCAAGCCCGGGGCCCGCAAGTGGTGGGTCAAGGATCGCCGGCGCCAGGAATCACTGCGGAAGCACCTGGTCGACGCGTGAGGAAGGGGGGTGCCGCGGCACCCCCCTTCCGTCACTTCCCGCTACGCCGTCCCGACGCGACCACGGCCGGGATCGGGGCACCGGTGATCACGAACTGCGAGCCCGGTTCGATGACGACGTCACCCTTCGCCGAACCGGAGATCGTGACGTTCGTCAGCGTCGCACTGCCGCGGGCGCCGCTCATGGCGAGGATGCCCGCACCGTTGTCCGACCGGTCGATCTTGACGTTCGAGATCGCCGCGGTCACGACTCCGCCCCCGGTCTTGAACTGGATGCCGTCGTAGGTCGAGTCGTGGATCTCGGTGTCTCGCAGCGTCACCCCCGGGATGTCCTTGCCCTGCGCGAAGAACGTGATCGCGCCGAACTGCTGCTGCTCGCCCCAGAACACGCCGCCGCAGCGGTAGAGGGCGTTGTTGGCGATCGTCGTCTGCCCGGAGAACGGCAGCGGGTCGTGGTCGGTCGCCAGCATGATGCCCGGGTAGTTCATCGTGTCGTAGACGAGGTTGTTCTCGATCCGGTTGCCGTACCCGCCGTAGACCGCGATCCCGTTGGCGCGCCAGGGAAGCTGGATCGTGTTGTTGGTGAACACGTTGTCGTGCCCGATGTCGACGGACGGGTCCTTCACGTACTGGTTGGCCCACACCGCGAGCGAGTCGTCCCCGGTGGTACGGAAGGACGAGTTGAACACCCGCGAGTTCCGCGTGCCGTTCGTGAAGTTGATGCCGTCGGCGTAGGTGTCGCGGATCCGCATGCCGCTGAACTCCAGGCCGTCGGCCGGGCCCCACAGCTCCGGCTTGTTGCTGTAGTCGCGGCCGACCCACACGCCGACGTTCGCGTGCTCGATCCAGACGTTGGAGATCTTCGTGCCGGTGCCGAAGCGGCCGTTGAGCCCGACGCCGCCCTCGGCGTTGCCGTCGCCGCCGCGGATCCGGCCGGAGCCGAAGATCGCGAGGTCCGAGATCTGCGTGTTCTTGTCGATGTCGAACCCGAAGTTGCCTTCGTGCGGGTGGTTGATGGTTCCCGCGTCCTGCGGCTGGATCAGCGAGTACAGCTGCGAGCGCCACATCCCGGCGCCCTTGATCGTCACGTTGGAGATGCCGATCTGGTTGTACTGGCCGCCGCCGTTGGGCACGGTCGGGTCGTCGGTGAGGATCTTCGCCTCCTGTCGCCACTGGCCCTCGGGGATCCAGACGCAGGCGATCTTGCCGTTCTGGTCGTCGGTGACCGCGCGCTGGATCGCCGGCGCGTCGTCGACGCCGTCGTTCGGCACCGCGCCGTACTGGGTGATCGACGTGCACTCGGCCGGCTTCGGCAGCGCGGGCGCCACCTGTTCCAGGTCGACCAGGTCGATGACGTAGTACGCCGCGTTGTCGCCGTTGTCCCGCTGCAGCTTGAACTTCGTGCCCGGCGGGTAGGACTGCGCCAGCAGGGCGTGCGACTCGTCGAACAGCCGCCGCGCGTCTCCGCCGGGCCGGTTGGTCAGGCCCTCGGGGTCGTCGGTGGTGCCGTAGAGCCAGCTGTGCGTCGAGGACAGCGTCAGCTTCTGCGCGAAGGTTCCGTTGACGTAAAGGCTGAGCGTGTAGTCCTGCCCGCCGCCCGCGGCCGCGTCGGGCACCGAGTTGCGGACCACGATCGAGTTCGCCTGGTTGGTGGACGTGACCTCCACGTACTGGCCCTGGTTCGCCAGCCGGACGGACTGGCGGCCCGAGGACTCGGTCGCGAAGTTCGTGTGCCCGAATGTGCGCAGCGGGTCGGTCTGGAGCAGTTGTCCTTGGTACTGCGCCGATTCCGCCTCGTATTCGGTGTACGGCACCGCCGCGCCGCGGCCCACGACGATCGCCCGGGAGAGGTCGTTGTTGGACTCGTTGGTCTCGGCGACGGTGTTCGTCGAGTCCGCGGTCGCGGTGAGGGTCGCGCCGCCGGTGGTGGCGGTCCACGTGCCGGAGATCGCGGCGTTCGCCGTCGCTCCGGCGGCGATCGCGCCCGTGGCGCCGGTCAGCGTGGTGGCGCCGGCGGTCAGCCGGGTGACCGAGGCGCCCGCGCCGCTCGTGCCGCGGTTGTGCACCGCGACGGTGAACGACACCGCCGCACCGGCCGCCGGGTTCGGCGGGTTCGACGTGATGCCGGTGACCTCGAGGTCCGGGCCCGGCGCCTGGGCGATCACGAGCGGGGTCGGTGCGGTGAACGTGTTGTTGGTGTCGTCCTGCTCGACGACCGTGTTCGCCGGGTCGACGGTGGCCGAGACGCTGTAGGTGCCCTGCGGCCGGGTGCCCGCGTTCACGGTCACCGTCGTGGACGCGCCGGCGGCGAGGGCGCCGACCGCCGCGTTGCCGACGACGGTGCCGCCCAGGCTGACGGTGGCGGTCGTCGCGCCCGCGGCCGCGGTGCCCGCGTTCTGGACCGTCGCCGAGACCGTGACCTGGCTCGTCTCCGTCGGGTTCGTCGGCGTCCACGTCGTACCGGTGACGACGAGGTCCGGGTTCGGCGCCGGGGTCCCGAACACCTGGAACTCCGCGACCTGCCCGCCGGGCGCGCCGGAGTTGGCGGAGAACTGCAGCCGGACGTCGGCCGCGCGGCCACTGACCGGGATGGTCACCGTGTTCTGGTTGCCCGCCGGGTCGAACCGGTAGTCGGCGCGGGCCTTGAGGGAGGTGAACGCCGTGGCGCCCTGGTCGCGGCCGAGAACCTCGAAGGTCTGCGTCCGCGCGCCCCAGGCCGTGTCAGGGTTGAGCTTGACGACGACCTGGTCGAGGTCGGCGTTCGCGCCGAGCTTGACGGTCAGCGTGCTCGACTGCCCCGAAGCTTCCCAGTACGTGCCGGTGTTGTTGTCGTTCGCGTTGGCGGCGACGAAGGAGAAGACGCTCGACGACGCCTCGATCGGCTTGCCCGCGGCGAGGTTCTGCCCGGCCTGCGTGCCTTGGCGCACGACGTGGCCACTGTCGGCGGACTCGTGCCCGGCGGCGTCCCTGGCCCGGACGAAGTACTCGACGCGCGTACCGGCCGGCCGGGTCTCGGTGAAGGTGGTGGCGGTGACCGTGGTGACGGCCGTGCCGTCGCGGTAGACGGTGTAGCCGGTGACGCCGACGTCGTCGGTCGAGGCCGACCACGTCAGCTTGACCTGGCCGGCGGCGGGTTCGGTCAGCGCGAGGTTCGCCGGCGCGGTCGGCGCCTGCGTGTCCCCGGTGTCGGGGCCGTAGAGCTCGAACTCCGAGAGCTGCGCGGCGGGCCACTGCGAGTTGGCGGTGACGTTCAGGCGGACGTACCGGGTCGAGGCCGTCACCGGGATGGTGACGGTGTTGGCGTCCGGGGTGAAGGCGTACCCGGTCGCCGCGACGAGGTCGGTGAACGTCGTGCCGTCGGTGCTGCCGCGCACGGCGAGGGTCTGGGTGCGGGCCTCCCAGCCGGTCGGCAGCTTCAGCACGATCCGGGAGAGGGACTTCGCCGAGCCGAGGTCGGCCTGGATCCACTGTGGGAAGGCGTTGTTCGCGGATTCCCAGTACGTGGCCTGGTTCCCGTCGACGGCGTTGGCGACGGGATAGCCGGGCAGCGCGCTGCTCGCCGACACCGTCCGGGTCAGGGGCACTTCCGCGGCTGCCGCCGCGGATGAAGCGGGTGGGCCGCTCGCGGCGGACGCGAGGGAGAGCCCGGCGACGGACAGCCCCACGGCGAGGAAACCGGCGACGAGCCGGGACAGGCGCGTACGAGTCATGGCGTCTTCTCTTCTTCGAGACGGCGGGGACGGGAGCCTGAGCCACCCGAGCATGCAACAAGTGAGCGCCGTCACGCAAGAACTAGACACCGATCAGAAAATTTACGACTCCTTCGCCGTCACTCGACTGGCCCAACCGGACGAACCAGGGCGAACCGCTCGGCGAACGCCGCCATCTCCTCTCGCCGGCCGTCCGGGTCGGCGCTCGTGGGGCTCACGACGACGCGGGTGACCCCTTGCCCGGCGAGCGTCTCGGCGTCCTCTTCGGACAGTCCGATCGACCCCCATCGCTTGTGCTGCAGGGAGTCCGGGTCCCGGCCGGCTTCACCCGCGGCCGTCCGGGCGAGCGCGAACTGGCGGCGGCGCTCGTCCGGGCTGAGCAGGCCGCCGGGGAAGAAACCGTCCCCGCGCCGCCCGGCCCGCCGCGCCGCGGCCGCGCTCGACCCCCCGACGTGGATCGGCAGGTCGCCGCCGACCGGCTTCGGGAAGCTGCAGACGGCGTCGAGGGTGAAGAACTCCCCCGCGTGGCTGACGCCGTCCGCGCCGCCGGCCCAGAGCAGCCGCAGGACGTCGATCGCCTCGTCGGCCCGGCGGCCGCGAGTGGCGAAGTCGACCCCGGTGGCCGCGGCCTCGCCGGGCAGCGCGCCGACGCCGATGGTGAGCAGCCGCAGGCGGCCGCCGGAGAGCAGGTCCAGCGTCGCCAGGCGCTTGGCGAGCACGACCGGGTGGTGGTACGGCAAGAGCAGGACGCCGGTGCCGAGCAGGATGCGCCGCGTGCGGGCGGCGGCGAAGGTCAGGCATTCGAGCGGATCACCGTAGGGCAGCGACGGGTCCAGCTCCATCGGCCCGATCTTCGCGCCGGGATGGAGTGCGACGTGCTCCGGCACGTACAGCGATTCGAAGCCGAGGTCTTCGGCTTCCTGCGCGAACCGCGTGAGCGTGTCCGGGTCGACACCGAAGTGGGGCGTGCTGTAGCTGATTCCGAATTTCACACCGGGCGACGGTAAACCGTGACGTCCGCGTCAAGGCAAGGGTCAGCGGCGCGCGAAGACCATCCCGATGTCGGCCGCCTGCTGAACCGGGTCCTGCTCCGCCTCGACCGTGAACCCGCGCGTCGCGAAGACTTCGCGGACGCGGTCGCGGTTCTCGCGCCACCGTTCCACCTCGACGACCGCCTGCCGGACCAGGGGCCAGTGGCGCTCTTCGATCCCGCGCAGCACCTCCAGCTCGGCGCCCTCGACGTCGACCTTGAGCAGGTCGATGCGGTCGATCCCCTCCTCGTCGAGCACCGGCGACAACGGCCGGACGCGGACGCGGTGCGTTTCGAGGGTGTTCAGCACCTTCAGCTGGCGGCTGACCAGCCCGCGCAGGATCGGCGCCGGCACGCCGCGGGCGGCCGGGCCCATGCCGCCCTGGCGGATCATCGCGACGATGCTGGCGGTGACCCGCTTCCGCTCGGCCTCGACGTTGCCCTCGTCCCGCCACGACGACGAGAAGATCGTCGCGCCCGGGAAGTAGGTGAAGTCGAGCTCGTCCTCGGCGGCCGCGAGCCCGAAGGGCAGCGCTTTCAGCCGTCCCCCGAAGAAGTCCCGGCCGTTGCTTTCCAGCTTCTCGTAGAGCGGGGGCAGCGGCTCGAACGCGAAGATCCGCACGTCACCGCCGAGGCGCTCGTAGACCGTCGCGGAAAAGACGCCGACGTTGGCCCCGACGTCGAGGACGGTCGCGCCGGGGGCGAGCTCGACGCCGTGGGCGAAGTAGCCGCCGACCTCCTCGCGGAGGAACGACACTTCCCACGGGTTGATGCTGTGCAGGTCCATCGTCACGCGCAGAGGCTTATCAGGCTCGGCGCCGGTGATCCAGCCCCATTGGTAGGTCACCCGATCGTGGGCGACGGCGTGGGCCACACTGGGAGCATGACCGCGACGCTGCTCATCACCCGCCAGCTCGAGGTGCACGACCACGTGCTGGCCCGCGGCTGGCGGCTCGACGGGGACACGGGCCCCGCCGACGTCAAGTTCCTCGACGACGCCACGGCGGGCTGGTCGTACCCGGCCAGCTTCGGCGGCGAACGGACCAACACGGTCTCCGACGCCACCCCGGTCGTCCTGCAGTGCTACTTCACCTTCGGCGACGAGGGCGAGGTCGTGTTCGCGGTCGTCCCGGCGGGCAACCTGCGCGGCAGCGGGTGCCCGGACCACGACACGCGCGAGCGGCAGTTCCCGCTCACCGGCGACGGCCGCGTCGATCTCGTGACGCTCACGGCGATGCTCGACGAACTGGAGCCGCGGGCGCGGGCGCACGACGTCCACGCGCTGGTCGAGTGCCTGTACTTCGGGCCGTGCGCGGCTGACCGACCTTGAGCCGGCACTCCGTGCCCAGTGTGAAGGTCATGACGTACCGATGGCGGGACAGGAGGTCCGCGGCCGTCGCCTGCGGCCGCGGTCCACTCGCCCGTTCGAACAGCGCACCGCCGGACGGCCATTCGCCGAACCGTCCCGACAGATCGGCCGACCGCTCCACCCAGGATTCGCCGAGGTAGCCCGGTGAATTGCAGCCGGTCGTGCCGGGCGCCGGCTCGGGCACGAGATAGCTCACCCCGGGCACGGTCCCGGGCGGCGGCGTCGGCTTCGCCGATGCGCGTCAGGGAATCGCCGTCGAAGGCCGCCAGCCGGCTGTAGGTCATCCGGCAGGTGATCGTGCCGGGGTCCCGGGCCCCGAATTCGGTGACGTAATCGACTTCGCACACTTCACGCGTCCGCCAGGGCCTCGCCGCCCAGCGGTCGTTGATCTCCCGGTTCGCCCGGGCGTCCGCGTGGCCGGCCAGGCACCCAGCGTGGTCCTTGACGAACCCGCACCGGCCTCCTTAAGTTGGCGGACATAGGACGTCGGACATCCCATGTCCTACCTCAACGAGGAGGTCGAACCGGTGACGCGCAGGTTCAGCACGATCCTTCTGGCGGCGGCCACGACCGCGCTGTCGTTCGCCCCCGCGGCCACGGCCGGTCCGGCGCACGGGTGCGCGTCGTCGGTGGCCTTCACCTCCGGCACCGAGGGCTACGACACCTTCCGCATCCCCGCGGTCGTCCGGGCCGCGAACGGCGCGCTGGTCGCGTTCGCCGAAGGACGGCGTGACTCGGCCGGTGACTCCGGGGCCATCCAGACGGTGACGCGCACGTCCCGCGACGGCGGCTACACCTGGGGACCGCTGTCGGTGGTGGACACCAACGGCGACGCGACCGCCGGCAACCCGACGCCGGTGGTCGCCCGGGACGGCGAGCTCGTGCTGCTGACCGTCCACAACGGACTGGTGTCGGAGAAGCAGATCATGTCCGGGCAGGCGTCCGCGCAGGACACCCGCCGCGTCTTCGTGCTGCGCAGCCGCGACAACGGCCGCACCTGGTCCCCCGCCCGGGACATCACCGCCGACGCGAAGCTGCCGGGCTGGCGGTGGTACGCCACCGGCCCCGGTCACGCCACGCTGCTGCGGCACGGCCCGCACGCGGGCCGGATCGTGGTGCCCGCCAACCACTCCAGCTCCCCGCCGGCCGGCTCCCCCGACGTGGGCACCGAGGCGAAGTACTACGGGGGTCACGACCTCTACAGCGACGACGACGGCCGCACCTGGCACATCGGCTTCACCGACGACCGCACCGACGGCGTCGTCGCCGCGAACGAGACGTCGGCGACCGAGCTGCCCGACGGCACCCTCTACTTCTCCAGCCGCAACCAGGGGTCCGCCGCCGAGCACCGCGTCGACGGCTACAGCGTGGACGGCGGGAAGACGCTGGTCCGGCCGTACCGGGTGCAGCCGTCGCTGTCCGGGACGAAGGTCGAGGGCAGCGTGCTGCAGACGACGATCCCGTGGCTGATGCTGTACTCGGGCCCGGCCGACCCCGCCACGCGCACGGTGATGCAGCTGCGGCTGAGCACCGACCGCGGGCACACCTGGCACGCGGGCCGCACGCTGACCGGCGGGCCGGCGGCCTACTCCGACCTGGTGCAGGCCGACCCGGCCACGGTCGGGATCCTGTACGAGACGGGCACGGCCGGCCCGTACGAGAAGATCGTGTTCGAGCGGGTGGGTTTGGCTCCGGGACAGCTCGGGAACGTCCCCGCGAGGAGGTGATCGACGTGGCCGATCTGCTGGGTCCGCGCGTCCCGGGGCCGGCGCGGCTGCGTGCGCTGCTGGCCGAAGGCATGGTCATCGCCCCGGGAGCGTACGACGCGCTCAGCGCCCGGCTGGTCGAGGCGGCCGGGTTCCCGGCGGTGTACATGACCGGCTTCGGCACGACGGCGTCGCTGCTGGGCCGTCCCGACGTCGGCTTGCTGACGATGACGGAGATGGTCCAGGCGGCGAGCCGCATCCGGTCGGCGGTGGAGGTCCCGGTGATCGCCGATGCGGACACCGGCTACGGCAACGCGCTCAACGTGATCCGCACGGTCAAGGAGTACGAAGCGGCCGGCGTCGCGGCGATCCACCTGGAGGACCAGGTGGCCCCGAAGCGCTGCGGTCACCTCGAGGGCAAGCGCGTGGTCCCGGCCGCGACGATGGTCGACCGGGTCCGCGCCGCGGTCGCAGCCCGGTCCGACCCGGACTTCCTGCTCATCGCGCGCACGGACGCCCGCGCGGTGGAGGGTTTCGACGCGGCGATCGACCGGGCGCGCCGCTACCGGGACGCGGGGGCGGACATGCTGTTCGTCGAGGCGTTGCAGTCCGAAGCCGAGATCGAGCAGGTGGCGTCGACGTTCGCCGACACGCCGTTGCTGTTCAACTGGGCCGAGGGCGGCAAGACCCCGCCGCTGGGGCGCGAGCGGTTGCGCGAGCTGGGGTTCCGGCTGGTGATCTGTCCGATCTCGACCCTGCTGGCGGCAACCGAGGCGATGCGGACGGTGCTGGGCCGGATCGCGCGGGACGGGACACCGGTCGAGGCCGTTCGCGAGCTGCCGGGGTTGACGGACTTCGCGGAGCTGGTCGGGTTGCCGGAGATCGAGGAGATCGGCGAGCAGTTCGGCGACGGGTGAGGTTGTTTGTCGGTGGGGTTTTGGCGAGTGCCGGTGGCACGCGCTCGGCCGCTTCAAGGCGTGGGTGTAGGCCCGCAGCCGGTGGCTGCGGGCCTTTTCCATGTCGTGTTCAGGCTGCGAACGGTAGGGGTTGGTGAAGGTTGTTGCGCCTGGGTTTTCGGCGTTTGTCCAGAAACGCCGGTGGCAGGAACTCGGGCAACCCGTCGGCGGCGATGCGGACCTGCCAACCGGAGCGGTGGAGGAGTCGGT
>NZ_JBEXVF010000117.1:0-18567 GCF_040629235.1 Amycolatopsis sp. NPDC005961 | reverse complement strand
TGGTGTGGTATCAGAAGCACACCCAGTTCCCGGGGGTGCGGCGCAAGGAGACCAACGTCGTCGGGGTGCGGATCATGCCGTACTTCGCGTTGAAGGGCGGGGCGTTCTTCACCCTGGTCGTCGGGGTGCTGGCGTTGATGTCGGGGTTGTTCCAGATCAACCCGGTGTGGAACTTCGGCCCGTACAACCCGGCGCAGGTGTCGGCGGGCTCGCAGCCCGACTGGTACATGGCCTGGGCCGACGGCATGCTCCGGATCTGGCCGGCGTGGGAGGTCTACCTCGGGAACTACACGATCCCGGCGGTGTTCTTCCCCGGCGCGATCGGCATGCCGGTCCTGATCGGCCTGCTGCTGGCCTACCCGTTCCTCGAGCGCAAGCTGTCCAAGGACACCGCGCACCACAACCTGCTCCAGCGGCCCCGGGACGCCCCGGTCCGCACGGCGCTGGGCGCGATGGCGCTGGGCTTCTTCCTGGTCATCGAGCTGTCGGGCTTCAACGACATCATCGCCGACAGCTTCGACATCTCGCTGAACGCGACGACGTGGGCGGGCCGCATCGGCGTGCTCATCGTGCCGCCGATCGCCTACTACCTGACCTACCGGCTCTGCCTGGGTCTGCAGCGGGCCGACCGCGAGGTGCTCGAGCACGGCATCGAGACGGGCATCATCAAGCGGCTGCCGCACGGTGAGTTCATCGAGATCCACCAGCCGCTCGCCGGCGTCGACAGCCACGGCCACGCGGTCCCGCTCGAGTACCAGGGCGCGCCGGTGCCGAAGAAGATGAACAAGCTGGGCTCGGCCGGTCAGGCCGTGCCGGGCACGTTCTGGTCGCCGGACCCGGCCGAGGAGACCGTCGCGCTGCAGCGGGCCCACGGTCACGGGAACGGGCACGGCAACGGCCACTCGATCACCCAGGGCGAGCCGGGCGAGATCGAGACGGCCGAGGCCGCCAAGGGCTCGGACCACTAGCTCCCCAGCACGACGAAGGCCACCTCCCGCGGGAGGTGGCCTTCGTTCGTTTCAGGCTTCGCCGCGCAGCCGTGCGACGGTCTTCTCCGCCCGTGAGACGCGCGTCGCGGGCTTCTTGGCCTCCGCCACCCACCGGACGTATTCGCGCCGGTGTGAGGGCGGCAGGGCCTCGAAACGCGCGGCCGCGTCCGGCGCCGCGGCGAGCGCGGCGGCCAGCTCGTCGGGGACGCCGGTCAATCCTCGGCGCCGATCGCGAAGGCCTGCTCGGTGTCGGCGCGGGAGTACGACCGGAACGCGATGTGCGTGACGGTGTCGAGCACCCCCGGGACCTTCCCGATCCGGCCGGGGATCAGGTCGGCCAGCTCCTCGTGCGCGGACACCTGGACGGTCGCGATGAGGTCGACGTCGCCGGCGCACGAGTAGACCTCGCCGACGCCGTCGATGTCGGCGATCGCCTGCGCCGCGTCCGGGATCGCGTCCGCCTCAACCTGGATCAGCACGATCGCGGTGATCACCTGGGTCCTCCAAGACTCGTCTGCGGGTGTCGCCCGCGATCCTAGGCCGCGGTGTGCGCCAGCCAATGGTCAGCCAGGGCGCGGTCACCGGTGATGGTGACGTCTTCGGCGGGTCGGCGCCGGGTGAGGACGAGCAGCAGGTCCTGGACGGGGCCGGCCAGGGTGACGTCGGCCGCTTTCGTCTCGCGGGCCCATCGGATGCCGTCGGGTGCACGGGTGACCAGCCAGGCCTGGTCCTGGTCAGGGCGGAGCTGGAGGGTCTGGCCGGTGCCGCACAGCTCGGCGAAGTCCGGCCGGAGGCTCGCCGTGACGGGGTTGGACAGCATCTCGAGCCACTCGCTGATCGCGTCCGTCGCGAGGTCAGGGGCCACTTCGATGGTGGTTCCCGTGGTCAGGGCCGCGTCCGCGTGGTGGATCGTGGTGTCGTGGAGCATCCGGCGCAGCCAGAACCTCGCCGGTTGCGGGCCGAAGAACGTCCAGACCGGCGTTTCGCCCGCGTCCAGGGCCGTCTTGGCGAGGTCGTCGGCGCCTTGGCGGAGCCAGTCGGCCCAGGTCCCGGGGGCACCGGGGTCGGCGTCGAGCGGGTCGGGGACCGGCGACGGGCCGGACCGGACGACGTCGGCGGCCCAGCGGTGGGCCTGGCCGATGTGGCCGACGAGCACCCGCAGCGGCCAGTCCGGGCAGGTGGGGACGCGGGCGTCGGGGTCGGCGCCGGTGACGGTCTCCGCGAACGCGGCGGTGCGGGCGTGCAGTGCCTCGGCGAGGCTGGTGGTGTCCATGGCCGTACCGTAGGAATTCCACCCGGCTGGAGGTTCGACCGAAGGTGACCGAAGACACACTCGGGATCGGCGACCTCGCCCGGCGGACGGGGGTGCCCGTCCGCACGATCCGTTTCTACTGCGACGAAGGGCTGCTGGAGCCCGCGCGCAGCGTCGGCGGCCACCGCCGCTTCGACGGGGCGGCGGTCGACCGCCTGAACCTGATCCGGCGGCTGCGGGGGCTCGGGCTGGGGCTGCGTTCGATCACCGACGTCCTGACCGGCGCTCGTTCGCTGGACGAGGCGGTGGCTTCCGAGCGCGCGGCGCTGGACCGCGAGGTGGCGACGCTGGCCTGGCGGCGGTCGGTGCTGCGCGCGGTGGAGGAGTCTTCGCCGGCGGACCGGGCGGCCCGGCTGGAGCTGCTGTCGGCGGTGCGGGACGGGTTCTCGGCGCACGAGGCGCTGGTCCGCCTGTGGCACCCGATGACCACGGGCCCGATCCCGCCGGACACGGCCCGCATGTTCCTGGACCTCAGCGCGCCGAGGCCGCCGGAGCAGCCGTCGACAGCGCAGGTGGTGGCGTACGCGTCGCTGGTGGTGCTGGCAGCGGACCGGACGCTGGCCGGCCACGTCCGGGCGAGCACGCTGCTGGGCCACGAGCGGATAGCGGACCTGGGCGCGCTCCACGCGGAGGTGGCGGCGGCGTGCTCGCTGGCTTTCGAGCCGGTGGCGGCGGGAGCGGCGCCGGGGCCAGGGGCGGCGTTGGACCGGTTCGTGGCGGCGCACGCGGCGGCGGTGGGGGTGGGGGACACCCCGGAGTTCCGCCGGGCGTTGAACTGCCGGACGGCGCCGGACCGGGATCCGCGGGTGCGGCGGTATTGGCGACTGGCGGGGGAGGTCACGGGGGAGCCGGCACCGATGGGGGTCACGCACACGTGGTTGCTGGACGCCTTGGACCGGTCGGTGGCTTGAGGCTGGCGGGCTTTGCCTGCGATGCGGGAGCGGCCTGGGCTGGTGACGCTGGCGGGCTTGGCTCGGCGCCTGCATCAGCTCACTTGGTCTGAGCCCGCGGCGGGGTGGCGCAGGTCGAGTGGTTTAAGTGCGGCCGCCCAGCCTGGCGGGCGATGTGGTGGGCCCTTCAGGTCGCCAAAGCCGGACCGGCAACCCCGCTCATCGCGCCAGAGCCCAGCCCAGCTCGGCACAATCTCCGCCCAGCCCAGCCCAGCCCAGCCCAGCCCAGCCCAGCTCGGCCCAGCCCGGCCCACCCCGGCCCAGCTAGGTCTGGCCCAGCCCAGCTCGGCCGGACCGCGGCCACCCCGGCCCGCCTGCCAAAGCCTGTCGCCTCACCCCACGTGCTCCAGGGAATGCGCCGTCGAGACCAGGTCCAGCCATCCCCGCCACCCGGCCACCGCCGCCGGCTCGGCCCATGGCCTGGTCGTCCGCACCAAGCGCACCCCCGGGCGGGCCAGCCAGCGCAGCAGCACCCCCACCTCCTCCGGTGGTGCGCCGTTCAACGGGCCCGGGTCCGGCAGCACCGTCTCCGCCGAGGCCACCAGCGCCTCCACCACCGGCATCGGCGGCACCCCGCGCCGGGCCACTCCCGCCGAGGCCAGGCGGCCGTAGCGGATCACCGACAGCTCCCAGCCCCCGTTGCCGTCCGGGGCCGCCGCGATCAGCTCCGCGATCGATGCCAGCGCCGTCTGGCGGTGGGCGCGGCCCAGTGCCCGGATCAGTCCCGCCAGCTCGTCGCGGTGGCGGGCCGCCTGCTCGAAGTGGCGGGCCTCCGCCAGCCGCTCGACCTGGGCCGCCGCCACGTGCAGGGGGCGGCCGTCGAGTCCCGCGATCAGCCCCGACACCGACTCCACCGCCGGGACGTACGCCTCCACGCTCTGCCGTCCCGCGCACGGCGCTCCGCAGCGCCCCAGCTCCGCCAGCACGCACGGGGTCCCGTTCGCCGTCCGCGGTGAGATCCGCTGGGTGCACGTCCGCAGCCCCGACGCCCCGGCCAAGGTGTCCGCGGTCGCGCGGGCGTCCGCCTGGTTGCGGAACGGGCCCAGCACCCCCGGCCGCGGCAGCCGGACCACCGACAGCCGCGGGAACGCCTCCTCCGTCAGCCCGACCCACCAGCCCTGGTGCCGGTTCTTCGACCGCCGGTTGTACGCGGGCCGGTGCGCCGCGATCAGCCGCAGCTCGCGCACCTCCGCCTCCAGCGCGTGCGCGCACACCACGTGGTCGACGCGCTCGGCCAGCGCGACCATCTCGCGGATCCGGCTCCGGCCCTCCGAACCCGTGAAGTACGACCGCACGCGCCGCCGCAGGTCCTTCGCCGTGCCGACGTACAGGACCTCGTCCTTCGGGCCCTTGAAGAGGTAGACGCCCGGCGCCGACGGCAGGTCCGCCGCCAGGTGCCGCTTCGCCCGCTGCGCCACCGTGACCTCGGGCAGGTAGCTCATCAGCTCTTCGAGCGAATGGACGCCCAGGTTGCCGACGCGCTCCAGCAGCCCGTGCAGCACGTCGACCGTCGCGCGCGCGTCGTCGAGCGCCCGGTGCGTCGGCCGCGTGCGCGCTCCGAACAGCAGCGCCAGCGCGGTCAGGTTGTAGCGGCCCACCTCGTCGCGCGGCACCACCCGCCGGGCCAGCCGGACCGTGCAGACGACCGTCAGCTTGGGCCAGACGTAGCCGTGTCCCTCGCACGCCGCCCGCATGTGGGACGTGTCGAACCCCGAGTTGTGCGCCACCAGCACCGAACCGCCGATGAACTCCAGGAACGCCGGCAGCACCTCCTCGATCGGCGGCGCGTCGTAGACCATCGCCTGCGTGATGCCCGTCAGCGACACGATCTGCGGCGGGATCGCCATCCCGGGGTTGACGAGCGTCGCGAACTCGCCCAGCACCTCGCCCGCGCGCACCTTCACCGCGCCGATCTCGGTGATGCCCGACGGCCCCGGCGCGGCCCCGGTCGTCTCGAGGTCGAACACCACGAAAGTCGTGTCCCGCAAGGGAGTTCCGAGCTCGTCGAACGCGAGCTGTGCCTGGATCGAACGCATGTGCGGAGCCTAGAGGCGACCACCGACAGTTTTCGGTCGCGCCCGGTCCGTGTGCCGTGCGGCGCGTGATTCCGGGGCGGGGCCTACCCTGGACCGATGCACCCGCAGCCGCTCGTGCCGGAGCCGCCCGAGGACCCCGCCGGTCCGTCGGGTGTCGCCGCGCGGCCGGAGCAGGCCGACGACCCCGCCGAGGAGCCCGCCGACCAGGCCGGGCGGCCGGATCCGGCCACCTGGCCGGCGCTGCCCGAGCCCGTCCGCGACCGGATCGCCGAGCTCTCGGCCGCCGCCGTCGCGAAGCTGCCCGCCACGGACGTGCCCCGCCAGCTGCGGCCCGTCGCCAAGTTCGCCCCGGCCAAGCGGGCCAAGCTCGGCGGTGCCGCCCTGCTCACCGCGCTCGGCGAGTCGGCCCAGTTCCGGACCGCGGTCATCGAGTGGCTGCGCGAGCACCGCACCGACGCGCTCGACCCCAACGCCGCCGATTCGGTCGCCGCGGCGGCCGCCGCCGTGCTGCTCGGCGAGTCCGGTGCCGCGGGGCGGGTCCGGCTCGTCGCCAAGAACGCCGAGGAAAACTCGCTGCGCGCCGAACGTGACGCCGCGCTGGCCCGCAGCCAGCGCCTCGAAGGCGAGCTCACGCAGCTGCGCGTCGAGCTCGCCGAGGCCAAGAAAGCCGCTGAAGGCGCGCGGGGCGAGCGCGAGGGCGAAGTCGAGAAGCTCTTGAAACGCCTTCGCGAGCAAGGCGTCCAGCTCCGCCAGGCCAAGGACGCGGCCGAAGCGGCGGCCGCCGAGACCGCGCGCGGGTCCGCCGCCCGCGCCGAGGAGATCGCCGCCCTCACCGCCCAGCTCCAGCGCGAACGCCAGCGCGTCGCCACCGAACGCGCCCGCGCCGAACGCGCGGTGGGCGACGCCGAAATCGCCCGCCAGTCCGCCCGCGAGGCCCGCGAGGCCGACGAGGTGCGGCTGGCGCTGCTCATCGACACCATCGACGGCGCGGTCACCGGCCTGCGCCGCGAGCTCGCCCTCGGCGCCCGCGGGGCGCGGCCCGCCGACATGGTCCGCGGCGCCAGCACCGGCAGCGGCCAGGGCGGCAAGATCGCCGACGTGTCCACGTTGGACCGCTACCTGGCGCTGCCGAACGTGCACCTGATCGTCGACGGCTACAACGTCACCAAGACGGGCTACCCCGAGCTGGCGCTGGCCGACCAGCGCGACCGCCTGATCCACCAGCTGTCCGCGCTGGCCGCGCGCACGTCGGCCGAGGTGACGGTCGTGTTCGACGGCGCGGGCGTGCTGTCGGTCCCGGCCTCGGTGCCGCGCGGGGTGCGGGTGCTGTTCTCCGACCGCGGGGTGCTGGCCGACGACGTGATCCGCAACCTCGTCGCGGCCGAGCCCGCGGGCCGGCCGATGGTCGTGGCGACGTCCGACCGCGCGGTGGCGGACTCCGTGCGCGGCGGCGGCGCCCACCCGACGCCGTCCGCGGTGCTGGTGAGCCGCTTGTCGCGGGTCTGACCAGCCGGCCGAAGTGCAGGTCAGCCGCCTCTTCCGGGGCCGGTCGACGGAAATTGTCGGTGGTGGCGCCTACCGTGCTCCTCAGTCAGTCCCGGCGTGAGGAGGAGCACATGAACGACACCCCCGACCTGTCCGAAGTGGACGTCTCGCACATTTCGGTTTCGGACATCGAAAACGTGGTGGTCGACTGCGATCGCTGCGTCGTCCGCGGCATCTCCTGCCACGACTGCGTGGTGACCGTGCTGCTGGGCGCGCCACCCGCCGTCGTGTGGGACGCCGACGAGCGGCGGGCCCTGGACGCGTTCGCCGACGCGGGGATGGTGCCCCGCCTCCGGCTGGTCGAAGGACCCCTCCCGAACACGGCCTGACCCCCGTTTCGTGTCGGCGCGCCGAGTGGTCGATCGGATCAGGTGAACGGTATGTAGCCGAATTGGCCCCGGAAGAAACCCCAGCGTGTAACGCCGATCACATGTTTTCTCCCCTGCTGGTCCGATGGTGTTTCCGGGCGCTACGGAGAGTTTTTGCCCCCCGGGCGGTGGACGTGGTGGCGGTCTTTTCGTAACCTGTCCGAGATCTCGTGGCCCCTGGCCGTCGAAAAGGGCGGCGACGCGGGATCGCCGCCGGACGCAGCTTTGTCGGGAAGCTGGGAACCGGAACCACCACCGCGTGCGGAACCTGTTGCAGCAGAAGACGGCTCGCGCGCGGGGCGGGACAGCGGCGAAGAGGACTACCCCCGACCTCTTCGTGCCCCGGTCCCCTCGGCGGCCGAGACGCAAAGGAGACCCGCGCGACCGTGCAGTCGCATCCAGTTAGGCGCGTGGTTTCAGGTGCCCTCGCCGCGGCTTCGGTGATCACCCTCGTCACCATCGCCCAGCCGACGGCCACCGCCGCCCCCATCCCCGTCCTCCAGGCCCCGCCGACCGGTTCGGACGCCCTCGCCCAGTACCGCGACCTCGCGGCCCAGGCCGAAAAGCTCAACGAAGACCTGCTCAAGGCCCAGGACGACCTGAAGGCCAAGCAGGGTGAGCTCGACAAGGCCACCGCCGACGTCAACGCGGCCAAGGACCAGGCCGCTTCGGCGGCCGAGAACCAGAAGAAGTACCAGACCCAGGTCGACAAGTTCGCCGGCGCGTCGTTCACCAGCGGCGTCCAGCTGAACAAGCTGTCGGCGCTGCTGGCCGGGACGTCCACTCAGGACTTCCTCGACCGCTCCTCGGCCCTCGAGGTCATCGCGACCGAGAAGAACGGCGCGATGGGCAACCTCACCGGCGCCGTCCAGCAGGCCACCGATGCCACGAACAAGGCTTCCGACGCGGCGAAGCGCGCGACTGACGCGCGGGACGCGGCGGCGAAGCTGACCGACGACATCCGGGCCAAGCAGAAGACGCTGAACGACCAGATCGACCAGCTGAAGGCGGCCAACAAGAGCCTGAGCGCGGCCGACAAGGCCGCCCAGGGCGACAAGGGCGGCTCGCCCACCGGCCTCAAGGCGCCCACCGCGGCCGCCCAGACCGCGCTGGACGCGGCGCTGGGCAAGCGGGGCAGCGCGTACGTCTGGGGCGCCACCGGGCCGAGCACGTTCGACTGCTCGGGCCTGATGCTGTGGGCCTACAAGCAGGCGGGCATCACGCTGCCCCGGTCGAGCCGCGAGCAGTCCACCTTCGGCGCCGCGGTGCCGCGGGACCAGCTCCAGCCGGGCGACCTCGTGTTCTACTACTCGCCCGTTTCGCACGTCGGCATGTACATCGGCGACGGCAAGATGGTCCACGCGCCCGACACCGGTGACGTCGTGAAGATCTCGCCGCTGCAGAGCCAGTACGCGGGAGCGCGACGCCCGACGTCGTGACCTGACGCACCAAGCCGAAGGGGCGGTACCGCACACACGCGGTGCCGCCCTTTCGCCGTGTCATCCGAGGCTCCGCCTCGGGCCGGGGGCTTCGCCACCCGGACCCCCGAACGAAGTGAGGTGGGGGCCGCTAGCCTCAGGGGCGTGCTCAAGACCCTGCTCGTGACCAACGACTTCCCGCCGCGGCCCGGGGGGATCCAGAACTACCTGAACTCCCTGGCCACCCGGCTGCCGGCGGACGACCTGGTCGTCTACGCGCCGTCGTGGGAGTCGCGGACGGGGTCGCACGAGGAGTTCGACGCCGAGGCGCCGTTCGAGGTCGTCCGGCACCCGACGTCGCTGATGCTGCCGACGCCGGACGTCCTTCGCCGCGCGAAGCAGATCATGCGGGCGCACGACTGCGAAGCCGTCTGGTTCGGTGCCGCCGCGCCGCTCGCGCTGCTGGGGCACTCGCTGCGCCAGGCCGGCGCACGTCGCGTCGTGGCGGCCACGCACGGCCACGAAGTCGGCTGGTCGATGCTCCCGGGCTCGCGGCAGGCGTTGCGGCGCATCGGGGACACCGTGGACGTCCTCACCTACGTCAGCCGGTACACGCGGGGGCGGTTCGCCGCCGCCTTCGGCCCGATGGCCGGGCTGGAGCTGCTGCCGTCCGGAGTGGACACCGAGCTGTACCGGCCGGACCCGGCCGGCCGCGCGGAAGTCCGCGCGCGCCACGGGCTGTCCGACCGCCCCACGATCGTGTGCGTGTCCCGGCTCGTCCCGCGCAAGGGCCAGGACCAGCTGATCCGCGCGCTGCCGGCGATCCGGCGGCGCGTCCCGGACGCGGCGCTGCTGATCGTCGGCGGCGGCCCGTACCGCAAGACGCTCGCCGGGCTGGTCGGCGAGCTGGGGCTGGCGGGCGACGTCGTGTTCACCGGGTCGGTGCCGTGGGCCGAGCTGCCGGCGCACTACGCCGCGGGTGACGTCTTCGCCATGCCGGCCCGCACCCGCGGCAAGGGCCTCGACGTCGAGGCCCTCGGCATCGTCTACCTGGAGGCCTCGGCGACCGGTCTGCCGGTGGTCGCGGGCAACTCCGGCGGCGCGCCCGAGACGGTGCTCGACGAGGTCACCGGGCACGTCGTCGAGGGCCGGGACGTCGGCCAGCTCGCCGAGACACTGGCCAGCCTGCTCGCGGACCCCGTGCGGGCCCGCCGGATGGGCGAGGCCGGCCGCGCGTGGGTGAGCGAGAACTGGCGCTGGGACACCATGGCCGCGCGGCTGTCGGGGCTCCTGGACGGCGACCCGGTGGCCGCCGTCCGCTGAGGCGTCACGGCGTGTAGAGCGCCGGGTGCCGCGGATCGTCGACGCGCACGACGACGTCGGCGAGCGAGCTCGGATCGACCTCTTCCTCGTACCGCTCGTAGGCCGGGACCGCCCAGGCGTCCGGCACGCGGCGGCGCAGGGCGGCGGGGGAGAGCCACAGGTGCACGGCCAGATCGAAGGCCAGGCCGGTGCCCAGCAGCAGTTCGCCGTCGAGGAGGACCACCCCGCCTTCGGGGAGCGGCACCCGCTCGGCGCGGGTCGCGCGGTCGCGCTCGGCGTCCCACAGCGACGGCAGGACCTCGCCGGAGCCGGTTTCCCCCAGCGGGTCGAGGACTTCGCGGCGCAGGGCGCCGAGGTCGAGCCAGTCGGTGTAGCGCGCGTCGGGGTCGGTGCGGCCGTGCTCGAAGCGCAGGGACGCGGGCCGCAGGAAGTCGCGCGCTGAGACGCGCAGGGCCGCGCGGCCGCGCAGGCGCAGCGGGTCGACCAGGGCGTCGGCGAGTTCTGTGGTTTCCGTCGCACCCGCCGCGCCGTCGACGGCGACCGCGATCCGTCGGCGCCCGGTGAGCGCGGCGATGCGTTCGGTCAGCTCTTCGGCCAGTACGGCGGGGGAAATCGGGCGGTAGCGCACGGATGACGATCCTGCACCCGGACCGGGGCCGGGTTTTGTCGTACCCCGGTGGAATGATGCCGGCATGACTTCTTCAGTGGGGAAGACGGCCGATGTCGGGTGGAACATCGGGGTTTCCCGCACGCTGCCCTACACCGCCGGGACGGTCTGGGAGTTCCTGGTCAGCCGCGACGGCGTCGCCATCTGGCTCGGTCCCGGGGTCGAGCTGCCGCGGGAGACCGGCGCGGAGTACGAGACGGCCAACGGCACGGTCGGGGAGATGCGCAGCTTCGTCGAGGGTGACCGGGTGCGGCTGACGTGGCGGCCGAGCGACTGGGACCACGATTCGACGGTCCAGGTGCGGCTCAGCGGCTCGGGCGCGAAGACCACGCTGCGGTTCCACCAGGAGTGGCTTTCGGACGCGGAGGAGCGCGAGCAACAGCGGGCATACTGGCAGGACGTGACCGAGCGCGTGGTGGCGGCACTCGCCGAGCGCTGAGGCTGACTGCATGGGGGCGGCGATGACGGCGATCGAAGTGGCCGAGGACTTCGCGCAGGACGCGCACCTATTCGCGGCGATGCTGCGCGCGGGCGGGCCGGTGCGCCGGGTCCGGATGCCGCGTGGCCTGGACTGCTACGTCGTCACGGACTTCGCTCTGGCGCGGGCGCTGCTGGCGGATTCCCGGCTGCACAAGGACAACCGGCGTGCGTACGAGCTGTTCGAGGCGAAGTTCCCGGCCGGGGCGACGAACCAGGGCGGCTCCGGCGAAGCGCTCGGGCGGCACATGCTCAACACGGACCCGCCGGACCACTCGCGGCTGCGCAAGCTGGTGAACAAGGCGTTCACCGGGCGGACGGTGGCCCGGCTGCGGCCGCGGATCGAGGAGATCACCACCGAGCTGCTCGACGCGCTGGCCGGGCAGGAGCGGGTCGACCTGCTGCCGTCGTTCGCCGCGCCGCTGCCGATCACCGTGATCTGCGAGCTGCTGGGCGTCGCCCCGGAGGACCGGACCGAGTTCTCCGCCTGGTCGAAGACGCTGCTGAGCTCGTCGACGCCGGAAGACGCGCAGCACGCGGCGCAGAGCATGCTCTCCTACCTCACCGGCCTCGTCGAGCAGAAGCGCGCCGAGCCGGCCGAAGACCTGCTGTCGGACCTGGTGCACGCGAGCGACGACGGCGACTCACTCTCGCAGGACGAGCTCATCTCGATGGCGTTCCTGCTGCTGGTCGCCGGCCACGAGACCACGGTCAACCTGATCGCCAACAGCGTCCTGGCGCTGCTGCGCGAGCCGGGGCAGCTGGCCCTGCTGCGCGCCGACCCGTCGTTGATGCCGGGCGCCGTCGAGGAGTTCCTCCGCTTCGACGGCCCGATCCACCTGGCCACGCTCCGGTTCACCGCGGAGGCGGTCGAGGCGGGCGAGGTGACGATTCCGGCGGGCGAGTTCGTGCTGATCTCGCTGCTGGGCGCGAATCGCGACGACGAGCGGTTCCCGGACGCGGACCGCCTCGACGTCACGCGGGCGGCGGGCGGGCACCTGGCCTTCGGGCACGGCATCCACTACTGCGTCGGCGCGCCCCTGGCCCGCCTGGAGGCCGAGATCGCGCTGGCCGGCCTAGTGGCGCGGTTCCCCGGCCTGGCGCTGGACGCGAAGCCGGACGAGCTGCGCTACCGGTACAGCTCCCTGGTGCACGGACTGGAGGCGTTGCCGGTCCGCCTGCGGTGACATCGTAGGGTCGGCCCCTATGGAAGCCGACTTGCTCGCTCTGGACGCCCAGCACGTCTGGCACCCGTACGCGCCGATGCCGGCGAAGGTGCCTTCGCTGCTGGTCACCGAGGCGAGCGGGGTCCGGCTAAAGCTCGCCGACGGCCGGGAGCTGGTCGACGGGATGTCGTCGTGGTGGTCGGCCGTCCACGGCTACCGGCACCCGGTGCTCGATGCCGCTCTCGCCGAGCAGGCCGGGCGGATGAGCCACGTCATGTTCGGCGGCCTGACCCACGAGCCCGCGATCACCCTCGCGAAGACTCTGGTCGACGTGACGCCCGAGGGCCTCGAGCACGTCTTCCTCTGCGACTCCGGCTCGGTGTCGGTCGAGGTCGCCGCGAAGATGTGCTTGCAGTACCAGCGTTCCCGCGGGCTGCCGGAGAAGCGCCGCCTGCTGACCTGGCGCGGTGGCTACCACGGCGACACGTTCACGCCGATGAGCGTGTGCGACCCCGACGGCGGCATGCACTCGCTGTGGCGCGGCGTGCTGCCCGAGCAGGTCTTCGTGCCGGCCCCGCCGTCCGGGTTCGACACCCCGCCCGAGCAGTCCTATGTGGACACGCTGGCCGACGCGATCGGCGCCCACGCCGGGGAACTGGCCGCGGTGATCGTCGAACCGGTCGTGCAGGGTGCCGGCGGGATGCGGTTCCACCACCCCGCCTACCTGCGTGCGCTGCGGGAACTGACCGAGGCGCACGACGTGCTGCTGATCTTCGACGAGATCGCCACCGGCTTCGGCCGCACCGGCGCGTTCTTCGCCGCCGAGCACGCGGGCGTGACGCCGGACGTCCTCTGCCTCGGCAAGGCGCTGACCGGCGGCTACCTGAGCATGGCGGCGGCGCTGTGCACCCCGGAGGTCGCGGCGGGGATCTCCCGCGGCGCGCTGCCGGTCCTCGCGCACGGGCCGACGTTCATGGGCAACCCGCTGGCCTCGGCGGTGGCGAACGCCTCGCTGGGTCTCCTCGCCGGCGGCGCGTGGCGGCAGGACGTCAGCCGGCTCGAAAAGGGCCTGCTGGACGGCCTCGCACCGGCGCGCGACCTCGGCTCGGTCGTCGACGTCCGGGTGCTCGGCGGGATCGGCGTGCTGCAGCTCGACCACCCCGTCGACATGGCGGTGGCCACCGACGTCGTCACCGCGCAGGGCGTCTGGCTGCGGCCGTTCCGGGACCTCGTCTACGCGATGCCGCCGTACGTGTCGACTGACGACGACCTGGCCGCGATCACCCGCGCGATGCTTGCCGTGGCGGAAAAGGCGTGAATTCAGCACATCGGGTGTGACCACGCGCACACCGAGACCCGAAGGTCTCTCATCGTCGCGCTCCGTGCCGTTGCGCGGTCCGCACCACGCGATCGGCGGAGGTTCCCGCGCGCTTTTCGCCTGAAAGGTCCGGCGGACCGAACCGATCCGTACCGGGACAAACGCGAGAAATGCTTGCGTAGCGGACTTTTCGCGCGGTATCGGCGATCCTGCCCCCATGATCGAGATCGTTCGTGGAGAACACGACACCGGACCCCCGACGACCCCCAAGTTCCTGGAGAACCTCAAGCACGATGTCCTCGCTTCGATAGTCGTCTTCCTCGTCGCCGTCCCCCTGTCCCTCGGCGTGGCCTTCGCCGCCGGGGCGCCGCTGCTCTCGGGCCTGATCTCCGCCGTCGTCGGCGGACTGGTCGCGAGCGCCTTCGGCGGATCGCCGCTGCAGGTCAGCGGCCCGTCCGCCGCCCTCACCGTGGTGCTGGCCGACACGATCGCCACCCACGGCTGGCCCGTCACCTGCGCGATCACCGTCGCCGCGGGCCTGCTCCAGATCCTCTTCGGCCTGACCCGCCTCGCCCGCGCCGCGCTCGCCGTGTCGCCGGCCATCGTCCACGGCCTGCTCGCCGGCATCGGCGTCACGCTGGTGCTCGGCCAGCTGCACGTCGTGCTCGGCGGCTCGGCCCAGGGCTCAGCGCTGGCCAACGTCCTCGCGTTGCCCCGGCAGATCGCCGCGCACCACGACCAGGCCGTGCTGATCGGCGTGGTCACCCTCGCGGTGCTGCTGGCGTGGCCACGGCTGCCGAAGCCCGTCCGCCGCGTGCCCGCGCCGCTGGCCGCCGTCGCGCTGGCCACCGGCCTTTCCGTCGCGGCCGGCATGTCCCTGCCGCGCGTCGACCTCCCGGCCGGGCTGCCCACGCTGAACGTCGTGCCACGGCTGCCCGACGGCGGCTGGGGCGGCTTCGCGGTCGCCGCGCTCACCATCGCGCTGATCGCCGGCCTGGAGAGCCTGCTGTCCGCGGTCTCGGTGGACAAGCTCCGCGGCGGCCCGCGCACCGACCTCGACCGCGAGCTCATCGGGCAGGGCGCGGCGAACGTCGCCGCCGGCGCGCTCGGCGGGTTCCCGGTCACCGGCGTCATCGTCCGCAGCATGACCAACTACGAAGCGGGGGCGCGCACCCGCGCGTCGGCGATCCTGCACTGCGCCTGGATCCTCGCCGCGTGCCTGCTGTTCACCGGCGCCCTGCGGCTGATCCCGCTGGCCGCGCTCGCCGCGCTGCTCGTGTACGTCGGCGCGAAGCTCGTGAACCTGCACGGGCTCAAGGAAGTGCGGCGCCACGGCGACCTGCCGGTGTACGCCGTCACGCTGGCCGGCGCGGTTGCCGTCAACCTGCTGACCGGCGTCGCCGCCGGGGTCTTGCTGGCGCTGGCGATGATGCTGCGGCGGATGATCTTCTCCGGCATCCACGTCGAAAGGGACGACGGCGGCCGCCACCGCGTCGTCATCGAAGGCGCGCTGACGTTCCTGTCCGTGCCGCGGCTGACCCGGGTGCTCGCCGAGGTGCCCGCGCACGCCGACGTCCGGCTGGAGCTGCTCGTCGACTACCTCGACCACGCCGCGTTCGACTGCCTGCGCGGCTGGCAGCAGGCCCACGCCGGGCCGGTGACGGTCGACGAGATCGGGCACCCGTGGTTCGAGCGCGGCACCTCGGGCGCGCCGACCGTGCGCCGCAGCGTCGCCGCGCGCGTGGTGCCGCGGTGGCTCGCCCCGTGGTCGGAGTGGCAGGCCGAGCACGTCGTGCTGCCGGCCCAGCGGACGGCCAGCTCCCTGTTGTGCCGCGGTGCTTCGGAGTTCCACCGCCGCACGGCGCCGCTGCTGCGCGACACGTGGAGCGGGCTGGCGCACGGGCAGCAGCCGCACACGCTGTTCATCACCTGCGGGGACGCGCGGATCGTGCCGAACCTCATCACCACGAGCGGGCCGGGTGACCTGTTCACCGTGCGGAACATCGGCAACCTCGTGCCGCCGGCGGACGGCGACGACTCTTCGGTCGGCGCGGCGATCGAGTACGCCGTCGGGGTGCTCGGGGTCGCCGAGATCGTCGTGTGCGGGCATTCCGGTTGCGGGGCGATGAAGGCGCTGCTCGGCCAGGCGCCGGCCGGGCTCGTGCAGCTCGGCAGCTGGCTGCGGCACGGCGAAGCGACGTTGCGGCGGCGGAGCCGGGAGGCTCCGCTGCTGCTCGGCGGGGAACGGCCCGGTGCCGAGGCCGACCAGCTCGCGCTGCAGAACGTCGTGCAGCAGCTGGAAACCCTGCGCGGGTACCCGGTGGTGGCGGAGGCGCTGGCCCGCGGGGGGCTCCGGCTGACCGGGATGTACTTCGACGTCGGCGCCACACAAGTGTCCCTTTTGGAGGATGCAGCGCGCGGGTTCGTGCGGGCGGGTGCGCTGGAGCACTGATTACAGCGACTGAAAAGAGTAAGTGACTTGAGTGTTTTCAGTCACTGAAAGTTTCAGTCACTGAAGGCCGGCTTCAGGCGAGGTGGGCTCCGGAGCCGGCCTTCTCGTCGTCCCGGTCCGCGGGATGCGTTGTGTCGTACGGCTTTCAACTGTCACGCGACCGAAATGATCTTGTGAACGACAGGTGAACAGCGCGCCCGATTTGTGACGTCTGGGCTAAATATGGCCAGTTGTTCACTCGATCGGGTGGTGCATAGCGGACATTTCACACGATTTCCGGTTGCATGGTGATCATGAGACCCCTCGCCGTGCTCCGACACGACCTGCCGGCCTCACTGGTCGTCTTCCTCGTCGCAGTACCCCTGTCCCTCGGCATCGCCCTCGCTTCGGGCGCGCCGGTCGCCGCCGGGTTGATCGCCGCGGTCATCGGCGGCATCGTCGCCGGTGCCCTCGGCGGCTCCGCGCTCCAGGTAAGCGGGCCCGCCGCCGGCCTGACCGTCGTCATGGCCGAAACCATCCAGACGTTCGGCTGGGCCGTCACCTGCGCCATCACCGTCGCGGCCGGCGCGCTGCAGATCCTGCTGGGGCTGAGCCGGATCGCCCGCGCCGCGCTGGCCATCTCGCCGGCCATCGTGCACGGCATGCTGGCCGGCATCGGCGTCACGATCGTGCTCGGCCAGCTGCACGTCATCCTCGGCGGGAAGGCCCAGAGCTCGGCGGTGGAGAACATCGCCGAGCTGCCCGGCCAGATCGTCGCCCACCACGACTCCGCCGCCCTGATCGGCCTGCTCACCATCGCGATCCTGCTGCTCTGGCCGAAGCTCCCGGCCGCCGTCCGCAAGGTGCCCGGGCCGCTGGCCGCGATCGCCACCGCGACGGTCGTGTCGGTGGTCGCCGGGATGACGCTGCCGCGCGTCGAGCTGCCCGGTGACCTGCTGGACGTCCACCTCGTTCCGCAGCTGCCGGACGGCGGGTGGGGCGGGTTCGCGCTCGCCGTCGTCACGATCGCCCTGATCGCCAGCGTGGAGAGCCTGCTTTCGGCGGTCGCGGTCGACCGCCTGCACACCGGCCCGCGCGCCCACCTCAACCGGGAGCTCGTCGGCCAGGGCGCGGCCAACATGCTGTCCGGGGCGGTGGGCGGGCTGCCGGTCACCGGCGTCATCGTCCGCAGCTCCACAAACGTCGCCGCCGGCGCGAAAACCCGGGTGTCGGCGGTGCTGCACGGCGTCTGGGTGCTGCTGTTCGTCGTCCTGCTGGCCGGGCTGATCCAGAGCATCCCGCTGGCGGCGCTGGCCGGGCTGCTGGTGCACGTCGGCGCGAAACTGGTCAACCCCGGGCACATGAGGACCGTCCTCGCCCACGGCGACCTGCCCGTCTACCTGCTCACCCTCGCCGGCGTCGTCGTGTTCGACCTGCTGACCGGCGTCCTGGCCGGGATCGGCCTGTCGCTGGTGCTGATGCTGCGCCGGACGCTGTGGTCCGGCATCCACATCGAGGCGGAAGGCGACGAGCACCGCGTCGTCGTCGAAGGCGTCCTGACGTTCCTGTCGGTGCCGCGGCTGTCGCGGGTGCTCGGCGCCATCCCGGCCGGGGTGCCGGTGCGGCTGGAGCTGGTCGTCGACTACCTCGACCACGCGGCGTTCGAGAGCCTGACGACGTGGCAGCAGGCGCACGAGCGCGCCGGCGGCACGGTGGACGTCGACGAGGTCGGCCACCCGTGGTTCGGCGAGGGCAAGGCGGGCCGCCCGACGCGGTCCCGGCTGGCCGCCAGCCGGGCGGTGCCGCGCTGGCTGGCGCCGTGGTCGGAATGGCAAGCGGTGGAAGGGATCCCGGCCCAGCAGACCCGCCGCGGCGCGACCGAGTTCCACCGCCGCGCGGCCCCGCTGCTGCGCGACACGCTGTCCGGCCTCGCCGACGGCCAGCGCCCCCGCACGCTGTTCATCACCTGCGGCGACTCCCGGATCGTGCCGAACCTGATCACGACGAGCGGCCCGGGCGACCTGTTCACGATCCGCAACATCGGCAACCTGGTCCCGCCGGGGCAGGCCGATCCGTCGATGAACGCGTCGATCGAGTACGCGGTCGGGGTGCTGGGAGTGGAGGAGATCGTGGTGTGCGGTCATTCGGGCTGCGGCGCGATGGCGGCCTTGGCGGAGGGACCGCCGCCGGGGCCGCTGTCGGTCTGGCTCCGGCACGCGGAGCCGAGCGCCCACCGCACGGGCTCGGCAACGCTGGACGGCGGGGTCCCGGACCGCGAAGGCGACCGGCTGGCGCTGCACAACGTGCTGCAGCAGCTGGAGCACCTGCGGGAGTACCCATCGGTGGCGACCGCCGAGGCAGCGGGGAAGGTTCAGCTGACGGGGATGTACTTCGCGGTGGGGACCGCGCAGGTGTACCTGTTCGACGGAGCGGAGCGGACCTTCCGCCCGGCCGGCGCCGCTGTGGGGGCGCCGGGAGCGTGAGGGTCGTCGCGGGGACGACGCCCTGTGGACCCCGGCGCTCGACATGCTGAACCACCTGAGCGCCGAGCGCCGGGGCACGCTGGC
>NZ_JBEXVF010000116.1:0-20010 GCF_040629235.1 Amycolatopsis sp. NPDC005961 | reverse complement strand
TGATGGACGCCGCCGACGACCTGGTGCGCCCGTTGCAGGACCGCGAAGTCCGGGTCGACCGCGAGACGCTGAGCCTGGGCTACGCGGGCGTCTCCCCAGAACCAGCAGGGCATCGAGATCGTCCGCCTGGCCGCGGACCACCCCCTGCCCCCGGCACTGAAGGAACTGGCGGCGGCGATCGAGTCGACCCAGCAGACCGAGATCACCGACATGAAGAACTGGCTGCGCGCGTGGGGTCAGCCCGAGGCGATGGACATGAACCCCCAGGCCCACGCGGGCCACGGCGGCATGAAGATGACCTCGCCGGACCTGGTCGGAACCCTCCGCACGGCCGCGGCCCCGGAGTTCCCGCGCAAGTTCCTCGACGTCCTGACCGGCCAGCAGCAGGGAGCGGTCGAGCTGGCCCAGACGGAGAACGGAGCGAGCGGCGGGGTGAACGCCCAAGCCCGCGACCTGGCCCGGCGGGTCATCGAGTCGCGGAGTGCCGAAGTGAAGCAGCTGTTGAACTTCAAGGTTTGACGTCCCCGCGGCCCCGGGGTGCCGGCCGCGAGCAGCCCCCTGCCCGGCTGCTCGCGGCCGGTGCGTTTTCTTCTCGCGGGTCGCCCGCGGTTCGGCCGTCTACTCCCGCCCCTTCACCGCGTCGATATTCGGTTGGCCATGCCTGCGCGCCGGGTTAGCCTCGTGATCGTGACGTTCTCCTTCGCCGTCTTCGCGAGGTTGCGTACCCGCCGCTGACGGCGGCGCACCGATCTCCTTTCCCTGCCCGCCGTTCCGGCCTTCGCCGGGCGGCCGCTTTCGTGCTGCCCGGCTCCCTCCAGAGCTGCGGAGCATCCCTTGCATTCCCTCCTGCCCGAGCACGCCCACCTGCGCGCGGACCACGTCGGCGTCACGCTGGGCTCCCGCCGCGTCCTGCACGACGTGAGCGTCACCGTTTCGGCCCGGTCCCGGCTGGCCATCGTCGGCGAGAACGGGCGCGGCAAGACCACGCTGCTGCACGTCCTCGCCGGACTCCGGGCGCCCGACCACGGCACCGTCCACCGGACGGGCACGGTCGGCGTCGCCCGGCAGGCGCTGCCGTTCCGGTCCGGCGAAACCGTCGGCACGCTGACCACCGAGGCGTTGCGCGAAGCGCACGAAGCCTTGCACGCGCTCGAAGCGGCGGTTTCGGACTTCGACGAAGACCGTTACGCCGCAGCGCTCGAAGCGGCCACGCGCCTCGACGCGTGGGACGCCGAACGCCGCGTCGACGTCGCCCTCGAAGCCCTCAACGCCTGCGCCGACCGGACCCGCGAGCTCAGCACGCTCTCGGTCGGGCAGCGCTACCGCGTCCGGCTGGCCTGCCTGCTCGGCGCGCGGCACGACTTCCTGCTGCTCGACGAGCCCGGCAACCACCTCGACGCCGGCGGCCTCGCGTTCCTCACCGACCGCCTGCGCGGCCACGACGGCGGCGTCGCGCTGGTCAGCCACGACCGTGCGCTGCTCAGCGACGTCGCCACCGAGTTCCTCGACCTCGACCCCAGCCAGGACGGCCGCCCGCGCAGCTACGCCGGCGGCTACCAGGCCTGGCAGGACGGCCGCCGCCGTGACCGCGAACGTTGGCTGCGGGAGTTCGAGGAGCAGCAGGACACGCACGGGCAGCTGACGCTCGCGGTGACGCAGGCACGCGACCGGCTCAGCACGAGCTGGCGACCGGACAAGGGCACCGGACGGCACCAGCGCCAGTCCCGCGCCCCCGGCGTCGTCCAAGCGCTCAACCGGGAACGGGCAGCGCTCGAGGCGCACCGAGTGACCGTGCCCGAGCCGCCGTTGTCGTTGCGGTGGCCCGATCTCGGCTCCGGCGCTCAGGCGCTGGTCCGCCTGCACGACGTCGGCGTCGCCGGCCGCCTCGCCGGCCCGGTGACGCTGTCGCTCGACCGCGGTGACCGGCTGCTCGTCACCGGCGAGAACGGCGCGGGCAAGTCGACGCTGCTGTCCGCGCTCGCCGGCGAGCTCACGCCGACGACGGGGTCGGTCCGGCACCTGCCCGGCGCGAAAGTGGCCTTGATCGGCCAGGAAGTCCCCGCGTGGCCGGAAGAAGTCACCGCTCGCCGGTTGTTCGAGCGGGCGGGCGTCCCGTTTTCGGCCATGGGCCTGCTCGACGCGGAAGCCCTGCGGACCCCGGTCGGCCGCATGTCCCAGGGTCAGCAGCGGCGGCTCGACCTGGCACTGCGGCTGGCCGGACGCCCGGACGTCCTCGTCTTCGACGAGCCGACCAACCACCTGTCGGCGGTGCTCGTCGAGGAGCTGACCGAGGCTTTGCTCGAGACCCCGGCCGCGGTCGTCGTGGCGACGCACGACCGCCGGATGCTGACGGATCTCGCGACCTGGCCCCGGCTGCACCTCTACTGTGCCGATCGTTACCAATCCGACCACAGCCACGGCCGAACGGCTTCGTAGCAACGACTACCTGCCGCGGCGGGGTCGGCCTACCTTTGGCCGGATTGGTAACGCGCGAAGGCCTCCCCGGTCACCCGGGGAGGCCTTCGGTACGTCGGAAAGTCAGCGGCGCTTGGGACGCCAGACGACCATCGCGGTCTGCTGGTTGAGCGGCACCAGGTCCCGGCGGTAGGACGCGTGCGCCGCCGCGGCGGCCTGTTCGCCCGCGACGTAGGCCGCGGCCAGTTCCTCGGTCAGCTCCGCGAGCCGGGCCCGCAGCGCGTCGACCTGGTTCTCCAGCTCGATGATGCGCTTGATGCCGGCCAGGTTGACGCCGTCCTCCTGCGACAGGCGCTGGACTTCGCGCAACAGCGCGATGTCCCGCATCGAGTAGCGCCGCCCGCCCCCGGAGGTGCGGCCCGGCGACACCAGGCCCTGCCGGTCGTAGGTGCGCAACGTCTGCGCGTGCATCCCGGCGAGCTGGGCCGCCACCGAGATGACGAACACCGGGGTCTCTTCGTCGCCTTCCTGGGGGATCCCGCCGAACATCCCACTCACCTGCCTTCGAGCAGCTCAGTGATCTCGGGCCGGGGGTCGTGCCCGGCCATCGACTCGGCGTACGCCTGCAGTGCTTCGCGCGCCTTGTCGTCCAGTTTGGCGGGAATCGCCGCCTGGAGGGTGACGAGCAGGTCACCCTGCGAACCGTCGCGCTTGGCGATGCCCTTGCCGCGCACGCGCAGCACCCGCCCGCTCGCGGTGCCCGGCGGCACCTTGAGCGAGACCTTGCCCTCGAGCGTCGGCACCGTGATCGTGGTGCCGAGCGTGAGTTCGGTGAAGTCGACCGGGACGGTGATCGTCAGGTCGAGCCCCTTACGCCCGAACAAGGCGTGCGGGGCCACGTGCACCCGGACGTACAGGTCGCCCGCCTGCGCGCCACCCCGGCCCGGCTCGCCCTGGCCGGCCAGCCGGATCCGCTGGTCGTCGTCGACGCCCGACGGGATCCGGACGGTCAGCGTGCGGGTCCGCGTGCTGACGCCTTCGCCACCGCATTCGGGGCACGGGTCGTCGATGATCTGCCCGCGTCCACGGCAGTCGCGGCACGGCTCCGAGAACGCGAACGCGCCCTGGCTGCGGCTGACCAGCCCCGAACCGGAGCAGGTCGGGCAGGTCCGCGGCGAGGTGCCCGGCTTCGCGCCGTTGCCGCCACACGTCGAACAGGTCGCCGGGCTCGACAGCCGCAGCGGCAGGGTCGCGCCCTTGACCGCCTCGGTGAAGTCGATCCGGACGTCCGTTTCGACGTCGGCCCCACGCTGCGGCCGGTTCGCCGTCGCGCCCGCCGTCGTCCGGCCACGGCCGAACAGCCCGCCGAGGATGTCGCCGAGCCCGCCGAAACCGCCCTGCTGACCGGCGCCGGCCTGGCCGAAGATGTCGCCGACGTCGAAGCTGCCGGTGCCGCCGCCACCGGGGAAGTTGAACCCGCCCCCGCCGCCGAACAGCCGCCGCGCCTCGTCGTACTCCTTGCGCTTGCTCGCGTCGGAGAGCACGCCGTAGGCCTCGGAGACCGCCTTGAACTTCTGCTCCGCCTGCGCGTTGCCGGCGTTCGCGTCCGGGTGGTTCTCCTTGGCCAGCTTGCGGTAGGCCTTCTTGATCTCGTCCTGGGTGGCGTCGGAGGAGACGCCCAGTTCACGGTAGAAGTCCTTACCGACCCATTCCCGAGCACTCATCGGGCGCCTCCTCCTTCCAGGTGAACCGGATACTGCTTACTGCTGCTGGTCATCGAGTCCGCCGCCGAGTGGCAGCTCGCCACCGACGGGCGGGTGCTCCGCCGGGCCGCCGGGCTCGTGGTCGGTGACCCCGACCAGCGCCGCCCGCAGGACCCGGTCGCCGAAGCGGTAGCCGCGGCGCATGACCACGGTCACCGTCGGGCCCGCCACGTCCGGCGAGGTGTTGTGCTGCACGGCTTCGTGCACGCTCGGGTCGAAGGCCTCGCCTTCGCTGCCGAACGACTCGAGCCCCGCGCGCTGCAGGCCGCTGATCAGCTTGTCGCCGACGGCCTTGAACGCTCCGGTGAGGTCACCGTGCTGCTCGGCCCGCTCGAGGTCGTCGAGCAGCGGCAGCAGGTCGTTCACCACGGTCGCCTTCGCGCCGAGCACGACCGCCTCGCGGTCACGCTCGACCCGCTTGCGGTAGTTGGCGTACTCAGCCTGCAGGCGCTGGAGGTCGGCGGTGCGCTCGGCCAGCTCCTTCTCGATGTCGGAGACAACCGACACCGAGTCGTCCACAATGGACTCGCCCAGCGAGGGGCCCGCGTGCTCCACGGGCTCCTCTTCCGGCTCCGGCGCGGCGTGGGCCGGACCGGGCGGGCGGACCTGCCCGGTCTGGGGGTCCACCCGCCGCCGATCCCGCACGACCACCGGCTCCTCGGGGCCGCGGCCCTGGCTCTCGGATTCGTCGTAGCTGTGGGTCACTTCTTCTCGTCCTCTTCGACGATCTCGGCGTCCACCACGTCATCGGCCTTGGCCTGGCCGCCGGCCGCACCGGCGTCGCCGCCGGCCGCACCCGAGGCACCGGCCGCACCGGCCGCCGCGTCGGCGTTCGCGTTGGCGTACAGGGCGGTGCCCAGCTCCTGCGAAGCGGTGTTCAGCTTCTCGATCGACTCACGGATCTTCGCCGAGTCGGTGCCCTTCAGCGCCTCGTTCGACTCGTCGATCGCGGACTTGACCTTGCCCTTGAGGTCCTCGGGCAGCTTGTCGTCGTTGTCCTTGAGGAACTTCTCGGTCTGGTAGACCAGCGTCTCCGCCTGGTTGCGGGTCTCGGCCTCTTCGCGACGGGTCTTGTCCTCCTCGGCGTGCGCCTCGGCGTCCTTGACCATCCGCTCGATGTCGTCCTTCGGCAGCGCGGAGCCACCGGTGATCGTCATCGACTGCTCCTTGTTCGTGCCCAGGTCCTTGGCCAGGACGTGCACGATGCCGTTCGCGTCGATGTCGAAGGTGACCTCGATCTGCGGCACGCCACGCGGGGCGGGCGGGAGACCGGTCAGCTCGAACATGCCGAGCTTCTTGTTGTGCGCGGCGATCTCGCGCTCACCCTGGAACACCTGGATCTGCACCGACGGCTGGTTGTCGTCCGCGGTGGAGAAGATCTCCGAGCGCTTGGTCGGGATCGTGGTGTTGCGCTCGATGAGCTTGGTGAACACGCCACCCTTGGTCTCGATGCCCAGCGACAGCGGGGTGACGTCCAGCAGCAGGACGTCCTTGACCTCGCCCTTGAGGACACCGGCCTGCAGCGCAGCGCCGACCGCGACGACCTCGTCCGGGTTCACGCCCTTGTTCGGCTCGCGGCCGCCGGTCAGCTCCTTGACCAGGTCCGACACGGCCGGCATGCGGGTGGAACCACCGACGAGCACGACGTGGTCGATGTCGCCGACGGCGATGCCCGCGTCGCGGATCACGTTGTTGAACGGGTTCCGGGTGCGCTCGAGCAGGTCCGAGGTGATCTTCTGGAACTCGGCGCGCGAGAGCTGCTCGTCGAGGAACAGCGGGTTCTTGTCGGCGTCGACCGTGATGTAGGGCAGGTTGATGCCGGCCGAGTTCGAGCTGGACAGCTCGATCTTCGCCTTCTCCGCCGCCTCACGGATGCGCTGCAGCGCCATCTTGTCCTTGGTGAGGTCGATGCCGTTCGTGGCCTTGAACTTGTCGACCAGCCACTTGACGATGCGCTCGTCCCAGTCGTCGCCACCGAGGTGGTTGTCACCGGAGGTCGCGCGGACCTCGACGACGCCCTCGCCGATCTCCAGCAGCGAGACGTCGAAGGTGCCGCCACCGAGGTCGAAGACCAGGATGGTCTGTTCCTTCTCGCCCTTGTCCAGGCCGTACGCCAGCGCGGCGGCGGTCGGCTCGTTGACGATGCGGAGCACGTTCAGGCCGGCGATCTGCCCGGCCTCCTTGGTGGCCTGCCGCTGCGCGTCCTCGAAGTACGCCGGGACGGTGATCACCGCGTCGGTGATGGTCTCGCCCAGGTACGCCTCGGCGTCGCGCTTGAGCTTCATCAGCACCCGGGCGCTGATCTCCTGCGACGTGTAGTTCTTGCCGTCGATCTCGGTCTTCCAGTCGGTGCCGATGTGCCGCTTCACGGACCGGATCGTCCGGTCGACGTTCGTCACGGCCTGGTTCTTCGCCGGCTGACCGGTCAGCACTTCGCCGTTCTTGGCGAAGGCGACGATCGAAGGGGTGGTCCGGGAGCCTTCAGAGTTGGCGATGACCGTCGGCTCGCCGCCCTCAAGGACGGCTACGACCGAGTTGGTCGTGCCGAGGTCGATGCCGACCGCTCGCGCCATGGTGCTTTCCTCCTGTGTAAGCCTGCTGTGTACGTGACCTGCACGTTCTTCCTCGCCTTGAGCGAGGCTCTGGCAAGTTTAGTCGGGCCCTCGTGCGCCTCGTCAAGTCGTACTTGAGTCGACCGCACTCAACCTTCGTACCCAGCCTAACGAGCCGGTCCGGGTTCTTGTTCCCGGGTTCAGCGGCAGATCGGGCTCGGAGCGGGTGTGACACCCCTCACCAGGTACTCCACCTCCACCGCGCGGGCGCACGCCGAGTTGAACAGGCCCGTGTGGCCGTCACCGGTACGCGTCAGCAGGGCCGAGCCGTCGATGCTCGCGGCCAGGCCACGGGCCCAGGCCAGCGGCGTCGCCGGGTCGTGGGCGCCGCCGACCACCAGGATCGGCGGTGCGCCGTGGACCGGGTGGGGCTGCGGCGGGTTCTTCGCCGGGACCGGCCAGCCCGTGCAGCCGCTGACGAAGTCCCAGTACTCGGAGTACCGCCAGCTGTGCGGCGCCACGGCGCGGACCAGCCCGGCCAGCACCCCCATGTCCGCCGGCCCGGTGAACGGCGACGGGAAGTCGTGGCAGCCGATCGCCCGGTACGCCCCGTAGATCGGGGACAGGAACTGGTTCCGCTCGGTGAGCCCACGGGCGTCCGGGAACTCGCCGCCGGCCGCGGCCAGCGCCTTGCCCAGCGCCGGCCACTCCTCGCGGAGGTAGAGGTGGTTGTAGACGCCCGCCGAGATCTCGTCGGCCGTCGCCGAGCGGCCCAGGTCGCTCGCCCACACCGCACCGCGCGCCGCCCGGGCCACGACGTCGTCGTAGAAGCGGAGGACATCACGCCCTCGCAACGCGCAGTCGGCCGAGCCGCGGCACCAGTCCGCGAACCGGACCAGCGCGTCCTCGGTGGCCGCCGCCTCTTCGAGGATCGCCTGGCGCAGCGGCCGGGCGTGGTCGATGGCGCCGTCGAGCACCATCGCCCGCACCCGGCCGGGGTGCTTCGACGCGTAGACCGCGCCCAGCTCGGTGCCGTACGACAGGCCCAGCCACGAGATCTTCGGCTCGCCGAGCGCCGCGCGGATCGTCTCGATGTCCTCGGCCGCGCTCTGCGTGTCCGCGTTCGCCAGCAACGGCCCGGTCCGGGCCAGGCAGTCTTCGCCCGCCGCACGGTTGTGCGCCACCAGCGCGTCGAACCCCCGCCGGGACGACGGGAACCGGTCGAGCGCCGGATCGAACAACGTCGCCGGGTCACACGTGATGCGGGGCGTGCTGAACCAGTCGCCGCGCGGGTCGAAGCCCACGACGTCGAAGCCCTGCCGCAGCCGCCCGAGGTCCGGCGACGCCAGACCACCGAACTGCACGAACCCGACGCCGGAGCCACCCGGCCCGCCCGGGTTCACCAGCAGCGAGCCGATCCGATGCGCTTGATCGGCCGCTGGCAACCGCGCCAGCGCCAGCCGTGCCGACCCCAGCTCGGGCCGCGCGCGGTCGATCGGTACGTCGACCGTCGCGCACTCGGCTGTCGGCTCCTGCTGTGTCGCACACGGCTGCCACGTCAGCGAAGAAGACGCTGAAGCGACAGCCGGCACGGCCCCCATGACGACGACCGCCGCGATGACCGCGACGACCCGGCGCACGTCCATGACTTGGTTCCTCCCCCTGCACGCCGTCCTTCGGCGCACCCCATTCCTAACAGCGACCCCCGACAGTTCAGGAGCGGCGGCCGGTCCAGGAAGACAGGAAGAAATCCGAGTTTCCCTGCTGCACAACGACTTCTGCCGGAGTACCGGCCCAGGAAGTCACTCGATAGTGGGAATCCGCGGCGACCGGCACCCCCTGCGCCGGCGCCACGGCCCCCTCCCCCCGCGTGAATCCCACGACGCCGAACATCGCGACGGCACCCAGCAGCGCGGCCGCCAGCACGCGCCGTTCGATCTTGCCCATGTGAAAAGCCCCCGTAGTAAGGAAAAGGTCAGGCCGCGCGGACCGTGACGCTGCCGCTTTCGGTCGTGAGGTCGAGCGTGTTGGGCGCGGAGCCGTCGGTCCGGACGTCGATGTTCCGGCGCCCGCTGTCGCTGTCGCCGACGACGCGGTAAGGCCCGCCCGGCACCTCGACGTCGACGCTTCCGCTGTCCGCCTTGATCTTGACGTTGTTCGCCTGCACCAACGAGAAGTCGACGCTGCCGCTCGACGACGTCACGTCGACCGGGCCCCGCACGCCTTCGGCCTTGATGCGGCCCGAGTCGGCGTGCACCTGGACCTCGCCGACGTCCGACAGGTCGATCCCGCCGCTCTCCAGCCGCAGCTTCACCAGGCCCGGCACGTCTTCGACGCGCGCGTGCCCGGAGTCCGCCTGGACGTCCACGCTCGCCACCCCGGCGACGTCCAGCCCGCCCGAGTCCAGCCGGCCGGTCACCGGCACCCCGGCGGGGACGACGACCTCGAAGTCGACCGAGCAGTTGCTCCCGCAGTCGGTGAGCACGAGCTGGTCGCCGTCGACGCGGAAGAAGGTGTCACCGGGCTTGCTGCGCCAGTGGTAGTTGATTTTTTCGTGCACCGTCGACGGTCCCGTCCCGGTGCGGATCTTCACCGAACCCGAGTCGCCTTCCAGCTTCACGCTGCGGATCGTCTCCGAGAGGGTCTTGCTGTTGTCGAAGTCCGATCCCCAGCCCCAGCCGAACGCGGTCGCCAGGCCGACGCCGATCAGGACGATGCCACCCAGAGCCAGAAGCGGGCGCGCCATGGTCGTTCCCCTCAGTTGTTTCCTCTGCGTGAGAAACGTTATGGCCGGGTGAGGGGTGCGCACATGGGGGTAACCCCCCGAAAGACCCTGAGATCCGTCCCTGACACGCAGGGGTGGCTCGGGGGGCTTAACCTGGCGCCAGGCTCAGTTTCGTGATCAGGAGGATCCATGCCGCAAGCACCCGGCCCGTACGAATCCCTGCCCGACGTGCCGTCCTTCACCCTCCGCAGCACCGACGTCGCCGACGGCGAAACCTTGGCCACGCCCCACCTCTCGGGCATCTTCGGCGCCGGCGGCGAGGACCGCTCGCCGCAGCTGGCCTGGGAAGGCTTCCCGGCGGAGACGAAGAGCTTCGCGGTCACGTGCTACGACCCGGACGCCCCGACCGGCAGCGGCTTCTGGCACTGGGCGGTGTTCAACATCCCGCCGTCGGTGACGGAGCTGGCCTCCGGCGCGGGCGACGGCTCGGGGCTGCCCGAGGGCGCGGTCTCGCTGAAGGGCGACGGCGGCGTCAAGCAGTTCCTCGGCGCGGCGCCCCCGCCCGGACACGGCCCGCACCGCTACTATTTCGCGGTGCACGCGCTCGACGTCGACAAGCTGGACGTCCCGGAGGACGCGACCCCGGCGTTCCTGGGCTTCAACATGTTCGGCCACACGCTCGCCCGCGCGGTGATCACGCCGGTGTACGAGAACAAGGGCTGAGGTTTCCCGGGCCCGGCGCTGTTGCGGATCGGCAACGGTGCCGGGCCCGTTTTTGTCGGTGGTCGATGACACACTGCGGTCATGTCACCACCGATAGCGACACCCCGGTCGAGAGCGCTGGGGTTCGGGTTGCGGAAGACGCGCCAGGAGCGCGGGTTCGGGCTGCGCCAGCTGGCCCGGGCCACCGGCGTGCACCCGGCGGAGCTGTCCAACTGGGAGCTGGGGCTGCGGGTGCCCAAGGTCGAGGAGGTCGCGCTCCTGCTCGGGCAGCTGCGGGTGGACGTGGCCGAGCGGGAGCGGCTGTTCGAGCTGGCCGAGCACGCGCGGGAACCGAACTGGCTGGAGAAGGAGATGCCGGACGCCCCGGCGATCCTCACGACGCTGGCCGAGTACGAGCGCACGGCGGTTTCGATCTTCAGCTGGCAGCCGATGGTCGTGCACGGGCTGCTGCAGACGCCGGACTACGCGCGGGCGATCCTGGCCCGCGGCGGCACTCCGGCACAGCTGATCGACCAGCGCCTGCGGGTGCGGATGATCCGCCAGGCCGCGCTGCGCGAGCACCGCGCGCCGCAATGTTCCATCGTGCTCGGAGAAGTCGCGCTCCGCCAGGAGGTCGGCGGCCAGGAGACCCTGCTCGAACAGCTCCGGCACCTGCTCGACCTCCCGCGGCGGATCGAGGTGCGCGTGGTCCCATCCGGCGGCGACTACCACCCCGGGCTCAACGGTTCCTTCAGCGTTTTCGAGTACTTCGACCTGCCCGCCATCGTCTTCCTGGATCAGTACCGCGGCAGCGCGTACCTCTACGATGACGATCAGGTGGCGGCTTACAAGTCCGCTGCGAAGACCATGGCATCCCTCGCCTTGAGCGCGGCCGAATCGCGCGCGTTCGTCGAGGGGGTGATCGCTGACTTGGAGGCCTGACGTGACCTGGCGGAAGTCGAGCTACAGCGGGCCGGAAGCCGAATGCGTGGAGGTTGCGCTCGCTCAGGTGGTGCGGATCCGTGACACGAAGGACCGCCCGGGCGGAACGCTCGAAATCTCCACCCGATCGTGGGACGCCTTCCTACGCCTCAGCGCAGCGACTCCGCGTTGACGCCCTCACGCTCCAGGTAGCGGCCCTTGGTGTGCTCACCGAAGCCGAACTGCCGGTACAGCCCGTGCGCGTCGGCGGTGTGCAGCATCCAGCGGAAGCCCGCGCCGGGCCCGTTGTCGATCATCTCCCGCACGATCTCCTTGCCGAGACCGGTTCCCCGCGCGGAGTCGACGACGAAGACGTCGGCCAGGTACGCCGAAGACACCCCGTCGGAGAACGCCCGCGCGAAGCCGACCAGCTCATCACCGCGGTAGGCGCCGATGACGCGCCACGACCCGTCGATCGCGGCCTCGACCTGCGCGCGCGTCCGCCAACGGCCCCAGTAGGCCTCGGTCGACAAGAACTTCCACACCACTTCGAGGTCCAGCCGCGTGCGATCGTCGTCCAGCTCGTATTCACCGAAAGTCCGCATGCCCGGAAGCTAACCCAGGCTGCTCGATCAGCCCCACTGATATTTGAGGAATTTCCCGTCCATGGTGACGACGACGCGCTCGCCTCCCGGGTCTTCGCGCCGCGAGACGTCGAGCTTGAAGTTGATCGCGCTCATGATCCCGTCGCCGAACTGCTCATGGATGAGCTCCTTGATCGTCGGCCCGTAGACCTGCAGGACCTCGTAGAAGCGGTAGATCGTCGGATCGGTGGGGACCACGTCGTCGAGGGCGCCGCGCGTGGGCTGCAGCCGCAACGCCGCTTCGGCGTCGGTGTTCAGCTCCAGGACCTGCGCGGCCTTCGCGGCCAGTTCGGCCGGCACGGGGTGCTGGCCGAGCAGCGCGGAAGTCGTCCACGCGAGCGGGGCGTCGAGGGTCTCGGCGAGCTGGGCCCAGCTGAGCCCGAGGCGGGTCTTGGCGGCAAGAACGGCTTCGGCGGCTTCCTGCTTCGTCGTCATGCGCCGACGCTAGAGCCGGGGTGTTTCAACGCGGTTTCATCAGGTAGTCCACGACGGGACGCAGCTCGTCCGCGGACGGCGGCTCGTCGTCGATCAGGCCCTGGATCAGCAGCCCGTCGATACCCGCGAGGAACACCCGGAACGCCACTTCGTCGTCGTGGCGGACCATCGACGTCAGGACGTCCAGCCAGCGCCGCGCGGCCGGGCGCAGCTCCGGCTTCCGCGCCGCCAGCAGGTACAGCTCGTACTCGGCCATCGTCCGCCCGCGCCGCGGCCCCAAGGCCTCCGCGAGCAGGCCCGCGACCTCCGAAGCACCACGAGAACCGCGGGACCGGGCCCGGTCGATCATCCAGTAGACCTCGGTCGCCATGTCCCGGGCGCACGAGATGAGCGTCGCGATGAGCAGGTCGTCGAGCGACGAGAAGTGGTACGTCGTGGACGTCGTCGGCACGCCGGCCTCGGCTGCGACGATCCGGTGCGTGACGCCGGCGACGCCGTCGCGCTCGATCACGCGCAGCGTCGCCTCGATGATCTCCGCGCGCCGCTTGTCGCCGCGGGCCTTGCGGCCGTCGACCTGCAGTTTCACGTCGATGAACTCCCGATTTCGATCAGCACCACGCCGCCGATGACCAGCGCCAGCCCGGCGATCATCGCCGCGTTGACCGGTTCCTTCAGGAACACGACGCCGACGATCGCGACCAGGGCGACGCCGGCCGCGGCCCAGATCGCATACGCGACCCCGATCGGCAACCCCAGCTTCAGCACGTACGACAGCGCGACGAACGCCACGGCGTACCCGGCCACGACGACGATCGACGGCCCGAGCTTGGAGAAGCCCTCGGAGAGCTTCAGCGAGACCGTCGCGGAGACCTCGGCCGCGATCGCCAGCGCGAGGACAAGGTACGCACCCATAGGGTGAAAACTACCTGAACGATCGTCCCGAAACAAAGAGCGACGTACACCACATCGGTGGGACTTAGGGCCACTCAACGGGTTACTCATCAGTAAGGAAGGTTAGTCTCCCGGCACCACCACAGTTTTTCCGGACGAAAGGCACCCGAACGATGGGCGCTCTGCAACTGACGCTCGGCGGGATCTCCGTCGTGCTCGGCCTCGTCGCCTGGGGCATGTTCGCCGCGACGATCGCCCGTTTCGTGCGGGTGATCCGCCTCGGGCAGCCCGACTCGACGCGCAACGGGCCCTTTGTGCCGCGCATGAAGACGCTGATCAAGGAGTTCGCCGCGCACACGCGGATGAACCGCAAGCGCAGCGTCGGTCCCGCGCACTGGCTCGTCATGTGGGGCTTCCTGCTCGGCTCGCTGGCCCTGTTCGAGGCCTACGGCGAAGTCTTCGTCCCGAGCTGGGGCTGGCCGATCCTCGACGACTTCCCGCCGTTCCAGCTGCTCATGGAGCTGCTCGGGGTCGGCACGATCGTCGGCATCCTGGTGCTGATGGCGATCCGCCAGCGCAACCACCCGCGCCGCGCCGACCGCCAGAGCCGCTTCCAGGGCTCCAACTTCAAGTGGGCCTACTTCATCGAGGCCGTCGTCCTGATCGAGGGCATCGGCATCATCGGCGTCCGCGCCGCGAAGGCCGCGCTCGGCGCGCACGAGACGCCGACGTGGGCCGCCTTCGTCTCGAACCCGATCGGCGAGCTGCTGCCGGCCAGCCCGAACCTGGTCACGGTGTTCGCGTTCGTCAAGCTGATGAGCGCCACCGTCTGGCTGATCGTCGTCGCGCGCACGATGACCATGGGCATCGCCTGGCACCGCTTCAGCGCATTCTTCAACATCTACTTCAAGCGCGAAGCCGACGGCGGCGTCGCCCTGGGCGCGCTCAAGCCGATGATGAGCGGCGGCAAGGTCCTCGACCTCGAGGAAGCCGACCCGGACGAGGACACCTTCGGCGTCGGCAAGATCGAGGACTTCAGCTGGAAGGGCTGGCTGGACTTCTCGACGTGCACGGAGTGCGGCCGCTGCCAGGAGCAGTGCCCCGCGTGGAACACGGGCAAGCCGCTGTCGCCGAAGCTGCTCATCACGCAGCTGCGTGACCACGCCTACGCCAAGGCGCCGTACCTGATGGCCGGCGGCAAGCGCGACATGGCGGGCGACGAGGTGGGCCTGTCCGGCGACAACATGTACGCCGGGATCGACGTCCTCGCGATCGCCGAGTCGCAGAAGGCCCTGATCGGCGACGACGGCGGCGTCATCGACCCGGACGTCCTGTGGTCCTGCACCAGCTGCGGCGCCTGCGTCGAGCAGTGCCCGGTCGACATCGAGCACGTCGACCACATCGTGGACATGCGCCGCTACCAGGTGATGATCGAGTCGTCGTTCCCCAGCGAGCTGAACGGCATGTTCAAGAACCTGGAGAACAAGGGCAACCCGTGGGGCCAGAACGCCAAGGACCGGCTGGCCTGGACCGAGGACCTGGACTTCGAGGTCCCGGTGTTCGACGGCGACATGGGCGACGCCGAGTACCTGTTCTGGGTCGGCTGCGCCGGCGCGTTCGAGGACCGCGCGAAGAAGACGACCCGCGCGGTCGCCGAGCTGCTGCACATGGCCGACGTCAAGTACAAGGTGCTCGGCTCGGAAGAGTCCTGCACCGGTGACCCGGCGCGCCGTGCGGGCAACGAGTTCCTGTTCCAAATGCTGGCGCAGCAGAACGTCGAGGTCCTGAACTCGGTGTTCGAGGGACGTGAGCGCAAGGCGCGCAAGGTCGTCGTGACCTGTGCGCACTGCTTCAACACCCTGGCCAACGAGTACCCGGAGCTGGGCGGCCAGTTCGACGTCGTGCACCACACCCAGCTGCTGAACCGCCTGGTTCGCGAGAAGCAGCTGGTGCCGGTGGCGCCGGTCGCCGAGGACGTCACCTACCACGACCCGTGCTACCTCGGCCGCCACAACAAGGTGTACGAGGCGCCGCGCGAGCTCGTCGGCGCGACCGGCGCGCGGCTGCGCGAGATGCCGCGGCACGGCGACAAGTCGATGTGCTGCGGCGCCGGCGGCGCGCGGATGTGGATGGAAGAGAAGATCGGCAAGCGGATCAACGTCGAGCGCGTCGACGAGGCGCTCGGCACCGCACCGTCGAAGATCGCGACCGGCTGCCCGTTCTGCAAGGTGATGCTGAACGACGGCCTCACGGCCCGCCAAGCGGACGGCGGCGCGAGCGAGAAGGTCGAGATCGTCGACGTCGCGCAGATGCTGCTCGAGTCGGTCAAGCGCAAGCCGGAGCCGAAGCCGATCGCTCTCGGAGCGCCGTCACTCGCAGAAGAGTGACATAGATCGGAAATGTGCACGGCCCCGGTCAGGACTTCCTGGCCGGGGCCGTTTTCATTGCAAAAAACGCATTGTTCGCGCATTTCCGTAGCCGCTGAGCTACCGGCCGTCACCGATCTGCACGTCCACTAGCTGGGATTTTGTCAAGGTAATCGATTTCCCGAATAATGTTCATGATATTCACCGAAATGGCCCATCAGGCCAACAAGAAACCTTGGCCAAAAGCCCCGTGCTCCGGCGTATCCTGACGTTTCCTCGCCGCCGCCGCTGCCAGCGAGGCCACTTCGACGACGACGAATCAGGGGGCAGCGAGGATGGGCGAGGACCCGCGGACCACGCCGGGCGGACGCGGGCAAGATCGTCTCCCGACGGGCGGGCGGCACGCTCTCCGCACCGACCCGCCCCTCGAAGAGATCCGGATGGTCGAGTCCGGTGGCTACGTTCCCGTCCAGCGGACGCTCGTGCGCCCGTACGTCCTCACCCGCGGCCGGACGCAGTCGCGGCGGCACCTGGCGATCGAGGCCATGGTCTCGACGCGCGCCGGGGCGCACTGGAACGGCGCCCGGCTGAGCGGCGAGTTCCGCTCGGTGCGCACGTTGTGCCACCACCCGCGCTCGGTCGCCGAGGTCGCGGCCCGGCTCAGCGTGCCCCTCGGTGTCGCCCGCGTGCTGCTCGACGACATGGCCGAGCAGGGCTTGGTCACGATCCACGACAACCGCGTGAACACCGACGGCCGTCCGGCCGTGGCGCTCATGGAGCGCGTGCTGCACGGCCTGCGCCGCCTCTGACCATTACGCTCACCAGGGTGAGCGAGGAACCCGAAAAGTCCGGTGGCGAAAGCACGCTGACCGTCCTGCTCGCCGGTGGGGTGAACCTGGCGATCGCGATCATGAAGCTGATCGCGGGCATCATCACCGGCTCGGGCGCGATGCTCTCCGAAGCGGCGCACTCGGTGGCCGACACGTTCACCGAGGTTCTGCTGCTGACCGCGTTGAAACGTTCCGACCGCCCGGCCGACCGCGTGCACCCCTTCGGCTACGGCAAGGAGCGCTACTTCTGGTCGCTGCTCGCCGCGGTGTCGATCTTCGCTTCGGGCTCGATGTTCGCGCTCTACGAAGGCGTTTCGACGCTCTTCGGCCACGGCGAGGCGCAGAGCACGTCGATCCTCAGCTACATCGTGCTGGCGGTGGCTTTCCTGCTCGAAGGCACGTCGTGGGTGCAGGCGGTGCGGCAGACCGTCCGGGAGTCCAAGGCCGAAAACCGGTCATTGTGGGCCTACCTCCGCCTGATCGACGACCCGACGCCGAAGACCGTCCTGTTCGAGGACTCGGCCGCGCTGATCGGCCTGCTGGTCGCGTTCGCCGGCATCGGGCTGCACCAGATCACCGGCTCCGAGGTCTGGGACGGCGTCGCGTCGATCGTCATCGGCGTGCTGCTCGCCTTCGTCGCCTACCTGCTCGGGCGGACGAACCGCGGCCTGCTCATCGGCCGCCAGGCCAACCCGGAGATCGTCCGCGGCGTCCGCGACCACCTCTCGGCCGCGCCGGAGATCGAGGCCGTCGTGGACCTGCAGACCATGCTGATGGGTACCGACCAGGTCCTCGTCTGCACCCGCGTCGACTTCGACGACTCGCTCGGCGCCGGCGACGTCGAACGCGCCTGCGTCCGGATCGCAGCCGAGCTGACCAGCTCGTTCAACGACGTCACCGAGGTGTTCATCGAGCCGGTGCCGCGGTCGGATCCCGACCTGCGCGCGACCGTGCTGGCGCGTTACGGCGACATCGCGGAGCGGTGGAACACCCCGGGGCAGTAGGCCGTCAGTACCCGAAGTCCTGGACCCAGTAGTTGCCGGCCTTGGTGAAACCGACGCCGATCTTGGCGAGCGAGCAGTTCAGGATGTTCGCGCGGTGGCCCTCGGAGTTCATCCACGCGTCCATGACCTGCGCCGCGAACGTCTGCCCCTTCGCGATGTTCTCCGCGCCCGGCTTCGAGTAGCCGGCGACCTTGATGCGCTGGTCGAACGTGACGCCTTCGGGGTTGGTGTGGGCGAAGAAGTTCCGGGCGGACATGTCGTCGCTGTAGTCCTGGGCGGCCGTGGTCAGGTGCGATTCCTCGGTCAGCGGCTTGCAGCCCGCCTGCGCGCGTTGGTCGTTGACGAGGGAGATGACCTGCTCGGTGGTCGACGCCGCGACGCGGGCCGCGGCCTTGGTGCTGGGCGGCGGGGCCGCTTCCGACGTCGTCGGCTTCGGGGCTTCGGAGGTCTCGGTCGGGGTCGGTGCCGCGCTCGACGTCGTCGGCGCGGGAGCTTCCGTCGTCTTGGCCGGCTTCGCGCCGGGAACCTGCCCGCCGGCGAGATCGGTGCCGCTGCCACCCCCGGAGCCGGCCGGCGCGTCGGGCAGCACCAAGGCCGCGGCGCCGAGTTCGGCCGTGTTTCCTTCCGCGGTGGCCATCCAGGTGCCTGTCGCGGCGGAGAAAACGCCGAGCAGCACACTGAGTGACACCATCACCACGCGACCACGTTCACCAATGGGGGACACGGCGCGAGAACGTATCACGGAACGATTACAGCGAGAACCCTACGAACGCACTGGTCACATTTCTCCGGCCGGCATTCGACGACCGACACGGATTACGCGGCAATCGGACGCTTCGGCGTTACTCCGTTCAGCCGCTTCGGACACTGAAGGTAGCCTCGCCGGACGCGGTCACCGGGCGGCCGGTCGGGTCCTGGCCGGTGACGGTCGCCTTGCTCGTGAAGCCTTCTTTCCCCGCGATCGTGGTGCAGGTGTAGGTGATTTCGCCGTCCGCGGCCAGATCGGGTGCGGTATGCGCACACGACGCCGTGTGGTCGTCCACGACGGACACGGCGGTGAGCGGCACGTCGCCGGTGTTCTTGACCAGGATCGAGAACGTGACGACGTCGCCGGCGTGGACTTCGTACGGCGCCGCGTCCTTCATCAGGGCGATCTCGGGGTGGACGACGTCGACTTTCGTCTCGGCTTTCGATTGCACGGAGCGATTGGCCGTGTCCATTCCGGTTACTTCCGCGGTGGCGGTGAAGTCGTCGTCCGGTGCTTTTCTCCGGCAGGGGTAGCTCCGCTTTTCCCCGGGCGCGAGGGTGTCGAGGTTCTTCGCGCACGGCTCGTCGGCGCCGACGGACACGCTGGTCAGCGGGACGTCACCGGTGTTGGTGACGGTGATCGTGAACGTGACGTCGTCACCCACGCGGACCGTGCCCGGCTTCGCTTCTTGGGTGATCTTCACGGCCGGGTGAATGACGTCGATCTCGTCGGCGTCCTCGGCGGTGACCGGCGGGCCGATCGGGGCCGTGGCGGTGGCCTTCGCGGTGCTCACGACGTCGTCCTGGGGTGCGGTCGTGGTGCAGCCGAACTTCTGCGTCGCACCGGGTTCGAGCCGGTCGAAGGCTTTCACGCAGGGCGTGCTGACCTGCACACCGGTCAGCGCGACGTCGCCGGTGTTGGTGACGGTGATCGCGAGGGGCACGGTGTCGCCTTCGCGGAAGACCCCGTTCACGTCCTGCGTGATCGCGAGTGCGGGGTGCAGGACGGCGTAGGACGCGTCGTCGGTCGCGGTGACCTGACGGTTCGTCGGATCGGTGCCGATCGCGGTGGCGGAGCTCACGAAATTGTCGGTGCCGGCGTTTACCGTGCAGGAGTGGTGCTGGAGAGCGCCGGGGAGGAGGGTGCCGATGGTCTGAGCGCACGCCGGAGTGCGACTGTCCGCAATGGACACGTTGGTCAAGGGGACATCGCCGGTGTTCGCGACGACGAGGGTGAACGTGACGGTGTCGCCCGGCCGGACCTGCGTGGGCGTGGCGTCGTCGGTGATGGTGATCGCCGGGTGGATGACATCGACCGGTTCCCCGGCGGTGGCGGTCACGGGACGGTTCGTGGCGTCGGTGGCGGTGACCTTCGCGGTGGCGGTGAAGTCTTCCGGGCTCGCGGTTTCGCTGCAGGTGTAGGTCTGTGTGGCTCGCGGTTCCAGCGAACCCAGGGTTTTGGCGCATGCCGGTGCGCCGGGGTCGGCCACGGAGACTTCGCGCAGCACGCTGTCGCCGGTGTTGGTGATGGTGATCGTCGAGGTGACGATGTCTCCCGGGCGGACGGTCTTGGGGTCGACGGTCCTGCTGATCGTGACGGCCGGGTGGATGACGTCGATGGTGGCCTTGGCGTCGGCGGTGACCACGGGACCAACGGGCGGAGTGCCGGCGACCTGGACGGCGGCGGTGACGTCGTCGGCCGGGGCGGTGAGGGTGCAGGCGAAGTCCCGGGTCGCGCCGGGTTCGAGGGCGCCGTCGATCGCTTGGGCGCAGCCGGTGGCTCGCGCCTGCGGTCCGGTGGCTCGCGGTCCGGTGGCTCGCGGGGCGGCGGTTCGGGTGGTCGCGGTCTGCGTGTCGATGGTCGGCGCGCCTGCGGCCTGGCTGCTGCCTGGCGTACCCGTCGGCTGGCCGGTGCCTGGTGCGCCTGCGGCCTGGCTGCTGCCTGGCGTACCCGTCGGCTGGCCGGTGCCTGGTGCGCCTGCGGCCTGGCTGCTGCCTGGCGTACCCGTCGGCTG
>NZ_JBEXVF010000115.1:0-20077 GCF_040629235.1 Amycolatopsis sp. NPDC005961 | reverse complement strand
GCAGATCCACGCTTTGAACCCGGGTACCGGTGTCGAGTTGTTGATCCCGGACTTCAACGCTGATCCGGCGCAGTTGGCTGAGGTGTTCGGCTCACCCCGAACCGGGAGGGTGACGGCCCGCCGACGAGAACCGGAGCTCAGCCGCGAGCCGCGGCCACCGCCGCCGCGGCCTGCTGGCCGGTGGCCGGCGGCATCAGCTTCGGGTACTCCTTCTGGAACTTCTCGATCATCGTGGCGGACGGGACGATCCGGTTCGGGTTGCCCTGGCTCGTCGCCTGCTTCTCGCCCCAGGCACCGGCGGCCTTGCGCTGGTCGGGGGTGCCGTGGCTGTGGAAGCAGTCACCGATGGAGGCGTCGAGGTAGATGACCTCCTGCTGGGTGCGGGCGTTCCACGCGAAGCCCTTGGCGTGCGCGACGAAGTAGCCGCCGTAGGCGTCGGGACCCATCTCGGAGGACTCGTTGCGCGGGTAGTTCTCGTGGGCGAAGTCGACCTGGTGGCCGTACTCGTGGCCGACCACGGACTCCACCGAGACGTCGTCGAACCCGAGGTGGTCGACGACGTCGAGCAGGCCGTCGCCGAGCGCCACGCGCTTGCCCCCGAGGCTGTCGGCCGGTGCGGAGAACGCGTTCAGGGTGATCAGCGGGTTGCGGCCACCCTGCATTCCCGGCACTTCGTAGAGCACCTTGGTGGCGAGCGCGGCGGCGGCCTTCACCCTGGCCGGCGCGAGGCCGAGGCTGAAGGTCTGCGCCATCTTCGCCTGGCTGCCGAGATCGGTGCCCTTCCAGGCGACGAGCTGGATGTTCCAGCTCTCGATGTCCCAGAAGCCGCGCAGCTTGTCGATCGTGGCCGTGGCGCGCGGGGTGTACTGGCCGTCGGTGCCGAAGACCTGCGTGGTCTTGTCGGACGCGACGCCCTGGACGTAGAGCTGGCTGAGCCCCGACAGCGCGTCGAGCGCCTGGCCCTCGAGCGGGGTGAGCTGCGACGCGAGCTGGTTCGCGTACGTCAGCAGCGAACCTTCGGTGCAGCCCGGGATCGGGCCTTCCGCGGCCCGGCTCCGGGGGCCGATCCGCGGGACGGGCGACTCGATGAGCCGGTCGACGCCGCGCAGAGCGTCCGCCGGCAGCCCGTTGTAGAGGTCGACGACGTCCTGGTACAGCTGAGCGACGTCCTGCTCGACGGTGGATGGTGCCGCCGCGGCCGCGGGAACGGCCGTGGCGAGCGCGAGTGCCGCAGCGGTGCCCGCGGCTGCGAGCGTCCTGCCGAGAAATCTGGTCCGGTCGGGCAAGGTGGTTCCCCTCTTCGGTTTCCGGTTCAAGATCACGAAGCACCGCCACGGTAGGGCGGTAATTGGCGGCAGAACCGGCGTGCCTGCGAGAAGCCCGTAATGGCTCACGCCTTTCGGAGGGTTTTCACCGTGCGGACATCGGCCGAAAGTACTAGGCCGGGTCGATGCGCAGGACGAGTTTGCCGCCGGGGCGCTGCGACTGGCTCAGCTCGATGGCCTCGCGCCAGCCGTCGAGGGGAATGACGCGGGCGACCGGGATGCCGAAGCGGCCCTCGGCGGCGAGCCGGGCGCATTCCCCGATGACCTCGTAGCGGTGGGCGAGGGGTCCCTCGGTGAACGCGTCGCGGGCGCCGGACTCGCGGGCGGCGGCGAGGTTGCTGATGGTCAGGATGTGCCGGGGGTCGGTGACCGTGCGGAGGAGCTCGGGGATGGTGGCGTCGTCGGGCGGCGAGACGTCGAGGACGACGTCGACGGGTCCCCCCGCCAGTTCGCGTACCCGGTCGGCCATGCCCTCGCCGTAGGGGGTGACCTCGGCTCCGGTGGCGCGCAAGGCCTCGGCGTGGGTGGGGCCCGCGGTGGTGATCACCCGCGCGCCGGACCGCCGGGCGAGCTGTACGGCGGCGAAGCCGGTGGTGGTGCCGCCTCCGCTGACGAGCAGGGTCGTGTCGGCGGTGATGCCCAGCAGGTCCAGACCGCGCTGAGCGGTCTCCACGGCCATGGGCAGTGCGGCGGCGGCCGCCGGTTCGAGGGCGGGTGGCCGCGGGAACCAGACGTCGAGCACCGCGTGGCCGGAGGCGCCCGCGGTCGGTCCGGTGAAGGGGGCGGGACCGAAGACGGCGTCCCCGAGCCGGACACCGGTCACGTCCTCGCCGATGGCGTCGACGGTGCCGGCGACCTCGAGCCCGACCCCGCGGGGCAGGTCGCCGGGGTACAGGCCCCGGCAGAGGGACAAGTCGGCCGGGTTGATCGTGCAGACCTCGACGGCGACCCGGACCTGCCCCGGGGCCGGCCGTGGCGGCTCGGCCTCCTCGAGCCGCAGGACGTCGAGGGGGTCACCGGTGTGGTGGAAACGCAGGGTGCGCATGAGGATCTCCGCGGATCGAGGTAATGACAGCAGATGCTGTCGTCACTCGACGGTAGCACAGTGATGACAGCATCTGCTGTCGCTATGCTGGGGGCATGGCGCGTTGGGAGGGCAACACCCGTGAGCGGCTCGAACGGGCGGCGTTGGAGCTGTTCCGCGATCAGGGCTACGACCGCACGACGGTCGCGCAGATCGCCGGGCACGCCGGACTCACCGAGCGGTCGTTCTACCGCTGGTTCACCGACAAGCGGGAGGTGCTGTTCGCCGGGGACGAACTGCAGGCCTGCCTGGAAGCGGGCATCGCCGAGGTGCCCGCCGGAACGGGCGCGCTCGCGACGCTGATGGCCGCGTTCACCGCGGTGCCCGAAGTGCTGCGTCCCCCCGAAATGCTGATCGAGCTGCGCGCCGTCATCGCGGACAACCCGCCGCTGCGGGAACGCAGCTTGATCAAGGAAGCGATGCTGTCCGAGGCGACCGCGGCGGCGCTGTGCCGCCGTGGCCACGACGAGCACACCGCGCGGCTGGCCACCGCCCTCGGCATGGCGATCCTGGGGTCGGCCACCAGGCGATGGGTGCTCGGTGAGCGGGCCGACTTCGCCGACCTGCTGGCCGGTAGTGCCGCCGATCTCGTTGCCGTTGCTGCCGACCTGCCACCTGGCCAGTCCCATAGCGGGAAGGCGCCGAGGAAAACGCGGTAGCCGCGGCCGGTCGCGGCCCGGTGCCCGACGACCTTGCCCTCCGGCGCGATGCGGGAAAACCGGGGAAGAATGGATCAGGACGATGAGCCACTCGGAGTCATCAGGTGGCCGGTTCCTGGCTTCCCTCAGGTCTGCTTTTCGCGAACTCGTGGAGAGCGGAACGGTGTCCCTCACCGTCGATGATGGTGATGACGAAACGGTCGCGAAACTGGAGCCGGGGCGCTCGGACGGGCCCCGGCTGGAGTTGCGGTCGGTGGGTACCGTGGCGGAGCTGTTCATCGGAAGTCTTGATCCGGTCGAACTGGACGAAGCCTCGCCGAAAGACCTGGCGGAGTTCGAGTCGCTCGCTCGTGCGCTGGTCGACGGGGACGTCGAGCTGGTGTCCGAGCGAACGTTGCGGGGCCGGCGCCCGGCCGAAGTCCGATGGCCGGGAGGTCGGTGGTCCCTCCCCGGGAATCCGGGAGTGATGGCACTGTTTTCCCGGTCGCGCCGGGAGAAAGTCCGCGGGTATGACCAAGGCGTCCCGCTCGGGTGATGGAAGCAGCGCCGGCCGAGGAACCCAGCCGGCGGCTGGGTTCCTCGGCTGACACCGGTCAGCGTTGCAGCGTCAGGACACCCGGCCGCCACGGCAGCTGGTCGTAGGGTCCACTGGCGCTGGGGGACTTGCCCTGGTACAGCAGTTGCAGGTTGCAGGGATCCACGGTCATCGTCTGGTCGGGGTTGGTGCGGACGAGGTCACCGTGGCTGATGTCGTTGGTCCAGCCGGCGCCGCTGTTGGCCTTGCCCGCGAACGGGTTGCTCTCGCTCGCCGCCTGCGGGGTCCACGAACCGCTCAGGCTGCTCGCCGTGAACGAGCGGAAGTAGCGGCCGTTCGCGCCGATCGCCTCGACGATCATGAGGTACTGGCTCTGGCCCTGGACCTTGTAGACCTGGACCGCCTCGAACAGGTTGTTCGTCGAATCGCTCAGCACCGTCGTGTACGACGAGCCGAAGCTGCCCGGGAAGTTGCCGATCGGCATGCTCGCCCGGTAGATCTTGCCGTTGTCGCCGGCGAAGAACAGGTACATGTTCGAGCCGTCGGCGATCAGGGTCTGGTCGATCGGGCCGGTGCCGGAGCCGGAGATGCTGCCCGTGAACAGGGGCTGCGGCGAGGACCAGCCGTTGGGGTTGGTGGGGTCGCTCGACGTGCGGTAGATGAAGGGCCACGCACCCCACTGGTACGCCAGCACCCAGATGTTCTTGGGCGCGAAGTAGAACAGCGTCGGCGCCACCGCGGCTTGGCTCATCCCGTTCTGGCCGGCCGAAGCCATGTCGGACCAGTTGGTGAACGGGCTGAAGGCCATCGAGCCGTACGACGAACCCGCGACGTTCGACGCGTAGACGAGGTGCTTCCCGTTGTAGACGACGTTGGTGAAGTCCTTGAGCGAGACCCACCCGTTCTTGGGCGTGGCCAGCACACCCGTCGACGACCAGCGGTAGGACGACGGCAGCGAGCAGCCGCTGCCGGTCGGGGTCGTGGGCGTGGTCGTCGGGGTCGTGGTCGACAGGCCGGTCCACTTCTGGTTGCTGCCGCCGTTGCACGTCCAGAGCCCCACGGCGGTGCCGTTGGCCGTGGCGGCCCCCGTGACGTCCAGGCAGAGCCCGGTCTGCACCGCGACCACCGTGCCGTCCGAACCGATCCGCCACTGCTGGTTGGCCCCGCCGTGACACGTCCAGATCTGCACCCGGGTCCCCGCGGTCGCGCCGCCGGGTACGTCGAGGCACTTGCCGCCGAACACCGTCAGCTGACCGGCGTTCGTCGAGGTCCACTGCTGGTTCGCGCCGCCGGAGCAGTCGTAGATCTGCAGGGAGGTACCGTCGGCCTGGTTGGCGTTCGGTACGTCCAGGCAGCGGCCGGAACCGACACCGTGCAGAGCGCCGGTGACGTCGGCCAGGGCCGGGCCCGCCCCCAGCGTCACGCCCGTCGCCACCGCTGCCGCGACCGTCACCGCGGCGGCGAGCGCGGCGATCCTACGGCTGGAACTTCCTCTGTTCATGACGTTCTTCTCCCGGTCAGCTGCGGGTCCGCCTGGTCCGGCAGCTCGTCGGCAAAGGGACTGTTATCGCTAACATTGGTCGCGCCAGCCTGGACTTCCGAGCCGGACGTTGTCAATCGAAACGGCCGGGGGCCGGAGATGCCGGACGCCGGGTCCGGCGACCTCGCACCTCAGGGCCACGCATCCTGTCCACAAAGGACAGCCGAGTCGTGAAAGTTACATCCGCGCCTTCTCCAGCACCCGCAGGAAAGCGCGGGACCACTCGGGCAGGTCGGGCCACCCGCGGCAGGACACCATCGCGCCGTCGACGACGTCGGGCGCGTCGGCGAACGTCGCGCCGGCGAGCTCCATGTCCGCCTTCAGCGGGGGGAAGGCGGCCGTGGTGCGGCCGCGCAGCAGTCCCAAGGCCGCCGGGATCTGCGCGCCATGGCAGATCGTGCCGACCGGGAGGTCGCGCTCGAAGAAGTGCGTGACGACGCGCGCCACGTCCGGGTCGGTCCGGAGGTACTCGGGGGCCCGCCCGCCGGGGATCACGAGGGCGTCGAACGCGCCCGGGTCCACGTCGGCGAACGCCAGGTCGACCGGCAGCAGGTGTCCCGGCTTCTCGGTGTAGGCGTCCCACCCGGGTTCGAAGTCGTGGACGACCAGGTGCACCGGACGCGTCGCAGGGGCGGCCACGACCGCCTCGTGGCCGCCCTCGCGCAACCGGAAGATCGGGTACATCGAGTCGAGCTCCTCGGCGGCGTCGCCGGTCAGGACCAGTACCCGTGCCATGGTCGTCCCCTTCGGATCAGCGCAGTGCCCACTGCTGGTTCGCCTGCCCGCCGCAGGTCCACAGGATCAGCTGGGTGCCGTTGGCCGTGCCCTGCCCGGTGGCGTCGAGGCACAGTCCGGATTGGACACCGGTGATCGTGCCGTTGGCGGCGACGGTCCACTGCTGGTTGGCCTGGCCGTGGCAGTCCCAGACGATCACCGGGGTGCCGTTCGCCGTGCCGTGGCCGGAGGCGTCCAGGCACTTCGAGCCGGCGACGACCAGTTCGCCGCCCGACTGGGTCCACTGCTGGCCGGCCTGCCCGCCGCAGTCCTGCAGCCGCACCTGGGTGCCGTTGGCCGCGCTCCCGGCGTCGGCGCAGCGGCCCGACTGCGCGCCGACGATCCGCCGGGCGCCGGTCGTCCCCGGGGTGCCGATGCTCCCCGGCACGGACTGCAGCGCGGCGAACCAGGTGGCGGCCATCTTGTCGTAGCCCGCCGCCGTGGGGTGGATGCCGTCGATCAGGTCGGCGGCGGTCAGCGCGGCGTGCATGTCCACCAGGTGCACGCGCTTGCCGGCGTTCCGGGCGGCCTGCACGATCCCGGGGATCGCGGAGTTGAAGGTGCGGGCCGCGGACTCCTGCCCCGCGTTGGCGAGCGGGATGATCGTCGCGACGAAGACCTCGGCCTCCGGTGCGGTCGCCGTGATGTGGTCGATCAAGGTGGCGAGCCGGGCGGGCGCGCGGGCGACGTCGTAGTTCTGCAGGACGTCGTTGGTGCCGATGTGCAGCAGGACCGTGTGCGGGGTGCTCGTCCGCAGCCAGCCGGTGATGTTCGCGTCGATCTGGTCGATGCGCCAGCCCGGGTGGCCCTCGTGGTCGTGGTCGCCGAGTGCGGCGGGGCCGTTGAACTGCGAGCCGGTGAAGTCGACCTGGTAGCCGCCCGCCGCGAGCCGCTGCCAGAGGCCGATCCGGTAGCCGCCGGGCACCTGGGTGCCCTCGGTGATGGAGTCGCCGAGCGGCATGACCCTGGTCCCGCCGTTCGACTCGGCGGCGGCCGGGCCGCCCGGCAGGAACGCGCTCAGGAACAGGGCCGTCACGGCCGCGAAAACCCGGATTCTCATGATCCTCCTCGAGTCAGCCGAACGTCCACTGCTGGCCGGCCTGGCCGGTGCAGGTCCCCAGCCGGACGATGGTGCCGTTCGCCGTGCCGCCGCCGGTCACGTCCAGGCACAGCCCGGACTGGACGCCGGTGATCGTGCCGTTCGCGTTCGCCTGCCAGCGCTGGTTGGCCCCGCCGTTGCACGTCCAGCTGACGACCGGGGTCCCCGGCGTGGTGCCCTGGCCGGACGCGTCCAGGCAGCGGGTGCCGTCGTAGACGGTGAGCTCGCCGGCGGCGGTCCGGGCCCACGACTGGTTGCCGCCGCCGTGGCAGTCCCAGAGCTGCACCTGCGCGCCGGGTGTCGTGCTCGCGCCGTTGACGTCCAGGCACTTGCCGAGCGCGCGCACCGGTCCCGCGGCCGGGCCGGTGGTGGTGCCCGTGCCGGCGGCGGCGATGACCTGCTGGGCGCCGGACGGCCAGTTCGTCCCGCTGACCTGGACGTTGCCGGTCAGGACGTTGTTGTGGGGCGACCCGGTGGCCACCTGGGTGGCGCCGCCGTTGTACCAGTTTTCGCCGAAGGTGCTGTCGTTCGTGTTGTTGGTGCCGCTCGCGTTGGTGAAGGCCCAGACCCCGGAGTCCTGGATCACGTTGGCCGACAACGTCACGTAGCGGGAGCCTTCGTCGAGGTACAGCCCGACCGTGCGGTTGTTGTCGAAGATGTGGTTGTGGTCGATCGAGCTGCCCGGGTTCGCCGACAGGTTGTAGATGCTGCCGCCGTCGTGCATCAGCTTCTTCGTGCCGTGCACGCGGTTGTAGCTGACGACGGTGTCCCGCAACGTCGTCGGCGTCGAGTACACCGGCTGGTAGTCGTAGAGCCCGCGGTTGCGGTAGTCCTGGCTGCCGCCCGGGTCGTTGGCACCCCAGCCCCAGCCGACGTCGATCCCGTCGTAGGTCAGGTTCGCCACGTCGTTGTGCGTGATGACGGTATGCGTCGCGTAGGTCGACAGGATGCCGGCCATTTCGCGGTAGTCCAGGGCGACGCGGGACACCGTGTTGTACGACAGCGTGATGTCGCGGTTCGTCATCGCGGCGTTCGACGGGTGGTGCGCGTCGGGGCGCACGCCGCCGACGACGATGCCACCGCCCGAGACCTCGGTGAAGGTGTTGTGGTCCACGGTGATCGACGACGCGCCGAGCCCGGTCCCGGAGGCGTGCGCGTTCGCGTCGTTGCCGATGCCCAGCGCGACCTGCCCGAGGTGGGTGAAGGTGTTGCCGCTGAACGTGATCCCGGTGGCGGCCGAGACCTGGACGGCGGCGGGCGCCTGCGCCCAGCCGTTGCGGGCCCCCTCGAACTGCTTGCAGCCCGACTGGCACGAGGTGAGGAAGTCGCCCGGCATCGGCGCCGCGGCCGGGAGGAACGTGCCGGTCTGCTGGTTCGCATACCCGGCCGGTGTGCTCGGCCCGAGCCAGGTGGTGTGCTCGAAGTGCAAGCCCTTGAACGCGATGCCCCGCACCGGGTCGTCGTAGCTGCCGCCCAGCTGCAGCAGCGACGTCAGCCGCGGCAGCTCGACGTCGTGGCTGCCGGGCACCCAGCCGCCCGGTGCCTTGTAGTAGAGCTTCCCGGCCGCCGGGTCCAGGTACCACTGGCCGGGGTTCTTGAGGAACGAGTACGAGTTCTCGAGGAACAGCTGGCCGCCGCCGAAGGGCTTCGCGAGGGTGTCGTAGCCCCAGTTGTTGTTGTTCCACGCGGGTTGCTGCATGACGATCGACGTGCCGCTGACGTGGTCGACGGGGGAGTACCGGTCGGTGAACGAGTTCTGGCTCTCCACCTCGATCCGGTTCTGCCGGGGCAGCGTGGCGAGGTAGTTCAGCGCGGAGTTGGTGATGGTCAGGCCGGACGTCGTGACCTGCACGTCGGTGCGCGAGATCGGGATCGACGCGCGCGGCGCCAGTGCGCCGTCCACGAACAGCTGCCGGGAGTCGGCGCCGGCCGGCACGGACGCCACCCAGATGTTCTGGCTCGCGTCCTGCGCGGTCCAGCCGGTGACCTGCGTGCCGCCGGACAGGACCGGCGTCTGGCCGGGCGCGGCCTGCCACGTGACGGTGTGGCCGTTCTGCCCGGAGTCCGCGCTGGTGAACGAAAGCGGGGCGGACAGCCAGTAGGTGCCGCCGGCGAGCTGGACGACCACGTCGTTGCCCGCCGACTGGGCGCGGGCCAGCTGCTGGGCCCTCGCCGGGGTCGCGACCGGCCGGTCGGGCGTGCCCGGGCCGGCGTCGTCGCCGCCCGGCGCGACGGCGATGGTGACGGTCGCGGCGTGGGCGGACGGCGCGGCGACGGCCGTCACCACGAGGGCGGCGGCGAGCGCGGCGGCCAGGGATCCGGTGCGCGGCATGGCGGGGACCTCTCCGGGAACGGTGACGGCGGGGACTCGTCCATGTGTATGACTCATTCGAAGCGGGAAGCCGCACCGCGTCAATGCACCCGGGCGCGTTCGAAGTTTTCAACTGCGGGAACGCATGTAAGTTTCACCCATGTTTCGCGGGAGTTGACGGGACCGGCCGACCGCGAGGTAAGGTCACTGTCCGGTGCCCGGTGAGTCATACTCATCGGGTGACTCGCAACGAGAAAGCCGCGCCGTACCGGCCCGGCTACGAAGTCGTGGCCGAGCAGCTGCTGAACCTGATCGCCGAACTGCGGCTGCGGCCCGGCGACCGGATGCCGACCGAGGTCGAGCTGGCGGCGCGGGTGGGGAGCAGCCGGACCGTGGTGCGGGAGGCCGTCAAGATCCTCTCGGCGATCGGCCGGGTGCGAGCGCACAAGGGACGTGGGCTGTATGTGTCCGACGACGAAGGCATGCTCGGCGCTTCCCGCTGGGGCGGCTTCTTCCTGCCCGCCGACCTCGACCACGTCTACATGCTCTTCGAGTTCCGCCGCGTCCAGGAGACCGCGTCCAGCAGGCTCGCGGCGACCAACGCCACTCCGGCCGAACTGCAGGCGATCGAGGCCGCCGCCGAGACCTGCCGGCAGGGGCACCTGACCGGCCAGGCCGCGTTGTTCGACCGCGGCGACGACGACTTCCACCTCCGCGTCGCCACGGCGTCGCACAACCAGTTCCTCGTCGCGGCCGTGCGCGAAGCCCGCCGGCTGCAACGCCAGACGAACATCATCGGGATGTCCGGCTCGGTCGGCGGGCACGCCCCGGCGGCGATCGAGGAGCACGCCGCCATCTACCGGGCGATCCGCGACGGCGAACCGGAGGCGGCGGCGCGGGCCGCCGCCGTCCACCTCGACAACACCTTGGAGGACTACCGCCGGGAGATCCAGCACCGGCTCTTCGGCCAGTGAGCGCAGCGGGGAATGCCCGAGCGGTGGCTTGGGCATTCCCGGCCGCGCTCATTCCTTTGTGGACAGGGGTGACCCGTCGCCGGGCGGAACCCGTTGTGAGTGGGTAAGTTTCACCGCGCATTGACCTTTGCCGCCGGCCGCTTCTATCTTGGCTCATGCCCGTTCGGTCGGTGATCGGGCGATCGCACAGCGCGCACCCCGCGCGTTCCCTGCACTCCTGAGAAGGAGTACTCGTGACAATGCTGTCCCGTTCGCTCCGCGCGACTGTCCTCCTTGCCGCACTGGTCCTGGGGTTCGCGGCACCCGTGTCCGCCGCGCCCGCGGCGGCCTTCAAGGTCCTGGTGTTCTCGAAGACCACGGGCTTCCGACACGACTCCATCCCGACGGGGATCGCCGCGATCCGGCAACTGGGCCAGCAGAACGACTTCGCGGTCGACGCCACCGAAGACGACGCGCAGTTCACCGACGCCACCCTGGCCCAGTACGCCGCCGTCGTCTTCCTGTCCACGACCGGCGACCCGGTCGGCACCCAAGCCGGCAAGGACGCGTTCCGCCGCTACATCCAGCACGGCGGCGGGTTCGCCGGCGTCCACGCGGCGTCCGACAGCGGGTACGACTGGGCCTGGTACGGCCAGCTGGTCGGCGCCTACTTCAAGCAGCACCCCGCCCAGCAGAACGCCCTGGTGAAGGTGGAAGACCCGAACCACCCGTCCACGCAGGGACTGCCCGCGCAGTACACCCGGTACGACGAGTGGTACGACTTCCGCGCCGACCCGCGCCCGTCCGTGCACGTACTGACCACAGTGGACGAATCCAGCTACACGGGCGCCACGATGGGCGCGGACCACCCGACGACCTGGTGCCACGCCTTCGACGGCGGCCGCGCCTGGTACACCGGCATGGGCCACACGATCGAAAGTTTCAGCGAACCGAACTTCCTGCACCTGCTGCTGGGCGGGATCCGCACGGCGGCCGGAGCGGTCCCCGCCGACTGCTCGGTCACCACCACACCGCCTCCGGCGGGCAAGCAGATCGCGGGCGCGCAGTCGGGCCGGTGCGTCGAGGTGCCGAACTCCGCCACCACCAACGGGGCGCAGGTGCAGCTGCGGGACTGCGTCGCCGGGCAGGCGAACCAGTCGTGGACCTACACCGCCGGCAAGCAGCTCGTGGTCTACGGGAACAAGTGCCTGGACGCGTCCGGCCGCGGCACGGCCAACGGCACGCCGGTGATCATCTGGGACTGCACCGGGCAATCCAATCAGCAGTGGAATGTTAACGCGAACACGATCACGGGCGTCCCGTCGAACCTCTGCCTGGACGCCTCCGGCCGCGGCACGGCCAACGGCACGAAGATCATCCTGTGGTCCTGCGGCGGCCAGGCCAACCAGCAGTGGTCCCTCCGCTGACCGTCCCTCCCCCTCTCGAGGAGAGCTCGTCATGTCCGGATTTTCCGCGCTGCGCCGCGGCGCGCTGGCGGTGGCCGGGGTCCTGGCCGCCGCGCTGGTCCCGGTGCTCACGACCCCGGTGGGCCCGGCAGCCGCGGCGGCGCTGCCGCCGGACTCGAAGTTCCAGAAGGTCACGCTGCACACCGAAACCGGCAACCCGATGGCGATGGACGTGGCGGCGGACGGGCGGGTGTTCTACATCGACCGCCTCGGTGACGTCAAAGTCGTCAAACCCAACGGCACCGCGGTCCTGGCGACGCACCTGAACGTCTTCACGGCCAACGAATCCGGCGGGCTCAACATCGCGCTCGACCCCGCGTTCGCGACCAACCAGTGGGTCTACGTCTACTACTCGCCGAACAACGCCGGCAACGTCGACCGCCTGAGCCGGTTCACCGTCAACGGCGACACGATCGACCAGTCGACCGAGAAGGTCGTGCTGGACGTGCCGGTGCAGCGCGCGGAATGCTGCCACCACGGCGCGGGCCTGGTGATCGACAAGAGGAACGGGAACCTGTGGTTGTCGCTGGGGGACAACACCAACCCGTTCGCTTCCGACGGGTACAGCCCGCTCGACCAGCGCTCGGGGCGCGCGTACTGGGACTCCGAACGCACCGCGGGCAACACGAACAGCCTGTCCGGCAAGGTCCTGCGGATCCACCCGGAGACGAACGGGACGTACACGATCCCGTCGGGCAACCTGTTCGCCCCCGGCACCGCGAACACCCGCCCGGAGATCTACACGATGGGCGAGCGCAACCCGTTCCGGATGGGCCTCGATCCCAAGACCGGCTACCCGCTCGTGGCCAACTACGGCCCCGACGCGCCGAACGCCAGTTCCACCCGCGGCCCGCAGAACACCGTCGAGTGGGACGTCGTCAGCAAGCCCGGCAACGCCGGCTGGCCGTTCTGCGTCGGCCCGAACCTGGCCTACAACCGGTACGACTTCGGCACCGGCGCGTCCGGCGCGCAGTTCGACTGCGCGGGCGGCCCCACCAACAGCTCGCCGAACAACACCGGGCTGACCAAGCTGCCGCCCGCGATCCCGGCCCAGGTCTACTACCACTACCAGGCCGACCCCGCGCACTTCCCGCAGCTGTCCGGCGGGGCGCCGATGGCCGGGCCGGTCTACCGGTTCGACCCGAACCTCGCCTCGGCCCGCAAGTGGCCCGCCGACTTCGACGGCCGCGCGGTCTTCGCCGAGTGGAACACCAGCGCGATGTACACCTTCCAGCTCGACGGCAACGGCACGAACGTCACCTCGATCGACCCGCTGCTGCCGTCGGTGAAGTTCAACCGGCCGATGGACTTCAAGTTCGGCGCGGACGGCGCGCTCTACGTCATCGAGTGGGGGACCGGGTACGGCGGCGGCAACAGCGACGCGTCCATCGACCGCGTCGACTACCTCGGCGGCGGCTCGGCCGCGCCGGTCGCGAAGGTCACCGCGGACCGCACCAGCGGCCCGGCCCCGCTCACCGTGACCTTCAGCAGCGCCGGCTCGACCGACCCCGGCGGCTCCGCGCTGCGCTACTCGTGGAACTTCGGTGACGGCACCACCTCGACCGCGGCGAACCCGGGTCACACCTACGCCGCCGGCAACTACACCGCGGTGCTCACCGTGACGAACTCAGCGGGCGCCACCGGGACCGCGAGCGTCACCATCACCGCCGGGAACACGGCACCGACCCTCACCTTCACCACGCCACCGAGCGGCGGGGTGTTCGACTGGGGCGACAAGGTGAACGTCGCCGTCACGGTCACCGACCCCGAGGACGGCACGGTCGACTGCGGGCAGGTGACCGTCCAGGCCTACCTCGGCCACGACGAGCACGGCCACCCGCTGGACCAGTACCCCGGCTGCACCGCGTCGATCCAGACCACGCTTTCGTCCGGGCACAGCGAGAACGACAACATCTTCTACGTCCTCGAGGCGTCCTACACCGACAAAGGCGGGGCCGGTGGCGCCAGCCCCATCACCGGCCGCGCGCAGGTGATCCTGCAGCCCGAGCACAAGCAGGCGGAGTTCTACACCGCCACCGGCCGCACCGCCGACGGGAAGGGCACCGACACCGCGGGCGTCACCGTGGAAGCCGCCACGGACCCGCTGGGCGGCGGCAGCAGCGCGGCGTTCATCCAGGACGGCGACTGGTGGTCGGTCGACCCGCTCGCGCTGAACGGCGTCACCGGCCTCGAGGTCCGGGCTTCCTCGGGCGGGTCCGGCGGCACGCTGGAGGTGCACCGCAACGCCCCGGACGGCGCGCTGGTCGCCTCGGTGCCGATCACCGGGACCGGGGGCTGGCAGAACTGGCAGGACTTCACCGTCAGCCTGGCCAACCCGCCGGGCGGCACCGGGACGCTGTACTTCGTCGCCCGCAACCCCGCGGGCCAGACCGGAGCCGCGTACCTGTTCAACGTCAACTGGATCCACTACACCGGCGCCGGGGTCGGCCTGCCCGGCACGCCGTCGTCGGGGAAGCAGATCGTCGGCACGCAGTCGGGCCGGTGCGTGGAGGTGCCGAACTCCTCGACGGCGAACGGCACCCAGGTCCAGCTGCGCGACTGCGGCAGCCAGGCCGCCAACCAGCAGTGGACCCCGACGAGCGGGAAACAGCTGACGGTCTACGGGAACAAGTGCCTCGACGCGTCCGGCAAGGGCACGGCCAACGGCACGCAGGTGATCATCTGGGACTGCACGGGCCAGCCGAACCAGCAGTGGACCGTCAACGCGAACGGCACCATCACCGGTGTCCAGTCGGGGTTGTGCGCGGACGCGAACGCCCAGGGCACGGCCAACGGCACGAAGATCATCCTCTGGTCCTGCGGTACGCAGGCCGCCAACCAGCAGTGGAGCCTCCGATGAGACACGTGATCCGCGTCCTGCTCGCGACGCTGCTCTTGCTGCCCCTGACGGTGTCGCTGACCGCCGGCCCGGCCTCGGCCGCCGCGTTGACCCGCGTCACCGGCTTCGGCGCCAACCCGACCAACCTGAACATGTACCTGTACGTGCCCGACAAGCCGGCGGCCAAGCCGGCGCTGCTGGTGCTGGTGCACTACTGCAGCGGCTCGGCGAGCGCGATCTTCACCGGCAACGGGCACGACTACGCGACGGCGGCCGACCGGTACGGCTACCTCGTCGTCGTGCCCGAGGCGACGCGGGACGGCCACTGCTTCGACGTCTCCACGAAGGCGGGCCTGACCCGCGACGGCGGCAGCGACTCCACCGGCATCATGGCGATGGTGGCCTGGACCCGCCAGCACTACAACGTGGACCCGGGCCGCATCGTGGTCAGCGGCTTCTCCTCGGGGGCCATGATGACGAACGTCCTGGCCGCCGAGTACCCGGACGTCTTCTCCGCCGCTTCCGCGTACTCCGGCGTGCCCGCCGGGTGCTTCGCGACCACCGACGGTTCGCTGTGGAACAGCCAGTGCGCGGGCGGGAACGTCGTCAAGTCCGCGCAGCAGTGGGCCGACCAGGCCCACGCCATGTACCCCGGCTACACCGGCGGCTACCCGAGGATGCAGCTGTGGCACGGGAACCAGGACACCACCCTGGCGTACCCGAACTACGGCGAAGAGATCAAGCAGTGGACCGCCCTGCGCGGGCTGAGCCAGACACCGTCCGCCACCGACCACCCGCAGTCGTCGTGGACGCGGAACCGCTATGGCGGCACCGGCACCCAGGCACCGGTCGAGGGCATCACCATCGCGGGCACCGGGCACACCCTGCCGCAGGCGGGAATGCTCGCGTACGCGATCTCCTTCCTCGGCCTCGACAGCACGGGTGGGAGCACACCCACCGGGAGCCCGGTGCGGTCGGTCGCGGCCGGGCGGTGCCTGGACGTGCCCGGTCAGTCGGCCACGCAGGGCACGCGGACGCAGCTGTGGGACTGCCACGGCGGCGCGAACCAGACGTGGACGGCCACCGCGGCGGGGGAACTGACCGTCTACTCCGGCGACACCCTCCGCTGCCTGGACGCCGAAGGCGGCGGGACCAGCGCCGGCACGGCCGCGATCATCTGGGCGTGCCACGGCGGAGCGAACCAGAAGTGGCAGGTCAACGCGGACGGCACGGTCACCGCGCCGCAGTCGGGGCTCTGCCTGGAGGCCGCCTCGACCGCGAACGGCGCCGCCGTGCGGCTGGCGACCTGCACCCACGCCACGAACCAGCAGTGGACCCGGGCCTGACCGGCGTCCCCTGTGCCGAGAAAGGAGCTCGCGCGATGGTGAAGTTCAGACGTCTGTTCGCGTCCGCCGCGATCGGGGCGCTGGTGGCGATGTCCGGGGCCGGGATCGCGCAAGCCGCCCCCGCCGCGGGCACCGCGGGCTGCGGAACCGCCCCCGGGCTGGCGAGCGGCAGCCACACGATCTCCAGCGGCGGCCAGAACCGCAGCTACCTCCTGCGGGTCCCCGCGAACTACGACAGCAACCACGCCTACCGGCTGTTCGTCGGGCTGCACTGGCGCGGCGGCACGGCCAACGACGTCGACTCGGGTGGGACGGATGGCTACAACTGGTCCTACTACGGGCTCCGGCGGCTCGCCGACACCGCGGGCAACACCACGATCTTCGTGGCGCCGCAGGGCAACGGCAACGGCTGGGCCAACCCCGGCGGCCAGGACGTCACGTTCGTCGACGACCTGCTGAGGCAGCTCGAAAGCGCGCTGTGCGTCGACACCTCCCAGGTCTTCGCCGGCGGGTTCAGCTACGGCGGCGCGATGAGCTACGCGCTCGCCTGCGCCCGGCCCACCGTCTTCCGCGCGGTCGCGGTCTACTCCGGGGCGAACCTCAGCGGGTGCGCCGGTGGCACCCAGCCGGTCGCCTACATCGGGATGCACGGCATCGGGGACAACGTCCTGCCGATCGCGTCCGGCCGCTCGCTGCGCGACCAGTTCGTCCGGAACAACGGCTGCACCGCGCAGAACCCGCCGGAGCCGTCGAGCGGCAGCCACACCCACATCGTCACGGCCTACTCCGGCTGCCGGGCCGGGTATCCGGTGGTCTGGGCCGCCTTCGACGGCGGCCACGACCCCGGCCCGCGCGACGGGTGCACCTGCAGCGGCTGGCAGACCTGGACGTCCGGCGAGGTCTGGAAGTTCATCACCCAGTTCGACTCGTCGACCCCGCCGTCCGGGTCGCCGGTGCAGGTCGGCGTGAACTACACCCTGGCGGCCGAGCACAGCGGCAAGCTCCTCGACATCAGCGGCGTCTCCACCGCGGCCGGCGCGCTGCTGCAGCAGTGGCCGGCGACCGGCGGCCAGAACCAGCAGTTCGACTTCCTCGACTCCGGCGACGGCTACTACCGCATCCGCGCCCACCACAGCGGCCTGGTCCTCCAGGTGGCGAGTGCGGCCACCGGCGCCGACATCAGCCAGCAGCCGGACTCCGGTGCCGCCGCCCAGCAGTGGCGGGTGACCGACCAGGGCGGGGGCGTGATCGGCCTGGTCAACCGGCTGAGCGGCCTGGCGATGGACGTGTGGGGCGCCTCGACCGCCGACGGCGCGCGGATCTCCCAGTGGACGCCGTCGGGCGGGGCCAACCAGCGCTTCCGGATCCAGCGAACCTGAGGTACCCGGCGATATCCTTCAACGGTCCCGCAAAGACAACGACGTCTTGGGAGAATGAACGTGTCCTCCGTCGAGTCCCCCGAACTCCGTCCCACCCTCGCCGACGTCGCCCGGGCGGCCGGGGTGTCGACCGCCACCGCGTCCCGCGTGCTCAACGGCTTTCCGCGGGTCCGGCCGACGACGCGCAGACAGGTCGAGTCGGCGATGTCGGCGCTCGGCTACGCCCGGCAGCGAGCTGCGCGCGCGACGACCGGGCCCACCGGCTCGATCGCGCTGGTCGTGTGCGAAGAGGTCCTGCGCCTGTTCGCCGATCCGTTCTTCGCCCGCATCGCCGCCGGTGCGGGCCGGGAGCTGACCGCGGCGGGCCTGCAGCTCGTCCTGCTCACCGTGCCCGCCACGGAGGACTACCAGGCGCCGGTGGTGCGCTACCTCGACGGCGGCCACGTCGACGGTGCGCTCGTCGTCGGGATGCACGGCCGCCGGCCGCTCGACCTGGGCTGGCTCGGCATCCCGGTGGTGTTCGGCGGCCGTCCCGTCTGCGCGGGGGAGCCCGGCCGGTTCTCCTACGTCGACGTGGACAACCGCGGTGGCGCCCAGCGGGCCACCCAGCGGCTCATCGACGCGGGCCGCCGCACCGTGGCGACCATCGCCGGGCCGCAGGACATGACCGCCGGCGTGGACCGGCTGCTCGGCTACCGGCAGGCGGTGGCGGGTGCCGGGCACGGCGACCGCGGGCTGGTGGTCTTCGGGGACTTCGGCCAGGCCTCCGGCCAGCAGGCGACGGCGCGCCTGCTGGACCGCCGGCCGCACGTCGACGCCATCTTCGCGGCCTCGGACATGATGGCGGTCGGCGCGATGCGGGCCCTGCACCGCGCCGGGCGGCGGGTGCCCGGGGACGTCGCCGTCATCGGGTTCGACGACCTGCCGATCGGCCTGCGCACGGATCCGCCGCTCACCACCGTGCGCCAGCCGATCGAAGAGATGGGGGCCCGGATGACGGACGAGCTGCTCGCGATGCTCGGCGGTTCGGCCGCTCCCTGTTGCGCCGTGCTGGACACCGAGCTCGTCCTGCGCGCTTCCGCTTGATTGTGTTAACGCTAACACTACTGGAGGAACCGTGATCATCCGAGTCAAGGCGGTGCGGGCCGTCCTGGTCCTGGCCGCGCTGGTGGCGGCCGTGCTGACCGGCGCGCCACCGGCGTCCGCGGCGGCGACGTCGCTGACGAGCGCGGCGTCGGGCCGGTGCCTGAACGTCCAAGGCGCCGTCGACACGCCGGGAACCGCGCTGGAGATCCGGGACTGCACCGGCCAGGCGAGCCAGGCGTTCGAGTTCACCGCCGCCGGTGAGCTGCGGGCGCTGAACGGGACGCGGTGCGTGGACGCGTACGGCAACCGGACCGCGCCCGGGACGGCGGTGATCATCTGGTCCTGCACCGGCGGGGCGAACCAGCAGTGGCGGCAGAACTCCGACGGTTCGATCACCGGCGTCCAGTCCGGGCTGTGCCTCGACGTCAACGGGGGCGGCACGGCCAACGGCACCACGGTCATCCTGTGGACCTGCCACGGCCAGAGCAACCAGCGGTGGACCACCGGGAGCACGCCGCCGTCGGGTACGGGTCCGTGCGACATCTACGCCTCGGGCGGGACGCCGTGCATCGCCGCGCACAGCACGGTGCGCGCGCTTTACGGGTCCTACAACGGAAGTCTCTACCAGGTGCGCCGCGCGTCCGACAACGCCACCCGGAACGTCGGCGTCTCGGCGGCGGGGGGTGCCGCGGAGGCCGCGGCCCAGGATTCCTTCTGCACCGGGACTTCGTGCGTCGTCACGGTGGTCTACGACCAGTCCGGCCGGGGCAACGATCTGTGGTACCAGGGGTCGAGCGTGGTGCCCGGCTCCAGCCAGAGCAGTCCGGCGAAGGCGACGTCGGAGTCCCTGACCGTCGGCGGCCGGAAGGCGTACTCGCTGTACATCAACCCGGGCAACAGCTATTGGCGCGACGGTCACCTCACCGGTGTGCCCACCGGCAGCGCGCCCGAGGGGATGTACATGGTGACGAGCGGGACGCACGTGAACAGCGGCTGCTGCTTCGACTACGGCAACAGCGAAACGACCAGGAAGGCCGACGCCGCGGGCGCGATGGACGCGCTGAACTTCGGCAAGCAGTGCTGGTTCGGCGGCTGTTCCGGCACCGGCCCGTGGGTGCAGGCCGACCTGGAGTGGGGGCTCTACCCCGGCGGGAGCCAGACGTGGAACCCGAACCAGCGGGCGTTCACGAGCAAGTTCGTCACGGCGGTGCTGAAGAACAACGGGACGTCCCGGTTCGCGATCAAGGGCAGCGACGCCCAGTCCGGCGGCCTCACGACCCTGTGGGACGGCGGCCTCCCGAGCGGCTACAGCCCGATGAAGAAACAGGGGGCGATCGTCCTGGGCAGCGGCGGCGACTGCTGCAAGCCCGGCGGCGGCGCGAACCTCAGCGCGGGGACGTTCTACGAAGGGGCGATGGTCGCGGGGTATCCGTCGGATGCGACGGAGAACGCGGTGCAGGCCAACGTCGTCGCCGCCGGCTATCGCTGAGGCTGGTGCCGCCGGGGAGAGCGGGGTGGAGCCGGTCGTCCGGTTCCACCCCGTCCCGGTGACCGGCCTCGCGAGGCGACCGCACCGGGGTCGTGAGCCTCGGCCCGGTCCGGCGCCGGGCCGGTGTCCAGCAGGAGGTTGGCCCGGAACCGCCGCTCGTCCAGCGCGACACCGGGCGTGCGCTCGGCCAGC
>NZ_JBEXVF010000114.1:0-22346 GCF_040629235.1 Amycolatopsis sp. NPDC005961 | reverse complement strand
TACATACCAACCGCCCGGTTTACAACTAGGGGAACCCCAGAAACCGGCCCCTGGCAAGGCACTTGACGACCGCTCGAAGAACAAACCGACCGACCTCCCGGTTTTGTCTTGAAAACCGACCTCCCGGTTTAGTACGCTCCCCAGTGTGGGACCGGGCACATGGGCGCTGGAGGACACACTGGGGGCGCCAGGCCGGGCAGATCCGATCGACGCGGACACCGGAGGCACTGGAAATGGACTACGAGATACTGGGGCAGCTGAAAGTCGGCGGGCGGCCCGGCGTCAGCGCCCCGCGGGCACGCAAGATCGAGACACTGCTCGCCGTGCTGCTGGTCAAGCGCAACCAGGTGGCGACCACCGAGCACCTGATCGGCGAGCTCTGGGGAGAGCACCCGCCGGCCCGGGCGAGCGCCGCGCTGTACGTCTACGTCTCGCAGCTGCGGAAGCTCCTGCGCGGCACGGGTGAAGACGCGGACGACAGCCCGGTCGTGACGAGCCCGCGCGGCTATTCGCTGCACGTCACCGACGGCGAGCTGGACGCCGACCGCTTCACCCGCCTCTACGAGCGAGGCCGGGCCCTGTACTGGGACCGCAACTACAAGGAGGCCGCGGCCGTCCTGCGCCAGGCCGCGAACCTGTGGCGCGGCGAGGCGTTCGGCGGCTTCACCGACTCCCCCGACGTCCAGGCGTACGCCACGCTGCTGGAGGAGACCCGGCTGGAGTGCCTGGAGCTGCTGATGGAGACCGAGCTGCTGATCGGCAGGCACCGCGAGGTCGTCGGGCAGCTTTCCGCGCTGGCCAAGGAACACACGCTGCGCGAAACGTTCTACGAGTACCTGATGACGGCCCTGCTGCGGTCGAACCGCCGTGCCGAAGCGCTGGAGACCTTCGCTTCCGCCCGGCACCACCTCGTCCAGCAGCTGGGCATCGAGCCCGGCAGCTCGCTGCGGAAGCTGCACCACAGCATCCTCGTCGGCGAGATGTCGGACGCGGTCTGATCCTCCTCCACGTCCGGCCCGAAGAAGCCCGGTCCACCGCCACCAGCGGGGACCGGGCTTCTTCGTCAGCTGCGGTAGAGGGAAACGACCGGCGAACCGCACGCGGCGGGCTCGCCGTACCAACCGCCCCAGCGACTGTCGAGCGCGAGATCGGCCAGCTCGGCCATCAGGTCCAGCTCCGCGGGCCACACGTAGCGCAGCGGCACGCCGTCACTCAGGAACAGCGTCTGGCGGGCGCAGTCGTGCCCGGTGACGAGCGGGTGCGCCGCCCAGCGGGCCGGGTCCGGGTGGAACCCCTGGACGACCAGGCCGCCGCCGGGACGCAGCAGCGTCGCGAGCCGGCGAACGAGGCGCACCTGCTCCCGCTGCACGAGCAGCCGGGAGAGGACGTCCGAGCCCGCGTAGACGACGTCGAAGCGCTGGCCGGGCAGGCTGTCGAAGTCTGCCTCGGAAACGGCGTAACCGGCCGACGCGAGCGTGTCGGCCACCGGGCCACCGCCCGGGACGAGCACGCGCGGGCGGCGGGCGACGCGGTCGGCGACCTCGGCGAGGAACGCCGCCGCGCCGGCCGGATCCGCGGCCAGCGGTGCACACCAGGCGTCAAGGGCCACGGCCGGGTTCTCGGCGATGCGGGTCGGCATCGGGGCCACCTCACTTCACGGACTGGTCGGATGTTCTCTACGCAGAGTGCCGGACCGATCTAAAGTCGACCTAGCGCACGCGAAAAGGCGGCCCGTGCTCGGAGCACGGGCCGCCTGGGCGTTCGCGGGAGATCAGCCGCGGGCGCGCTGGTGGAACTTCCGGATCGCCAGGTACGCGGCCCCGGCGGTGATGACGGTCCACCAGGCCAGCGCCAGCCAGCCGGTCGAACCCAGGTCCGTGCCGTTCATCAGGCCGCGCAGGGCGTCGATGAGCACGGTCACCGGCTGGTTGTCGACGACCACCCGCAGCACCGACGGCATCGACGCCGTGGGCACCAGCGCGCTGGTGGCGTAGGGGACGAAGACGAGGATCATGCCGAGACCGCCCGCGCCTTCGACGGTCTTGGCGATCGACCCCAGGAGCGTCGCGAGCCAGAACACGCCGGTGGCGAACAGCGTCAGCAGGCCGATCGCGCCGAGCCAGCCGAGCACGCCGGCCGCGGGGCGGAACCCGACGGCCAGGCCGACCGCGACCATCACCACGAACGAAAGCAGGCTGCGCAGCACGCCGGAGACGACGTGGCCGACGAGCACGGCCGGGCCCGCCATGGGCATCGACCGGAACCGTTCCACCAGGCCCTGCGTGAGGTCCGAGGCCACGCCCACCACCGTGGACGTCGAGTTGAAGGCGACGCTGATGGCCAGCAGGCCGGGCACCAGGTAGTCGATGTAAGCCATGCCCGGCACGGTGATGGCGCCACCGAACATGAAGCGGAACAGCAGCAGGAGCGTGATCGGCAGCGAGACCGCCTGGATCAGCATCTCCATGTTGCGCGCGATGTGCTTGACGTTGCGCCCGACCAGCACGCGGCAGTCGGACAGCGCCAGCGCGAACGAGGATCGGCTCGGGGTGTCGGGGAGCTGCGTTCCCTCGACCTCCCTGGACAGGGTCTGGGTCATCGCTTCTCTCCCGCGGTTCCGGTAAGGGTGTGGAAAACGTCGTCCAGGGTCGGCTCGGACAGCTCGAGACCGGTGGTCTCGAAACCCGCGTCGGCGACCTGGTTCAGCACCCGCCGGACCTGGCCGGGCTGGTCGATGGCGACGCTGACCGTGTCGTCGATCAGCACGCCGCCGGTGATGCCGTGCACGCGCTCCGCTTCGGCGGCGGTGGCGAAGGTGAGCTTCAGCCGCTCGGTGCCGACCTTGCGCTTCAGCTCGGCCGCGGTGCCCTCGGCGACGACGCGGCCCTTGTCGATCACCGCGATCCGGTCGGCCAGCTGGTCGGCCTCTTCGAGGTACTGCGTGGTGAGCAGGATCGTGGTGCCGCCGTCGAGCAGCTCGCGGATCGCGTCCCACATCGCCGAGCGGCTGCGCGGGTCGAGGCCGGTGGTGGGCTCGTCGAGGAACAGCACCGGCGGCGAGGTGATCAGGCTGATGGCCAGGTCGAGCCGGCGGCGCATGCCGCCGGAGTAGGTCTTGACCTGGCGGTCGGCGGCTTCGGTCAGGTCGAACTGGGTGAGCAGCTCGGTGGTGCGGGTCTTCGCCTCGGCCGTGGCGAGGTGGAACAGCCGAGCCATCATCTGCAGGTTCTCGCGGCCGGTGAGCAGCTCGTCGACCGCGGTGTCCTGCCCGGTGAGGCCGATCTGCTCCCGCACCTTGCGCTTGGGCCCGCCGAGGTCGTGGCCGTTGATGGTCACGGTGCCGGCGTCGGCGTCCAGCAGGGTGCTCAGGATCCGCACCGTCGTGGTCTTCCCGGCGCCGTTCGGGCCCAGCAGCGCGAACATCGTGCCGCGCTGGACACTCAGGTCGACGCCTTCCAGGACGTCCACGTCGCCATAGGACTTGCGCAGCCCCCGTGCTTCGATTGCGTAGCCGGTGACCATCGGTTACCTCTCCTCATTCGGATCAAGATCGTGGTGAAGCACGGGAACTCTCCGTTCCAGTGGGCCATAGCCCGTTCGGGAGCGGCAATAATGGCCGGGTCGGGCCGGGTTAGGGGTGGACTCCTCAGTCGTCGTCCCCACCGCCGATCGCCATGCTGATCAGGGCGTCGGTGTCGAGGTCGTCGATCGTGGCCTCTTCGACGGCTTCGGTCTCTTCTTCTTCGGGCAGACGCACTCCGGCCAGCTCCAGCAGCCCGTCCAGGAGCCCCGCGGCGCGCAGCTTCTCCAGCGGGATGCCCGCCAGCGCGTCGCGAACCCCTTGCTCCGTAACGGTTTCCTCGACGACCTCGACCTCGGCCGGCGCGAGTTCGCCGACCAGGTGCTCGGCGAGGATCCGCGGGGTCGGGTAGTCGAAGATCAGGCTCACCGGCAGCTTCAGGCCGGTGACGAGGCTGAGCTTGTTGCGGAACCCGGTGGCGGACAGCGAGTCGAAGCCGACCTCGTTGAACGAGCGATCCGGTTCCACCGCCTCCGGCCCGGCGTGACCCAGCAGCGCCGCGGCGTGCGTGCGGACCAGGGTCAGCACGGTCGGGACGCGCTTGGCCACCGGCAAGCCCGCCAGCTTGCGGGCCAGCGTCTCGGTGTCCTCGGCCGCGTCCTGCGCCGCGCGCCGGCCGGGTGTACCCGCCAACCCGCGCAGGACGGCGGGCAGGTCGTCGTCACCGGACGACGCCAGCACCCGGGTGTCCAGCGCGATCGGCACGAGCAGCGCTTCCGCCGCACCGGCCGTCGAGTCCAGCAGCCGCAGTCCGTCCTCAGTGGACAGCGCCGTGATCCCGATGTGGTGCGTGTCCGCGCCTTCCAGCGCTTCACCCATGCCGTCGGCCCACAGGCCCCACGCGAGCGACGTGCCCGGGAGACCTTCGGCCCGGCGCCGGACGGCGAGGGCGTCGAGGAACGCGTTGGCCGCGGCGTAGCTGCCCTGTCCCGGGGCGCCGAGGACGCCGGCGGCCGAGGAGAACAGCACGAACGCGGTCAGGTCCAGGTCCCGGGTCAGTTCGTCGAGGACCGACGCCGCGTCGGCCTTCGGGCGCAGCACGGTGTCCAGGCGGTCCGGGGTCAGCGACGTCAGGATGCCGTCGTCGAGGACACCGGCGGCGTGCACCACGGCCCGCAGCGGCGCTTCGGCCGGGATCGCGGCGAGCAGTGCGGCGACGGCGTCGCGGTCGGCGACGTCGCAAGCGGCGATCGTGACGTCCGCGTCGAGCGCGGCTAGTTCGGCCGCCCCCGGCGCGTCGACGCCTCGGCGGCTGACCAGCAGCAGGTTCCGCACGCCGTGCTCGGCGACCAGGTGCTTCGCCACGGCCGAGCCCAGCGCGCCGGTGGCGCCGGTGACCAGGACCGTGCCTTCGGGGTCCCACACCGGTGCGGAGGCCGCGTCGGCCGCCTTGGCCAGCCGCGGCACCAGGACCGCACCGGCCCGAAGGGCGACCTGCGGCTCGTCGGACGCCGCCACCGCGGCCAGCGTCCGGCCCGCCGGGGTGCCCGCGCCGAGGTCGACGAGGGTGATCCGGTCCGGGTGCTCGGCCTGCGCCGAACGAACCAGACCGGCCACAGCGGCCCCGACCGGGTCGGGGTTCTCCCCCGCCTCGGTGGCCACCGCGCCGCGGGTCACGACGATCAGCGACTCCCCCGGTCCGGCCAGCCAGGACTGCAACAGGCCGAGTACGCGGTGCAGTTCGGCGTGCAGGTCGTCGCCGGCCACCGGGAGCACGGCCGGGCCGGTCGCGTCCGCCTCGGCACTCAGCGCTTCGGTGAGACCGAAGGCGTCGGTACCCAGCACGGACCAGTCGGTGACCTCGGCGACGGCGTCCAGCTCGGCGGGTTCCCAGGCGACCCGGAACAGCGAGTCGCCGCCGCTCGGAGCCGCGGCCTGCGGAACGGCGGACATCGGGCGCAGCAGCAGCGACTCCACCGACGCGACCGGGGCGCCGGCCCCGTCGGCGACGTCCAGCGCGACCGCACCGGTGCCGACCGGGCGGACGTGGACGCGCAGGGTCGTCGCACCGACGGCGTGCAGCCGCACGCCTTCCCACGCGAAGGGCAGGGCCGGTTCGGACCCGGCCGCGCCGGAGACGCCGATGGTGTGCAGCGCGGCGTCGAGCACGGCCGGGTGGACGCCGTAACGGTCCACATCGGACACCGAAGCCGGGAGCCGGATCTCGGCGAACGCCTCGCCGTCGCGCTTCCAGGCCGCGACGAGCCCGCGGAACGCCGGACCGTAGGCCAGGCCGTCGGCGGCCAGCTCCTCGTAGGTGCCCTCCAGCCGCACCTGCTCGGCGCCGGCGGGCGGCCAGGCCGTCAGGTCGAAGTCCGCCGCCTTGCCCGCCTTGGCGAGCTTGCCGGTGGCGTGCCGCGTCCACGCGGCCGCCGAGCCTTCGGGACGCGAGTGGACGCTGAACGCGCGGGTGCCGTCGGCGCCCGGGGCGTCGAGGGCGAACTGGACGCGGACACCGGTCCGCTCCGGCACGACCAGCGGGTACTCCAGGGTCAGCTCGTCCAGCCGCGGGCAGCCCGCCTCGTCGCCCGCGCGGATCGCCATCTCGACGAACCCGGTGCCGGGGAACAGGATCGAGCCGCCGACGACGTGGTCGGCCAGCCACGGGTGGGTGCCCACGGACAGCCGTCCGGAGAACAGCAGTCCCTCGGCGCCGGCCAGTTCGAGGGCCGCCCCGAGCAGCGGGTGGTCCTCCTGGCTGACCGATCCGGTGGTGCTCTCCAGCCAGAAGCGCTGCCGCTGGAACGGGTAGGTCGGCACCGCGACCGGCCGGGCGTCGGTGGGCTCGTAGATCGCGGCCCAGTCGACGTCGACGCCGCTGACGTGCAGCTGCGCGACGCCGGTCAGCGCGGCGACGGCTTCGTCGTTCTCCTTGTGCAGCATGGACGCCAGTACCTCCGGCCGTTCGTCGAAGCACGCGGCCGTCATCGCGGCGAGCGTGGTGTCCGGACCCAGCTCCAGGAACCGGTTGACGCCCTCGGCCGCGGCGCGGGTGACCGCGTCGGCGAACCGGACGCCTTCGCGCACCTGCTGGACCCAGTACTCCGGCGAGGTCAGGTCGGCGCCCTCGGCGACCGTCGAGATGACCGGGATCCGCGGCGACGCGTAGGTCAGCTTCGCGGCGATCGCGCGGAACTCGTCGAGCATCGGGTCCATCAGGCGGGAGTGGAAAGCGTGCGACACCTTCAGCTGCTTGGTGCGCTCGAACTTCGCCGCCACCGCGGCCACGGCGTCGGCCGCTCCCGAGATCACGACGGAGTTCGGCCCGTTGACCGCGGCGATGTCGACGCTGTCGTCGCGAACTTCCTCCGGCGTCGCCTCGATGGCCACCATCGCCCCACCGGTGGGCAGCGCCTGCATCAGCGCACCCCGGGCGACCACCAGCTTGGCCGCGTCCGCCAGGGAGAGCACGCCCGCGCAGTGGGCCGCGGCGATCTCGCCGATCGAGTGGCCGACGAGGACGTCCGGCTTGACGCCCCACGCCCGCACCAGGCGGAACAGCGCGACTTCCAGCGCGAACAGCGCGGGCTGCGTGTAGCGGGTCTCGTCCAGCTCGTCGGTGACCGAGCGGATCGACCGGTCGAGGTGGCGGTCCAGCTCCCCGCAGACTTCGTCGTACGCGGCGGCGAAGGCCGGGAACTGCTCCGCGAGCCGCGCGCCCATGCCGACGCGCTGCGCACCCTGGCCCGCGAACAGGAACGCCGTGCGCCCGCCCGCCGTCGCGATACCGCTGACGACGCCGCGTGCCTCCTCTTCGTCGACCAGCGCGGCGAGACCGCGGACGAACTGCGGCGACCGCTGGCCGATCAGCACCGCCCGCCGGTCGAACGCGCTGCGCGTGGTGGCCAGCGAGAACCCGATGTCGGCGAGGCTGCCCTCCGGGTCTTCGTCCACATAGGACATGAGCTGCTCGGCCCGCGCCCGCAGCGCGGCGGCGCCGCGGCCGGACACCGGCCAGGCGACCGGGCCTTCGTGGTCGTGCCCGGCGGTGACTTCCCGGCGGTCACCCTCCTCCAGGATGACGTGGGCGTTCGTGCCGCTGACGCCGAACGACGAGACGCCGGCCCGGCGGATGTGCCCGTTGGGCAGCCACTTCACCGGCTCCACCAGCGCCCGGACCGAGCCGGACGACCAGTCGATCTCGGTGGACGGACGCCCGACATGCAGTGTCGCAGGGAGCTCGCCCTGGCCCATGGCCATGACCATCTTGATCACCCCGGCCGCGCCGGCCGCGGCCTGCGTGTGGCCGAGGTTCGACTTGACCGACCCGATCCACAGCGGACGGTCGGCCGAGGTCTCCTTGCCGTACGTGGCGAGCAGTGCCTGGACCTCGATCGGGTCGCCCAGCTTCGTGCCGGTGCCGTGGGCCTCGACGGCGTCGACGTCGGCCGCGGTGATGCCCGCGTCGGCCAGCGCCGCCCGGATCACGCGCTGCTGGGCGGGGCCATTGGGGGCGGTGAGGCCGTTGGACGTGCCGTCCTGGTTGACCGCGCTGCCCTTGAGCACCGCGAGCACCGGGTGACCGAGGCGGCGGGCGTCCGACAGCCGCTCCAGGACGACCATGCCGACGCCCTCGGACCAGGTGGTGCCGTCGGCGTCGTCGGAGAAGACCTTGCAGCGGCCGTCGGCGGCCAGTCCCTTCTGGCGGCTGAACTCGACGAACGTCTCCGGCGTCGCCATCACGGTCACGCCGCCGGCCAGCGCCAGCGTGCAGTCGCCGCCGCGCAGGGCCTGGGCGGCCATGTGCATCGCGACCAGCGACGACGAGCACGCCGTGTCGACGCTGACCGCCGGGCCCTCCAGGCCGAGCGTGTAGGACACCCGCCCGGTGACGATCGAGCCGGCGCTGTTCGCGCCCACGTAGTCGTGGTACTGGACGCCCGCGTAGACGCCGGTCGGGCTGCCCTTGAGCGACGTCGGGTCGATGCCCGAGCGCTCGAGGGCCTCCCAGCAGGCTTCCAGCAGGAGCCGCTGCTGCGGGTCGATGGCCGGGGCTTCCTTCGGCGAGACGCCGAAGAACGTCGCGTCGAAGTCGCCGGCGTCGTGGACGAACCCGCCGCGGGCGACATAAGTGGTCCCGGGACGGCGGCCGGTCGGGTCGAGCAGGCCGTCGACGTCCCAGCCACGGTCGGCGGGGAAGTCGCCGATGGCGTCCCGGCCGTTGGCGACCAGCTCCCACAGCTGCTCGGGCGAAGTGACCCCGCCGGGCAGCCGGCAGGCCATGCCGACGATCGCGATGGGCTCGTCGTGCGCCGCGGACGCCACGGTGACGACCTGGTCCGGCGCGCCCACCAGCTCGGTGAGCAGGTGGGTGGCCAGCGCCGACGGCGTCGGGTGGTCGAAGATCAGGGTCGCGGGCAGCCGCTGCCCGGTCGCCGCGGTGAGGCCGTTGCGCAGCTCGATCGCGGTGAGCGAGTCGAAGCCGAGCGACTGGAACTGCGCGCCCGGCTCGATCTCGTGCGAACCGCCGTAGCCGAGCACGGTGGCGGCGTGGCCGCGGACCAGCTCGAGGACGGCGTCGGCCCGATCCGCCTCCGGCAGGGCCAGCAGGCGGGTGGCGAACGAGTCGGCGACCGTCTGCGTCCCGGCCGCGACCCGCCGGGCGCGCCGTCCGGTCAGCTCTTCGAGGGTCTTCGGAATGACGTCCAGCTTCCGCAACGCCGGCAGGTCGAGCTTCACCGGCACGACGGCGGCCTGGCGGGAGGCCAGCGCGCGGTCGAAGAGGTCCAGAGCGTCCGAAGTGGACAGTGGCACGACGCCACCCGCGCCGAGGCGGGCGACTTCGGCGGCGGACAGGGTGCCGCCCATGCCGCCGACCTCGCCCCACAGGCCCCAGCCCAGCGACAGCGCGGGCAGGCCGTGCGCGACGCGGTGGGCGGCGAGGCCGTCGAGGAACGCGTTCGCGGCGGCGTACCCGCCCTGGCCCGGGGCGCCGAGGACGCCGGAGACCGACGAGAACAGCACGAACGCCGAGAGCGCCGTGTCGCGGGTGAGTTCGTGCAGGTTGAGCGCGCCGTCGACCTTCGGCCGCAGCACGGTGTCGACACGCTCGGGCGTCAGCGCGGTGATGACGCCGTCGTCGAGGACGCCGGCGGCGTGCACCACGGACGTGAGCGGGTGCTCGGCGGGGATCGCGGCCAGCACGGCGGCGAGGGCGGCGCGGTCGGCGACGTCGCAGAGCGCGATGTCGACGTGGACGTCCAGCTCGGCACCCAGGCTCTCCAACTCGGGCGTGCTGCGGCGGCTGACCAGCAGGAACCGCCGGACGTCGTGCTGCCGCGCCAGGTGCCGGACGAGCGCGCCGCCGATCGCGCCGGACGCGCCGGTGACCAGCACGGTGCCGCCCGGGTGGAAGTACGCCGGTTCGGCGGCCGCCGCGGTGCGCACCAGCCGCGGGACGAGCACCGTGCCGAAGCGGACGGCGGCTTGGGGTTCCCCGGTGGCGAGGACCTGCGGCAGAACCTCGGCCGCGGTGCTTTCCGCGTCCAGGTCCAGCAGCACGAACGTGTCCGGGTTCTCCTCCTGTGCCGACCGCACGAGACCCCAGGCCGCGGCGGCAGCGAGGTCGGTGACTCCCCCGGCGGCCGCGACGGCCCCGCGGGTGACGACGACCAGGCGCGCGTCCTCCGGGTGCTCTTCACCGAGCCAGTTCTGCAGCGCGGCGAGCACACCGTGGGTCAGTTCGTGGGTGCCGGTGCCCGTGCACTCGAAGACCTCGACGGCGGAGGCGTCCACAGTGGACTCGGCGGGGATCCGCTGCCACTCGATCCGGTAGAGCGGCGCCTCGGCCGCGACCGGCGCGGTGAACGCACGGAACACCGTCTCGGCGACGGTGGCGACCGGCGCGCCCGTGGTGTCGGCGAGGTCGACCGCGAAGCTGTCCTCGGTGGTCGGGGTGAACCGCACCCGCAGCGCGGAGGCACCGGTGGCGTGCAGCTCGACGCCGGTCCAGCAGAACGGGACGCGGCCGACTCCGCCGTCTCCCCCGCCCGCGACGCGCAGGGCGTGCGTGCAGGCGTCGAGCGCGGCCGGGTGGAGGCCGAAGCGCTCGGCGTCGCTGTCCTCGGGCAGGGCGACCTCGGCGAACACCTCGCGGCCGCGCTTGAAGACGGCGCGCAGCGAGCGGAAGAGCGGGCCGTAGGTGAGGCCGGTGTCCGCGAAGTCGTCGTAGATGCCGTCGATCGCGACGGGCTCGGCGCCCGCGGGCGGCCATTCGGTCAGTTCGGTGCCGCGGTGGGTCTGCGGCGCGACGGTCCCGCCGGCGTGCAGCACCCACGGCTCGCCGGTGTCTTCGGGGCGCGAGTGGATCTGCACCGGGCGGACGCCGTTCTCGTCCGCAACCCCGACCGTCACCTGCACCTGGACGCCGGTGCGGTCCGGGACGACCAGGGGGCTGCCGAGCGTCAGTTCTTCGATCCGGCCGCAGCCGACCTGGTCGCCGGCGCGGATGGCCAGCTCCAGGAAGGCCGTTCCGGGCACGGTGGCGACGTCGCCGAGGCGGTGCCCGTCGAGCCACGCGTGCGTCTCGAGCGACAGGCGACCGGTGAGGACGACGCCGTCGGTGTCGGCGAGTGCGATGGCCGCGCCGAGCAGCGGGTGCCCGGCGGAGGTGAGGCCGGCCGCGGTCACCTCGTCGCGGTTGGCGCGGGCGTCGAGCCAGTAGCGCTTGCGCTGGAAGGCGTACGGCGGCAGGTCGGCGCGCCGGGCGCCGCGGCCCTCGAACACCGCGGCCCAGTCCGGGTTCAGGCCGCTGACGTACAGCTCGGCCAGCGCCGTGAGCGCCGCCCGCGGCTCGGGACGGTCCTTGCGCAGGACCGGCACGACCACGGCGTCCGTCGCCTGGCGGGTGAGCGCGGACAGCACGCCGTCCGGCCCGATCTCGACGAACCGCGAGACGCCCTGGGTGCCGAGCGCGGTGAGCCCGTCGTGGAACCGGACGGCGGCGCGGACGTGCGAGACCCAGTACTCCGGCGTGGCGATCTCGGCCCCGGCGATCGAGCCGGAGACGTCGGACACCAAGGGGATCGTGGGCGGGGTGTAGGTGAGCGTGCGCGCGACCTCGGCGAACTCGGCCAGCATCGGCTCCATCAGCGGCGAGTGGAACGCGTGCGACACCTTGAGCTTCGACGACTTGCGGCCTTCGAACCGCGCGACCACGGCGGTGACGGCGTCTTCGGTACCGGACAGCACAACCGAGTCCGGGCCGTTGATCGCGGCGATGCTGACGTCCGCGGTGAGGTGCGGCGTGACCTCGTCCTCGGTCGCCTGCAGCGCGACCATCGCGCCCCCGGTCGGCAGCGCCTGCATCAGCTTGGCGCGGGCGGCGACCAGCTTCGCCGCGTCGGCCAAGGACAACACCCCGGCGACGTGCGCGGCGGCCAGCTCGCCGACCGAGTGGCCGAGCAGGAAGTCGGGCTTGATGCCCCACGAAGACAGCAGCCGGAACAGCGCGACCTCGATCGCGAACAGCGCGGGCTGGGTGTAGCCGGTCTGGTTGATCAGGCGCGGCTTGTCGAAGACGACCGTCTTCAGCGGCCGGTCGAGGTGCTGGTCCAGCTTCGCGCAGACCTCGTCCAGCGCGGTGGCGAAGACCGGGAACGCGGCGGCCAGCTCGGCCCCCATGCCGGCCCGCTGCGCGCCCTGACCGGAGAACAGGAACGCGGTCTGTCCTTCGACGGACGTGCCGGTGACCACGTTCGGGGACGGCTCGCCGTCGGCGAGGGCGGCGACCCCGGCCTTCCCGTCGAGCACCACGGCGCGGTGGCTCAGCGGCGAGCGGGACGTCGCCAGCGAGAAGCCGAGGTCGAGCGGCGACACACCGTCCACAACGGACAGCAGCCTCGCGGCCTGTGCCTTCAGCGCCGCGGTGCCGTGCCCGGCGAGCGGCCACGGGACCGGCACCTCGGACGGCCAGCTCGGCGTCGTCTCTTCGACCTCGACGGGCGGGGCCTCTTCGACGATCACGTGCGCATTGGTGCCGCTCACGCCGAACGACGAGACGCCTGCGCGGCGCGGCTTGTCGCCCGCGACCCACGGCTGTTCCTCGGTCAGCAGCGAAACGGTGCCCGCCGTCCAGTCGACCTCGGTGGTCGGCTCGGTGACGTGCAGGGTCTTCGGCAGCAGGCCGTTCCGCATGGCCTGCACCATCTTGATCACGCCGCCGACGCCGGCCGCGCCCTGGGCGTGCCCGATGTTCGACTTGATCGAACCGAGCCACAAGGGACGGTCGCGGTCCTGGCCGTAGGTGGCGAGCAGCGCCTGCGCCTCGATCGGATCGCCGAGCGTGGTGCCGGTGCCGTGTCCTTCGACGGCGTCCACATCGGACGCCGAGAGCTGCGCGTTCGCCAGTGCCTGGCGGATGACGCGCTGCTGGGACGGCCCGTTGGGAGCGGTGAGGCCGTTGGACGCGCCGTCGGAGTTGACCGCGGACCCACGCACGACAGCGAGGACGGGGTGGCCGTTGCGGCGCGCGTCGGACAGGCGCTCCAGCAGGAGGGTGCCCGCGCCCTCGGCCCAGCCGGTGCCGTCGGCGCTGTCGGAGAACGGCTTGCAGCGGCCGTCGGCGGCGAGCCCGCGCTGACGGCTGAAGGCGACGAACGGGCCCGGGCGCGACATCACCATCACGCCGCCGGCGAGCGCCAGCGCGCAGTCGCGCTGGCGCAGGGCCTGCACGGCCAGGTGCAGCGCGACCAGCGAAGACGAGCAGGCCGTGTCGATCGTGATGGCCGGGCCCTCGAGACCCAGCGCGTAGGCGATCCGGCCGGAGATGACCGAGCCGGCGTTGCCGGTGCTCAGGTAGTCCTGCACTTCACCGGCGAGCACCGACGGCGGCAGCTCGTCGTAGTAGTCCTGGTCACCGCTGCCGAGGAACACGCCCACCTGCTGCTTCGCCAGCGAATGCGGCGCGATGCCGCCGCGTTCGAAGGTCTCCCACGCCAGCTCCAGCACCAGCCGCTGCTGCGGGTCCATGGCCAGGGCTTCGCGCGGCGAGACGCCGAAGAAGGGGGCGTCGAACTGGGCGACGTCGTGGATGAAGCCGCCCTCGCTCACGTAGCTGGTGCCGGGGCTGTCGGGGTCGGCGTCGAACATCGAGTCCAGGCCCCAGCCGCGGTCGGTGGGGAACGGGCCGATGGCGTCGCGGCCTTCGGCGACCAGGGTCCAGAGGTCCTCCGGCGAGCGGACGTCGCCGGGGTACCGGCAGCCCATCGCGACGATCGCGATCGGCTCGGCGTCCGCGGCTTCGACCTCGCGCAGCCGCTCCCGCGTCTCCTGCAGGGTGGCGGTCACCCGCTTCAGGTAGTCGACCAGCTTGCTTTCGTCAGTCATCGTGGAGATACCTCTCAGGCGCCGAGCTCGTTGTCGATGAGGGCGAACAGCTCATCCGTGGTCGCGGTCTCCAGCACGTCGGTGGCCTTGGTGCCGGACAGGGTCTTGTGCAGGGTGGTGACCATCGCCTGCAGCCGGGCGACGATCCGGGACCGGTCGATCTCGGCGGCGTCCAGAGCCGCCGCGACGGCTTCGAGGCGGTCCAGCTCCACTTCGAGCGGGACGGCGGCCTCGCCGCCGCCCAGCTGGGTCCACAGGTGTTCGGCGAGTGCCTGCGGGTTGACGTGGTCGAAGGCGACGGTCGCCGGGAGCTTCAGCCCGGTGGCCGCGCCGAGCCGGTTGCGCAGGTCGACCGCGGTGACGGAGTCGAAGCCCAGCTCCTTGAACGCGCGGGCCGGCTCGACCGCCGATCCGCCGTCGTACCCGGCGACCACGGCGACCTGGCCGCGTACCAGGTCCAGCAGCGTCCGCTGCTGCTCGGCCGGGGTGAGCGCGGCCAGCTTCGCCTTGAAGTCGCCGGTGTTCTCGACGGCTTCGGCCTTGTCCTCGGCGACCTCGGGCAGCGAACGCAGCAGCGGCCGCGGGCGGGCGAGCTGGTAGACCGGGGCGAACGCGGCCCAGTCGATGTCCGCGACCACCAGGTGGGTCTCGTCGTGGTCCAGGGCCTGGCCCAGCGCCTCGACGGCCAGTTCCGGGGGCATCTCGGCCAGCCCCATGCGGCGCAGCAGGTCACTCGCCTCGGCGTCGACCATGCCCCCGCCACCCCACGAACCCCAGGCGATCGCGGTCGCGGTGCGGCCCGCGGCGCGGCGGCGCCGGGCGAGCGCGTCGAGGTAGGCGTTGCCCGCGGCGTAGGCGGGCTGGCCCGAGGTGCCCCACACAGCGGCACCGGAGGACATCAGCACGAACGCGTCCAGCTCGGTGTCGCCGAGCAGCTCGTCGAGCAGCGCCGCGCCGGTGACCTTGGCGCGGGTGGCCGCGGCGAACTCGGCGGGCGTGACGTCGGCCAGCGGCGACTCGGCGGTGAGGACACCGGCGGCGTGCACGACGGCGGTCGGCGGGTGCTCGGCCAGCAGCGCCTCGACCTGCTCCTTGTCGGAGACGTCGCAGGCCACGACCGTGGCACCCAACTCGTCGGCCAGCTCCCGCGCACCGGGCGCGTCGAGCCCTCGACGGCTGGTGAGCACGATCTTTTCGGCGCCGCGACCGGCCAGCCAGCGCGCGACGTGCGCGCCGACCGCCCCCGTGCCGCCGGTGACCAGGACCGTCCCGCGTGGCTTCCATTCGTCCGCGGTGCCCTTGAGCGGAGCGTGGACCATGCGCCGGGCGAACACCCCGGACGACCGGATCGCGACCTGGTCTTCACTGTCCACACCGGACACGACGGCGGCCAGGCGGACGACGTCGGCGGGGCCGTCGACGTCGACGAGGCCACCCCAAGTGGCGGGCTGGTCGAGCGCGGCGACCGTACCGAGGCCCCACACGGCGGCGGCGGCCGGGTCGGCGCCGGAGAAGGCGTCGACCGCGACGGCGCCGCGGGTGACGACCCACACCGGAGCGTCGCTGTCACGCAGGACTTGCAGCAGGGCGATGGTGGCGGCGACCGCGGTGCTGAGCGCGGGATGCTCCGGGTGTTCGCGGGTGTCGAGGGCCAGCAGCGACAGCACGCCGTCGAACGGCCGCACCGCCGTCGCTTCGGTGAGCACCTCGGCCAGCTCCCCATACTCGACGATCACCCGGACGACGTCGCCCTGCTCGGCGAGTGCGTCGGCCAGTTCGGCCGCCTCGGGGACGCCGGCCGGGACGACGACCAGCCAGGTGCCGATCAGGCCGCCCGTGACGCTCACCGGCGCCCAGGAGACGCGGTAACGCCAGGACTCCACTGTGGACAGCTCGGTGCGGCGGCCGTGCCACGCGGCCAGGGCCGGGACGACCTCGGCCAGCGGGGCGGCTTCGACGCCGAGCCGCTCCGCGAGACTGTCGACATCCCCGCTCGTGACGTCCTGCCAGAAGTCCTGGTCGGCAACCTGCGCGGGCGCCGCCGTCGTGGTGGCTTCCTCTTCGAGCCAGAAGCGCTTGTGCTGGAAGGGGTAGGTCGGCACGTCGGTGATCCGGCCGCCGGGCACCAGCGACGCCCAGTCCGCCGCGCCGCCGCGGACCGAGTGCTCGGCCAGCGACGTCGCGAACCGCGTGAGGCCGCCTTCGTCGCGCCGCAGGGTGCCGGTGACGGAACCGTGGTACCCGCCTTGGTCCAGGGTCTCCTGGATGCTCATCGCGAGCACCGGGTGCGGGCTGACCTCGACGAACCGGGTGTAGCCCGCCTCGGCGAGCTTCGCCACGACCGGCGCGAACCGAACCGTGGTGCGCAGGTTGGTGAACCAGTACTGAGCGTCCACAGTGGACCCCAGCTCTTCGGTCACCGTGGACGTCATCGCAACGCTCCCGGCACCGGGCGTGATCGGGCCGAGGTCGGCCAGCAGGCGGTCGGCCAGGTGCTCGACGTGCGCGGAGTGCGACGCGTAGTCCACCGGCACGCGCTTGGCGCGGAAGCCTTCGGCGAGGAGCTGGTCGCGCAGCTCGTCGAGGGCTTCGCCGTCGCCGGACAGCACGGCCGAGGTGGCACCGTTGTCGGCGGCCAGCGAGATCCGGCCGTCCCAGGCGTCCAGCCGGGTGAGCAGCTCGGCGGCGGGGAGACCGGCGGCGAGCATGCCGCCGCCGCGACCACCGAGGACGTCCCCGATCGCCTTGCTCCGCAGCGCGACCACGCGGGCACCGTCCTGAAGGGACAGTGCGCCGGAGACGCTCGCCGCGGCGATCTCGCCCTGCGAGTGCCCGATGACCATGTCCGGCTCGACGCCGTGCGCGCGCCACAGCGCGGCCAGCGAGACCATCACCGCCCACAGCATCGGCTGGACGACGTCGACGCGGTCGGCCGGCGGCGTGCCGGGCTCGCCGCGCAGCACGGCGATCACGGACCAGCCGGTGAACTCCTGCAAAGCCGCGTCACACTCGGTCATCCGCGCGGCGAACGCCGGCGACTGCTCGATCAGCTCGATCGCCATGCCGGTCCACTGGGAGCCCTGGCCGGGGAAGACGAACACGGTCTTGCCGCGGACGTCGGCGGTCCCGGTGACGACGTCGGGCCGCGAACCGCCCGCGGCCAGCGTCTCCAGGGCCTGCTTGGCGTCCGTCGAGAGCACCACGGCGCGGTGGTCGAGCTTCGCGCGCCCGGTGGCGAGGGTGTACGCGACGTCCGCGAGGTCACCGTCCACCCGGGACGCGAGCTGCGCGGCGGCCTCGGCCAGCGCGGCCGGGGTCTTCGCCGACAGCACGAGCGGGCAGACCGCGGGCTTCGGCGTCTCGGCGACGTCGGTCTCGGGGGCCTGCTCCAGGATGACGTGCGCGTTGGTGCCGCTGACGCCGAACGACGACACGGCGGCCCGGCGCGGCCGGTTCACCTCGGGCCAGTCGCGCGGCTCGGTGAGCAGCTCGATGGCGCCGGCCGTCCAGTCGACGTGCGTCGACGGCGTGCCGACGTGCAGGGTGCGCGGCGCCTTGCCGTGCCGCAGCGCCTGCACCATCTTGATCACGCCCGCGACACCGGCCGCGGCCTGCGGGTGGCCCATGTTGGACTTGATCGAGCCGAGCAGCAGCGGCTCGCCCGTGGCCCGCTGGCCGTAGGTCTCCATCAGCGACTGCGCCTCGATCGGGTCGCCGAGCGCGGTGCCGGTGCCGTGCGCCTCGACGAGGTCCACATCGGACCGCGACAGGCCGGCGTCGGCCAGCGCGGCCTCGATCACCCGGACCTGTGACGGGCCGTTGGGCGCGGAGAAGCCGTTGCTGGCGCCGTCCTGGTTGATCGCGGAGCCGCGCAGCAGCGCGAGGACGCGGTGGCCGTTCCGACGCGCGTCGGACAGCTTTTCCAGCACGAGGACGCCGACGCCCTCGGCCCACGACGTCCCGTCGGCATCGTCCGAAAAGGACCGGCTGCGGCCGTCGGCGGCCAAGCCTCGGCGGCCGCTGAAGTCGACGAACATCTCGGGCGTCCCCATCACGGCGACGCCGCCGGCGAGCGCGAGCGTGCAGTCGCCGTCCCGCAGGCCCTGCGCGGCCATGTGCAGCGCGACCAGCGACGACGAGCACGCGGTGTCGACCGAGACGGACGGGCCTTCGAGGCCGAGGGTGTAGGAGACCTGGCCCGAGACGAGGCTGCCGTCGGGGCTGCCGCCGCTGTAGTCGTGGTACATGACGCCGGCGTAGACCCCGGTCGGGCTGCCCTTGAGTGCGTGCGGGTCGAGCCCGGCGCGTTCGAAGGCCTCCCACGAAGCTTCCAGGAGGATCCGCTGCTGCGGGTCGGAGCGGCGGGCGTCGCGGGGGCTGATGCCGAAGAACTCGGCGTCGAAGCCCGGGGCGTCGTAGAGGAAACCGCCGTGCCGCGTGTAGGTCTTGCCGGGCCGGTCCGGGGTGGGGTCGTAGATGCCCTCGACGTCCCACCCGCGGTCGGCGGGGAACTCCCCGATGACGTCCCGCCCCTGGTCGACCAGGTCCCACAGGTCGTCCGGCGTGCGGACGTCCCCGGGGTAGCGGCAGCTCATGCCGATGATGGCGATGGGTTCGGAGTGCTGAGCTTCCAGCTCCTGCACGCGGCGGCGGGCCGCCTGCAAGTCCGCCGTCGCGCGCTTCAGGTAGTCGCGGAGCTTGTCCTCGTTGCTCATGAGATCCCCAGTTCTTCATCGAGCACGGCGAAGAGCTCGTCGTCGGTGGCTTCGTCCAGGTCGGCGGCTTCGGGGGTGCCCGTGGCCGCCTCGGTCCACTTGCGGGACAGCGCCTCGAGGCGGGCGGTGACCTTCGCCGTCGAGCCGTTCAGCGAGCCCGCGGCGGCCAGGGACGCCTCCAGGCGGTCGATCTCGGCCAGCAGCGAGTCGGCCGGGCCGCGGCCCGGACCCAGTAGGGCGTGCAGGCGCGCGGCCAGCGCGGCCGGTGTCGGGTGGTCGAACACGATCGTCGCCGTCAGCTTCAGGCCGGTCAGCGCGCCGAGCTGGTTGCGCAGCTCCACCGACGTCAGCGAGTCGAAGCCCATCTCTTGGAAGGCGCGCTCCGGCTCGACGAACCCGAGGCCCAGCACCGCCTTGACCTGGTCGGACACGACCCCCAGCAGGTACGCCTGACGTTCGGACTCCGGGAGCGTCGCTAGCCGGGCCGTGACGGCGCCGTCGGTCTTCGCCGCCGTCCGGCGGGGTGCCGCGGGCCGGACCATGCCGCGCAGGACCGGTGGCAGCGAATCCGCGCGAGACCGCAGGGCCGCCATGTCCAGCTTCACCGGCGCGAGGACTGCGTCCTCGGCGACCAGGCAGGCGTCGAACAGCGCGAGTGCGTCGGCGGTGGCCATCGGCGGGGTGCCGAGGCGGCGCAGGCGGCGGAAGTCGGCCTCGGCCAGCTCGCCGGCCATGCCGCCGTCTTCGGCCCAGGCGCCCCAGTCCAGCGCGGTCGCCGGGAGACCCTGGGCGTGGCGGTGGCGGGCGAGCTCGTCGAGGAAGGCGTTGGCCGCGGCGTACCCGGCCTGCCCGGCGGCCAGCACCGTGCTCGCGGCTGAGGAGAACAGGATGAACGCGTCGAGGTCCCGCGTGAGCTCGTGCAGGTGCCAGGCACCGTCGACCTTCGGGGCGAAGACGCGGTCCAGCTCCTCGTCGGTGAGGTTCTCGACGCGGCCCGCGGACGGGACGCCCGCCGCGTGCACCACCGCGGTCAGCTCGACGCCGTCGACCAGCGCCGCCACGGACGCGCGGTCGGTCACGTCGCAGCTGGCGATGGTGACTTCGGCGCCCCAGGACTTCAGCTCTTCGCGCAGGGCCGCGGCGCCGGGTGCGTCCGCGCCGCGGCGGCTGGTCAGCAGCAGGTTCCGGACGCCGTGGCCGGTCACCAGGTGCTTCGCGACGACGGCGCCGAGGCCGCCGGTACCGCCGGTGATCAGGACCGTGCGCTCGAGGTCCCAGCCCAGGTCACCGGACGGCGTCGCCGCGACCAGCCGGGGGACGTACGCCTGCCCGTCGCGGACGGCCACCTCGGGCTCGCCGGTGGCCAGCGCGGTTTCGGCGTCGCCGTCGACGAGCACGAACCGGCCCGGGTTCTCGGCTTCCGCCGCGCGCACCAGGCCCCACACCGTCGCGAGCGCCGGGTCGACGTCCTCGCCGTCGACCGACACCGCGCCGCGGGTGACGACGGCCAGGCGCTCCTCGGAGCCCTGGATGGCGGCGAGCACCTGCCGGGTGGCCGCGCGGGCCCGCTCCGGAACCGGACCGTCCGGTGTGGACACTTCCAGCACCTTCGCGACGACCGCCGGGCCCGACGGCGCCGGTTCCCAAGCCGTCCGGAACAGCGCGTTCGGGGTGAGCTTGTCGAGCGAGATCGCCCGTGCGGCCAGGGAATCGACCGTCAGCACCGGGTTTCCGGTGGCATCGGCGATCCGCAGGGCGATGGTCTCCGGCCCGGTCGGCGACACGTGGACGCGGACCGCTTCGGTTCCGGCGGCGTGCCAGGTCGTGCCGCTGAAGGAGAACGGCAGCATCGGCTCGACGTCGTCGTCGCCGGGGGCCGGGCCGAGCAGCTGGGCGTGCATCGCGGCGTCGAACAGCGCCGGGTGCAGGCCGTAGTCGCGGGCGCCCTCGGGGAGCGCGACCTCCGCGTAGACGTCGTCGCCGCGGCGCCACATCGCGCGCAGGCCCTGGAACGCCGGGCCGTAGTCGTAGCCCAGGTCCGCGAGCTGCGCGTACGGGTCTTCCAGGGGGATCTCGGTGGCTCCGGCGGGCGGCCATTCGGCGAGGTCGAACGCCGGCGCGTCCGCTTCGGCCGTGATGAACCCTTCGGCGTGCCGGGTCCAGGCGTCTTCGCCGTCCGGTCGCGAGTGGACGGTCAGCCGCCGCCGGCCGCCGTCCTCGGCGTCCAGGGTGACCTGGAGGGCCGCGCCCGTGGTCAAGGTGAGCGGGGCCTGCAGGGTCAGCTCTTCGATCCCGGTGTAGCCGATCTCGTCGGCGGCGGCGCGCGCCAGCTCGACGAACGCCGTGCCGGGCAGCAGGATCGTGCCGAGCACGACGTGGTCGGCGATCCACGGCACGGTCTCGGCCGACAGCCGCCCGGTCAGCACGACCGTGTCCGACTCGGGCCCGCGGACGACGGCGCTGAGCATCGGGTGCGCGGCCGGCTGCTGGCCGTGGTCGGCGGCGTCGCCGGTCGTGGTGGTGGCCGGCAGCCAGTAGCGGGTGCGGCGGAAGGCGTAGGTCGGCACCTCGACGCGTCGCGCCCCGGCGTAGAACGCTTGCCAGTCCACGGGAATCCCGCGGGCGTGCAGCGCGGCGACCGCGGTGACGACGGCGTGGGCCTCGTCGCGGTCCTTGCGGGCGGCCGGGACGAAGGCGAGCGTCTCGTCGTCCAGTGCGGTGTTCGCGGCGGCGGTCAGGACCGGCGCCGGGCCGATCTCGACGAACGTCCGGACACCTTCCTCGACCAGCGCGCGCAGGCCGTCGTCGAACCGGACGGTCGCGCGGACCTGCTCCACCCAGTACTCCGGCGAAGTCAGGTCGGCGTCGGCGGACACCGTCGAGACGATCGGGATTTCGGGCTTCGCGTAGGTGAGTTTCGCCGCCACGGCCGCGAACTCGGCCAGCATCGGCTCCATCAGCGGCGAGTGGAAGGCGTGCGAGACGTGCAGCTTCTTGGGGCGCTCGAAGTGCGCGACGACGGCGGCGACCTCGTCCTCGGCGCCCGAGACCACCAGGGAGCGGGGGCCGTTGATCGCGGCGATGCTCACCCCGGCCGTCAGCAGCGGGGTCACCTCGGCCTCGGTCGCCGGGATCGTGACCATCGCGCCCCCGGCAGGCAGGGCCTGCATGAGCCGCGCACGGGCCGCGACGAGCGTGCAGGCGTCGTCGAGCGAGAGGATCCCGGCCACGTGGGCCGCGGCCAGCTCGCCGATCGAGTGGCCCAGCAGGTGGTCGGGCCGGACGCCCCAGGATTCCAGCAGCCGGTATAGCGCGACCTCGAACGCGAACAGCGCGGGCTGCGTGAAACCGGTCCGGGCCAGCGCATCGGCGTCGTCGAAGACCGCGCGGTCGAGGTCGAGCCGGGCACACACGGCGTCGAGCGCGGCGGCGAACACCGGGTACTTCGCGGCGAGGACCGTGCCCATGCCGGCGCGCTGGGCGCCCTGACCGGTGAAGAGGAAGGCCGTCCGGCCGGTGCCCCGGCGGTCGCGGACGACGTTCGGCGCGTTCTCCCCGGCGGCGAGCGCGGTCAGCCCGGCACGCAGCTCGGCGACGTCGGAGCCGACGACGACGGCGCGGTGGTCCAGCGCCGAGCGGGTCGTGGCCAGCGAGAACCCGATGTCCGCCAGGTCTCCCTCGTGGTCCACGAGCTGCTGGGCCTGAGCGGCGACAGCGTCCGCGGT
>NZ_JBEXVF010000113.1:0-22736 GCF_040629235.1 Amycolatopsis sp. NPDC005961 | reverse complement strand
CGGGTGAAGGACCGGCTCATCTCCCTGGTGCGGCCGCGGCACGAGGTGCTCGGCGTGCTCGCCCTCATCGACCCGGCGCACACCGCCGGCGCGGAGGAGGTGTTCGCCCTCGAGTACGGCTCGACCGTGCTGGCGCTGGAGCTCTCGCACCAGCGCAGCCTGGCCGAGGTCGAGCTGCGCCTGCGCCGCGACCTCGTGGATGACCTCATCGCCGGAACCGACGACGGGAGCGCGTACGCCCGCGCCGACGCGATCGGGCACGACCTGCGGCGTCCGCACCACGTGGTCGTGCTGCGGTGGTCCGGCGACGTCGCCGAGGACGTGGTCGCCGAGGCCACCGTGCGCGCCATGACGGCACTCGGGCTCACCTCGCTCATGTCACGCCACGCCGGGGCGGTCGTGCTGCTGGTCGGCGGGCCCACGGACGGCACCGCGCTGCACGATTCCCTGTCGGAACGCCTCGGCGCGGAGGGCGCGATCGGCATCGGCGGCCCGTGCGACACCCCCGAGCGGTTTCCCAAGTCCTACGCGGAAGCGGTGCGGGCGCTCGAGATCCGGCGCACCTCACACACCCCGAACGGCGTGACGACGTTCGACCAGCTCGGCATCTACCGCATCCTCGACACCGGGCAGAACCACGGCGACGTCCTGGAATTCGTCCACGAATGGCTCGGAAAACTGCTCGACTACGACAGCGCGCACCACGCCGAGCTGGTCGCGACGCTCGCGCAGTACCTCGAATGCGGCGGCAGCTACGGGGACACCGCCGCCGCGCTGACGATCCACCGGAGCACGCTGCGGTACCGGCTCGGCCGGATCCGGGAGATCACCGAGATCGACCTCGGCGACGTGAACAGCAGGCTGAACCTGCACGTCGCCACCCGGCTGTGGCAGGTGCTGCGCGGATCGGAGTGACCGGCCGTTTGCCCGTGGTCAAACCGGGCACCCGAAGATCTTGTCCCTCGAGATCGAGGAAAGGCCGGAGCATGACCGCTCAGCGCGCGCCCGAGGCCCTCGTCGTGGGGTTGGTGACCGACGACGGATTTCCCCGGCACCTGGCCGGGAGAATCGTGGACGGCCTGCCCGACCGCCTGGCCCGCGACCTCGGCGGGGAGACGAGCTGGCAGGTCGAGCACGAGACGCAGGCCCTGCCACTGGACGAGCACGGCAACATCCCGATGCTGGACCTGGCGCAGGAGCGCCGGGCGGAGCACGAGTGGGACCTGCTGGTGCTGATCACGGACCTGCCGCGGCGGGCCGGCACGGTTCCGATCGCCTCGGACTACAACGTCGACCACGGCGTGGCGATGGTGTCGTTGCCCGCGCTCGGTGCGCTGCGGCTGCGTGGCCGGGTGTCCCGGCTGATCGTGCACCTGGTCCGGCACCTGGTGGCGCACCGCTCGGAGAAGGCGGCCGATCCGCCGCGGCGGATGGTCGACCGGCTGCGGGACCTGGTCGCGCCGACGCGGCACATCCGCGGCCGCGGCGCCGCCGACCAGCACCTGGCCTTGGTGGGCGTCCGCGGCCGCCTGCGGCTGCTCGCCGGGATGATCCGGGACAACCGCCCGTGGCGGCTGGTGCCCAACCTCGCCGGGGCGACCGCGGCCGCGGCGGCCACCGCCGCGTACGGCATCGTCACCACCTCGTTCTGGAAGCTGGCCGAAGCCCTGCCCGCGCTGCGGCTGGCCGGGATCACGGTCCTGGCGATCGTGGTGATGTCGGGCTGGCTGATGGTGCACAACCACCTGTGGGACTCGCCGTCCGGGCACCTCGAACGGCGGAAAGCGCTGCTGTACAACGCTTCGACCGCGCTGACGCTGTCGATCGGCGTGGCCTGCATGTACGCCATCCTCTTCGTGCTGTCGCTGCTGGCGTCGATCGTGCTGATCGAAGGCACCTACTTCGCGGAGGTCCTCGGCCATCCGGCCGGCCCGGCCTCGTACCTCAAGCTGGTGTGGCTGGCGACTTCGGTGGGGATCGTCGCCGGCGCGGTGGGCTCGAGCCTCGAAGACGAGGAACGCGTCCGACGGGCGACCTACAGCCGGCGTGAGCGGGAGCGGCAGCAGCGCAACCGCGAACGCGCGGAGGAAGCCGAAAGCGACTGAGCGGTCACCGCGCTCGGAGGGCCTCGCCGGCCGTGCCGTACAGGGTGACCAGGGACCGCACCCCGGCGACGCTCAGGGCCGAGCCGACGGCCTGTTCCGAGCCGACCAGGCGCAGGCCGACGCCGACGCGGCGGAGTTCCGTCGCGATCTGCACGACGATCTGGAGGGCCACCGCACCGAAGGTGCCCGGTTCCGTTAGGTCGAGGATCAGCAGGTCGAGGGCGTGCGCTCGCTGCCCGTCGATGACGGCCATCAGCTCGATCCCGGTCCGCGCGTGGAACCCACCGCGGGCACGCACCAGCCGGGCTCCCGGCCGCACGTGGTCCAACGGCTCCACCAGCACGGACTGCGTCACCGGTGCAGGCCGGTCCATCAACTGCACGTCTCTCCCCGCGGTAGCTCGCCCCAGCCGCTCCAGTGAAGTGCCCCGCGCGGCTCCGGCACAGCCGATTCACGCGGCACCCTGTCCACTGCCCGCGTTGGCGTGAGCGTGACGAGGCGATTACTGTTCGGCAGGTGACGGGCTTGCCTCAAACGGAGCTGCTGCCCGCGCATCCCGTCGCGCGCGCGAACGACGTCGACGAAGCGCACGAAGCGGTGACGCGGACGTACCTGCCGCACCGGCTCGAGGTGCTGGACCGCGGGACGGACTTGGACATGCGGCTCAACGCGGTCCGGATGGGCGCGGTGACCGCGGGCTACCTGCGCTACGGGAGCGCGGTCCGGCTCGGCACGGTCGACGCCGGCGGCTACCACGTCAACATCCCGGTCACCGGACGGTGCGAGCAGCGCTGCGGCTCGTCGGAACCGGTGTTCGCCGGACCCGGCCGGGCCGCCGTGTTCATGCCGGGCCATCCGGCCGACCTGCGGTGGGGAGCCGGGTGCGCCCAGCTCTGCCTCATGATCGACCGGCACGAGCTGGAACTGGAGCTGGAGCGCCAGCTCGGGCGGCCGCTGGGGGAGCGGCTGCGCTTCACCACCACGATGGACCTGGACACCCCGGCGGCGCGGTCGTGGCTCGAGGTACTGGCTCTGCTGGAGCGCGAGGCGGACCGGCCGGGCGGGATCACGCACCACCCCGCGGCCGCCGCGCACCTGCAGAGCCTGGTGATCGCCGGTCTGTTGCTGGCCCAGCCCAGCAACTACAGCGACCACCTGCACGCGCCGGCGGCGCCGGCCCCGCCCCGGGCGCTGCGCCGGGCCGTCGAGCTGATCGAAGACGAGCCGGGGCGGCCGTGGACGTCGGGCACCCTGGCCCGCGAGGTCTCGATCAGCGTCCGGGCTCTGCAGGAAGGGTTCCAGCGCTGGTTCGGCCTGCCGCCGATGGCCTACCTGCGGGACGTCCGCCTGACCCGGGTGCACGACGAGCTCGCGGTGGCCGACCCCGATGGCACGACGATCGCCGGGGTCGCCGCTCGCTGGGGCTTCCTGCACGCCGGCCGGTTCTCGACCGCCTACCGCCGCAAGTTCGGCGGGCTGCCGTCGGAGACCCTGCACGGCCGTCATCCGGCGAAGGGCCGGTGATGCCCGTCGAAACGGGCGGCACCCGGCCACGCGCGCGGGCGGACCGGTCACAGCTGACGCCTGAGCGCGACGACGGTCCCGCGGTCGTCTTCGCCGGGTGCGCGGCCGCCTTCCCGCCCGATCTCGTGCTCCAGGCGGATCGGCGCGGGGTCGCGGCCGATCTCGTCGGGGCGGCGCCCGCGGGCCAGCGCGACCGAGTCGAGGCGGCGGCCGACGTCGCTCAGCGCGGAGGCCATCAGTCCCTGCATGCTGACCCCGAACGGCGCGCCCGGTCCGAACGGCGTCAGCATCTCGCCGATCATCCGGGTGGCGAGCGGCAGCAGTTCCTGCGTGCGCTGCAGGACGATGGCCCAGTTCGCGTCGTCGGCCGCGACGTGCCGGCGGCAGGTGAACGTGCCCCAGGCGACGTGCCGGCGTTCGTCGGCCGCGATGTGCTCGATGACGCGGAGCAAGCCGGGGAAGATGCCGCGGCTGCGGCAGATCCGCGCCGCGGCGTTGTAGCAGGTCAAGGCCAGGCAGCCTTCGACGACGTGGTGGTGCGTCACCGCGGCGCGGATCTGCGCGGCGGGCGAGTGGTCGTTGGTGAGCGCGTACAGCGACCAGGCGAGCTCTTCGAGGAAGTTCTGGCGGCGGACATCCCCGTTCTCGGTGAACCAGGGCAGGCAGTCGCCCATGCCGACCGCGTCGAGCCACGCGCGGAACGCCTGGGCGTGCTTGGCCTCCTCGAACACGAGCTGCGTCAGGTAGGTCTCGTCGTCCCGCCCGCTTTCGCTGGCCATCGCCGTCACGAACGGCTGCAGGTCCTGGAGCGCCGACTCGCCGATCGAGATGAGGTTGGCCACGAACAGGCAGGTCAGGCGGCGCTCGTCGGGAGTCAACGCGGCGAAGTCCGCTTCGTCGCGGGTGAGGTCGATGTCGCCGGGGTTCCAGAACGCCGCGTTGCCGTCGTTGAAGAGCTGCCGGGGGACCGGGTCCGGCCGGCGCGCGATGCGGGCGCCGCCGCCGAACCCGAGGTGGCGGCGGGGCTCGATATCGCGGGTGAGGGACATGGCCACTCCAGGTGTCCGGGTGCTCTGGCCGCCAGGATCACCCGGCCGGCGCGGTGCGGGAATGGTCCGCGCGCGCCACGGCTGGCCCGTGCGGGCCAATTTCCGCACCCGCTCAGTCCGCCGGGATCGCCACCTCGGCGACCAGCCCGCCGCCCGGGCGGTTCCGGAAAGTGACGCGGCCGCCGAGCGCCTGCACGATCTGTTCGACGATCCAGAGGCCGAGCCCGGCGGTACCGCGGTTCGACCCGGCCGCGGTGAACTTGCCGGTCAGCTTGGCGAGGTGGCCGGCGTCCACCCCGGAGCCCCGGTCGAGCACCCGCAGCAGGAGCCGGCCCTCGGTGACTTCGGCCTCGACGTCGACGGGCTTGCCTTCACCGTGCCGGGCGGCGTTCTCGAGCAGGTTCGTGAGCACGCGGCGCAACCGCTGGGGGTCGGTGGTGACGGTCAGCGCGTCGTCGAGGTGCACCCGCAGCCGCGGCGGCCGGAGTCCGGCCGCGTCCGCGGCGGCCAGCACCAGGGTCCGCAGCTCCACCGGCCGGGACCGGCCGGTGCCGAAGGCCGGGCGGCGGCTCGCCGCGACGTCGCCCAGGGCGTCGAGCATGTCGGAGAGGTGGTTCGCGTGCTCGGCGATCAGCCGGCTGCCCGTCTCGCGGTCGGCCGGGGCGAGGGCGCCGTCGGTGGCGAGCCCCCTGGCCAGCGCGCGGAGGGAGATCACGGGCGTGCGGAATTCGTGCAGGAGGATCGCGAGACCGTCCTGCTGGGACTGGTACGACTCGAGGAGCCGCCGCCGCAGATCGCGTTCTTCCTCGGCCGCGGCGTGCCCGGCCAGCGCCTCCACCCGGGCGGCGATCCCGGCTTCCCGCTCGCGCTCGACCAGCCGGGACAGGCTGGCGCCGAGCAGGCCGGTGAGGAGCAGGTAGCCCGCCCACCAGAGACCCTGGAGCCGGCGCTCCGGCCACGTGGTGAAACCCGGGTCGACCAGCAGCGCCACGGCCAGGTACGCGCCGCCGAGCCCGAGGGCGAGCACCACGGTGGGGCCGAGGGGCAGGCGGATGGCCGCGGCGGTGACGACGAGCACCAGGATCGCCACCGCCGGGCTGCTCGCCGCGCCGGTCATGGCGATCGTGAGCAGGGTGAAGACCGAGTCGAGCGCGGTGAGCAGCCAGGCTGCCGGCGAGGCGGACAGCTCCCAGCGCGGGTTCGCCGCGACGACGACGGCGTAGCCGGAAGCGACGGAGAGGGTCACGACGACCAGCGGAAGGTGCCGCCGGGCGTCGTCGCCGCCGGTGACCAGCAGCAGGACCACCGACAGCGCGACCGCGAGCCGCACGGTCACCATCACCCGGGCGACCGGCAGCCCACCCGGCACGGTTTGCCCGTCGGCCGCCATGCCACCGCCTCCTTGTGACTCGCCGTGATCGCCGTGGCCGGCTTGGTGGCGGAACGTGCTGTCATACTAGGCCGGTGACGGATCGGCGCCTGGTGGTCGTGGTCGTGGACGACCACGAGCTGTTCGCCAGAGGGCTGGCGCTGCTGCTGACGACCAACGCCGGTGACCGCTTCGAGGTGGGCGGCACCACCACGCACGTCGAAGAGGCGCCCGCGCTGGTCGAGTCCTGTGCGGCCGATCTCGCGCTCGTCGACCTGGCCATGCCGCCCCTGGGCGGCGCGGCCGCGATCCGCCAGATCAAGCGGCGCCGGCCGGCCACCCGCGTGCTCGCACTGTCCGGATCGGACGATCTGGAGCTCGCCGAGCAGGCCCTGCGCGCCGGAGCGGACGGCTACCTCACCAAGTCGGCCGACCCGGAGGTCCTCGTCGCGCCGTTGCTGACCGTGGCCGCCGGGTTCCGGGTCCTCGAAGGCGACCTGCTCGACGCACTGCTGACCACGACCCGCAAGCCGCCGGAAACGCTGCTGGACACGCTCGACTCCCAGGACCTGCGGCTGTGGGCGCTGCTCGCCCGCGGCCTGGAGACCCAGGACATCGCCACCCGGATGCTGGTCTCCGAACGCACGGCCAAGCGCATGGTCGCCTCGTTGCTGAACCGGATCGGCGCGGCCAACCGGGTCGAAGCCGCCGGGCTGGCCGGTGCCTACGGCCTGCTCGACCACGACCCGGCGGACCATCCACAGTAGAGAGTCCCGGTTGGACGGCGTCGCGCCGACAACGTTGACAGCCCGTGGTGGACCGCGGGCCGTCGCTACCCCAACGAGTCATCCTTTTGCCGCCGGGTGGTGATGCGCGTGCCGTTCCGCGCGCCGCATCATTACCGACCATCGCAGTTCCGCGATGCGGTTTGACCGGAAGCACGGTCACGCCCGGAGAAGGAGTTGGGTGGAATGGTGAGCCGATCAGGAGCCGGGCCGGTCGCCCGGGCCGGCACCCGCGTGACGATGGCCGGGGGAATCGACACCAAAGCGTGCGGACGCGGTATTTGGCGTGGTTTCGCGGTTTTGGTGATCGGCGCCTTGTTGCAGCCGGTCGCCGCGGCCGTCGCCCCGCCGGTCGGTGCGGTCTTCCTGTTGATCACCGCCGTCGCGGCCTTCGGCTTCGCCGGTTTCCGCACGGGTGACACGCACCGCCCGATCCTCCAGGGGGCCGTGACCGCCCTCGGGAGCTACGTTTTGGTGCTGCCCTTGAGTTTTCTCACCTCGGCGTTGGTCGGGCCGCAGCAGGTGCCGGCCACCGCGGCGGTCGCCGTCGCCGTCGGTGGGCTGGCCGGCTTCACCGGCCGCGCTCTGGGGAAGCGGGGCGAAAAGGCGTGACCGCAACGAAACCCGCCCCCGCGCGACGGTGGAGCGCCGGGGCGCAGCGGCCGTTGGTCGAGGCCGGGGAGATCGTCCACCTGCTCGGCCGCGTGCTCTGGCTCGCGATCCGCCACCCGTTCGGGTACTGGGGTGAAGTCCGCGACCTGATGTTCGAGACGCTTCGCCGGTGCTGGCTGCCGGTCATCATTTCCACGACCGCGCTCGGCTTCGCCGGCCCCGGCATGCAGGGCGGCAGCCTCTACAGCGTGCTCGGCATCCCCGACCGCCTCGGCTCCTTCCTGCTGATGGCCAGCGTCCGCGAGTTCGCGCCGTGGATCGACGCGATGATCGTCGCCGGGGTGATGGGCACGGCCATCGCCGCCGACCTCGGCGCGCGGCGGATCCGCGAGGAGATCGACGCCATGGAGGTCCTCGGCGTCGATCCGGTCCGGACCCTCGTGCTGCCGCGGATCATCGCGGTCACCTTGATGACCGGCCTGCTGGAAGTGTTCGCGCTGGTGTGCGGCGTGATCGGCGGCTACATCGCGGCGGTGCCGATCTTCGGCGCGACCGGTGCGGCCTTCATCGGGAACTTCTGGTCCAACGCGACCACCACGGACATGTGGGGCAGCATCGTGAAGACCCTCGCGTTCGGCCTGATCCTGTCGGTCGTCTGCTGCTACAAGGGGTTGAACGCGCAAGGCGGCCCGATCGGCGTCGGCCGCGCGGTCAACCAGGCGGTGGTCATCTCGTTCGCCTCGATCTGGATCTTCAACTACGTCTACACGTCCGCGCTCCTCGGGCTGAACCCCGACATGCAGGTCTTCAAGTGAGGGATGCGCAATGACCACACCGACGGGCCGTACGAAGACACCCGACGTCGTCATCACGTTCGGCGGCATGGCGGGGAAGCTGCGCGACGCCGTCGCGGCCGGCGGCGACATCATGAAGTTCGCCGGCCGCACCGTGCGCAGCCTGCCGGATCTGCGGCACCACGTGACGGAAGTGTTCGCCCAGGCGGGAATCCTGATCCTGTCGAGCGGCATCATCGTCTGGCTGATGCAGTTCGTCGTCGGCACGATGTGCGCGACCGAGGCCAGCTACACCCTCAAGCAGGTCGGCGCCCCGATCTACTCCGCGGTGTTCAACGACGTCTGCGGCCTGCGCGAGATGTCGGTCTACATGTGGGCCTACATCTTCGCGGCGAAGGTCGGGTGCGGGCTGGTCGCGGAAATCGGGTCGATGCGCATCGCCGAGGAGATCGACGCGCTGGAAGTGCTGGGCATCAAGTCCCGCAGCTACCTCGTCGGCACCCGGATCGCCGCCGCCTGGCTCTGCATGCCTTTCCTGTACATCGTCGGGCTCGGCCTGATGTTCATCTCGATGCACCTGGTCACGGTCTACCAGCTGGGCACCGTGTCCAGTGGTGGTTATTCGTTCGTCTTCTGGCTGTTCCAGAACCCCTACGACCTGATGGCCGCGATTTCGAAGATGATCGCGATGGGCACGATCATCATCTTCGTCGGGTGTTACTACGGCTACAACGCGTCCGGTGGGCCGGTCGGCGTCGGGAGAAACACGGCGAAATCGATGATGCTCAACATGGTGCTCATCCACGTCGTCGGGTTGCTCGGCACGTGGTTCTTCTGGGGCTCCTACCCGAACATGCCGATCGGCAACTGACAAGGAGAACTCATGGTCACCGGGATGAACGGGACGGCCGTCGACACGATCGGGCCGGCGGAGCGCGTGCACACGATGGAGGTCCGCGACGTCCACAAGTCCTTCGGCAGCTTCGACGTGCTGAAAGGGCTCAACCTGGAGTTCGCCGACAACGCGATCACCACCATTCTCGGCCCGTCCGGGACCGGGAAGAGCGTGCTCATCAAGCACCTCGTCGGCTTGCTCGAGCCGGACCGGGGCGAGGTGCGGATCTTCGGCCGCGACATCTGGAAGATCAGCGAACGGGAACGCTACGAACTGCGCAAGCGGTTCGGTGTCCTGTTCCAGGACGGCGCGCTGTTCGGGTCGATGAACATCTTCGACAACACGGCTTTCCCGCTGCGCAAGCACACCGACATGGGCGAGGACGAGATCGAGGCGAAAGTCAACCAGCGGCTCAAGGAAGTCGGCCTCGAACGGTCCTCCTACAAGTACCCCAACGAGGTCTCCGGCGGCATGCGCAAGCGGGCCGGCTTCGCGCGGGCGCTGGTGATGAACCCCGACATCGTCCTGTTCGACGAGCCCGACTCCGGCCTCGACCCGGTCCGCACCAGCCTGCTCAACGACCTGATCCTCGACATGCACCAGGAGTACCGCGGGACCTACCTGCTGGTGACGCACGACATCCGCACCGCGCGCAAGGTCAGCGACTACGTCGGGGTCATCTGGAAGGGCCAGGTCGTCCATTATGGACCGACCGAAGAGGCCTTCAACTCCCCGGACCCGTTCGTCCGCCAGTTCCTCTCCGGCGACTCCGCCGGACCGCTGGGAATGGACTGAACCCATGCGCAGAATTCCTCTCCTCGTGCTGGGGGTGGCCGCGGTGGCAGCCGCCGCGCTGCTGATCGCCCCGGGCGACGACGACTACCCGGCGAACGTGGTGCTGCCCTCGGCGACCGGCCTGATCGCCGGCAGCAAGGTGCTCGTGAACGGTTTCGACGCCGGGCAGGTCGACGACGTGTCCATCAAGGACGGACGCGCGCAAGTAACCATGCGGCTGACCAAGGACTTCGCGCCGCTGCACTCCGGCGCGTCGGCCGGCATCGTGTGGAAGGCCGTGCTCGGCGAGCGGCAGCTCGACGTCCGGGACGGCCCGAAGGCGAACCCGGTCATCCCGCCGGGCGGCACCCTGGACGGCAAGGTGTCCGACCCGGTCGAGATGGACAAGGTGCTGGCCGCGCTCGACCCCGCCACTCGCGCCCACCTCAGTTCGCTGGTGCAAGGACTCGGCCACACCGTCGAGGGCAACGAGACCGACCTCCGGCAGACCGTCCAGAAGGCGGGCCCGACGGTGGAAGCGCTCGGCGGGGTGCTGCGCGCCGTCGGCTCGGACGGACCGGCGATCAAGGCGCTGGCCGGCCAGCTGAACGGCATGGTCACCACGCTGGTGAACCGGGATCAGCAGGTGCGCGCCATCGTTTCCGGGCTGTCCGGCGCCACCGCGGCAGCCGCGCAGCAGCGCGAACAGCTGCGCGCGGCGCTGCGGAAGCTGCCCGGCACCCTGGGGACCGCGGACCGGACGCTGGCCGACGTGCCCGGCACGGTCGACAAAGCGGTGCCGTTGCTGGAGGATCTCCGCCCGGCGACCGACCGCCTGCCCGCCGTGGCCCGCACCCTGCGTCCGGTGCTCGCGGACCTCCGCCCGACCGTGGCGCAGCTGCGGCCCACCCTGGGTTCGCTCGGCACGCTGCTGCAGTTCACCCCGGGTCTGCTCGACAGCGCCCACGGTGCCCTGCCCGGCACCGACTCGGCGGTGACGTCGCTGACGCCCGCGCTGAGCTTCCTGCGGCCCTACACGCCCGAAGTGGTCGGGTGGCTGTCGAACTGGGGCTCCTCGGCCGCCAACTACGACAGCAACGGTCACTACATGCGCGTCAACATCCCGGCCGGTCTCTCGAGTTTCGACAACAACCCGGGGGTCATGCCGCCCGGGATGGCCAGCGACCCGTTCCCGGCCCCCGGCGCGATCGCCGGCCAGCCGTGGACCGACGCGTTCGGGAGTGGAGTCCGATGAGGACACGGCGGAAGATCCAGGCCGTGCTGGCCACGACCGCGGTGGCGGCGGCCGTGGCGGGCGCCGCGGTGACCAACACCGGCTCCGGCGGGCAGCCGGGCAAGCTGACCATCGCCGCGGAGTTCGCCGACGCGAGCCCGCTGGTCGTCGGCAACGACGTGAAGGTCAAGGGCGTCACCGTCGGCGAGGTGGCCGGCATGAGCGTCCACGACGCCAAGGCGATCGTCACCCTCGAGGTCGACGGCATGGCCCTGCCGCTGCACCAGGACGCCCGGGCCACCGTGCGCCCGGTCAGCCTGCTGGGGGAGCGCTACGTCGACCTCGATCGCGGCAGCCCTTCGGCGCCGCTGCTGAACGACGGTGACGTGCTGCCGATCAAGCAGACCGGGCAGGCGACCGACCTCGACCAGGTGCTGAACACCATCGACGACCCGACCGGGCAGTCGCTCGCCGCGCTGGTCACGATGCTGGGCCAGGGCATGCAGGGCAACGGCGCCAACGCGCAGGCTTCGATCAAGGCGCTCGCGTCGTCGATGCAGGACACCGACGGGCTGGTGAAGCTGCTGGGGCAGCAGAACCAGCTGCTCACCGACCTCGTCGACCACGTGGAGCCGGTCGCGGGCGCACTGGCCGCCGACAACGGCAAGACCCTGGGCGACCTGGTCGAGTCGTCGCGTCAGGTCCTCGGTGTCACGGCCGAGAACCAGGAGGGCCTCGACGCCTCGCTCGCCGAACTGCCGGGCACGCTGGCCGCCGCGCGCGACACCCTCTCCGAGCTGACCGGCACGGCCAAGGCCACCACGCCCGTGCTCGAAGGAATGCGGCCGACGACCGACAACCTCTCCGCCGTCAGCGACGAACTGCGCAAGTTCAGCGAGTCGGCGGATCCGGCGCTGACGAGCGCGAAGCCCGTCCTGGAGCGCGCCGAGAAGCTGATGGACGCGGCGCGCCCGGTCGTGGAGGAGCTCCGCAAGGCCGGCCCGGGCTTGCGTGGCACGGTCGCCGGGGCGAACCCACTCACCGCGCAGCTGACCGGCAACATCGAAAACGTCCTGAACTTCTTCCGGTTCTGGGCGATGTCGACCAACGGCTGGGACGGCCTTTCGCACTACTTCCGTGGCCAGGCGATCATCCACCCCGAGGAGATCACCGGGCTGCTGCCGTCCCTGACCGGAACCCCGCCGCCGCCGACGATTCCGGGCAAGCAGGCCACTCCGTCGCCGATTCCCGGGCTCCCCGGAGTGCTCGGCTCGGGCCTGCTCGACACGAAGTCCCTCGTCGCGCCGGACGGCGGCGTGACCGGGCTCAACGAGCGCCAGGAGAGCGGCGTTCTCCAGTTCCTGCTCGGAGGTTCCTGATGGCCAAGCGCCGGTCGCGCAAGTTCCGCTCGGTGTCCACGGGCGTCGTGGTGCTGGTGGTGTTCGCGCTCGCGCTGCAGCTCGCGCTCACCGCGGACAAGGGGTTGCCGGGGGCGACCTACACGCTCGTCGACGCCGACGTCTCGGACGTGGGCGCGCTCCGCCCCGGTGACGACGTGCGTGTCGCCAGCGTCCGCGTCGGCCGCGTCAAGGACATCCGGCTGGTCGCCGGGGCCCCGAGGGTGACGCTGCAGCTCGACGGCACGCGGGAGGTCTACCGAGACGCGTCGGCCGAGGCCAAGACCGTCACGGTGGCGTCGCGGTCGGCGCTGGGACAGAAGTACATCGCGCTGACCCCGGGCAAGCCCGAGGCGGGGAAGCTCGGTCCGGCGGAGGTGATCCCGGCCAAGCGGACGGCGGGCTCGCAGGAGCTGAGTGACCTGCTGGACGTGCTCGACGCGCCGACGCGGACCGCGCTCGGCTCGACCGTCCGGGAAGTGGGCGGCGGCGCCGGTGGGCACGCGCAGGACCTGCAGGACGCGCTCAAGGCCGCGCCGCAGATGCTGCCCGACCTCGCGACCGTGTCGAACGCCCTGTCCGCAAACGATGGCGCCGACCTGACCGCGCTGCTGACCACGGCCGACCGCCTGTCGACCCGGTTCGCGGGGCGCCAGGAACAGCTGTCGGAACTGCTCGGCCGGCTGGACACGACGATGCGAGCCGTCGCGGTGGACGACGGGAAGCCGCTCGACGACGTCGTGCAGCGGGCACCCGGCACGCTGCAGGCCGCGCGAGCCGGTCTCCAGTCGCTGCAGGCCCCGCTCAAGGACCTGCACGCCGGAATGGCCCAGCTCGTGCCCGGGGCGCGTGCGCTCGGCCAGGCGACCCCCGATCTCCGGGGTGTGCTGCGGGAAGCGGTACCGCCGTTGGGGAAGGTGCCGGACGTCGGGAAACAGGCCGAGCCCGCGTTGACCGACTTGACCAAGACCGTCGACGATGCGCGGCCGCTGGCTCCCCGGCTGACGCAGACCTTCGGCAGCGCCGACCAGTTCCTGCGGGTGCTGGCGCCGTACGCCCCGGAAGTCAGCGGGTGGTTCACGAACTGGGCCGCCGCGCTCTCGCACGGCGACGCCAACGGCCACTTCCTGCGGCTGTACCTGCTGTTCAGCGAGGAGTCCGTGCTCGGGCAGGGCGGTCTGCGGGACCCGCTGGTCGCCCGCAACCCCTATCCCACACCGGGTCAGGCGGCCCACGACGCCCGGAAGATCCCAGGAGGCAACCGGTGAAGGCGCTTCGTTCCCGCACCCGGCACCGGCAGCCGGTGTCGGCGTTCAAGCTCGGCATCGTCGTGCTGGTGGTGACCTTGCTGGCCGGTTACGCGTTGCTCGAGAAGGACCGGGTCGCGACGGCGTTGCGGCCGGGCGACATCGTCCGCGTCCAGTTCGCCCAGGACTACCACCTGCAGCCGTTCGTCTCCCAGGTCAAGATCGCCGGGGTCCCGGTGGGTGTGGTGTCCTCGGTGGACCGCTCCGGTGACGGGTCGGCCCTGGTCGAGCTGAAGGTGGACGACGGCGTCACGGGCAAGCTCGGTGCCGCACCGAGCGCCGCCCTGCGCCCGACCACCATCCTCGGCGGCAAGTACTACGTGGAACTCCTCCCGGGTGGCGGCCGGACCCCGTTCGCCGGCACCATCCCGGTCGAGCGGACCAAGACCCCGGTGGAGCTGCAGCAGCTCGCGGACGCCCTGCAGCCGGACGCGGTGAAGGGCATCCGCTCCTCGACGCAGAATCTCGACGACACCCTCCGCGCCGGGGGGAAGCCCGCGATCGAGGATCTGCTCGCCGACGCGCCGGACACGCTCGACGCGACGACGCCGGTCCTGCAGGGCCTGCAGGGTACGGACCCGCGCACCGACCTGCCGAACCTGGTGCACGGGTTCGAGTCGACCGCGCGGGTGCTGACCGAGCAGCCGGGACAGCTCGACTCGATCGTGCAGAACCTGCAACGGGTCACCTCGACGCTCGACAACCGCCGAGCCGACATCGCCACCGCGATCGCGGACCTGCCCCGGACCCTGGACAACGCGGACGACGGGCTGACCCACCTCGGCGTCACGCTCGGCAAGCTGCGGGACACCGCGGACCCCGCGCGTCCGGTGGCGCGTGAACTGGACGCGTTCCTGGCGCACGCCGATCCGGTGCTCGCCAGGACCCGGCCGCTGCTGACCGACGTGCGTGGCCTCCTCACCGACGCGCAGCCGCTGGTCGAGCAGCTCGTCCCCACCGCCCAGGGCACGACGAAGGTCTTCGACGACGTCCGCGGGCCGGTGCTGGACCGCGTCAACGGCCCGATCATGAACATGGTGCTCTCGCCCTTCAAGGGCACCGGGATCTACGCCGGCGGCGGCTCGGACCAGCCGTTCTACAAAGAGGTCGGCTACATGTTCGCGACCATGGACCGCGCGTCCTCGCTCACCGACCCGAACGGCGTGGCCGTGGGTCTCCAGCCGGGCCTCGGCGGCGGCAGCATCGCCGGCACCCCGATCAACTTCGAGCAGCTGATGAACACGCTCGCCCACCTGCAGGGCGCCACCCCGGAGAACAGGAGCGGCCGATGAACGCGCACCCGGGCCGGGTCCGGCGGACCTGGCAGCGGATCTCCACCGAACCGCGGCTCAAGCGCAACGTCCTCGCCGTGGCCGCGCTCGTGACCGCGGGACTGGTGGCCGGTGGCTACATCCTGACGATGCAGCAGGTCCGCGTGCCCTGGGACGGCAAGACGCACTTCTCGGTCACCTTCGAGTCCGCGCCGGCGATCAACCCGTCGAGCCGGCAGGAGGTCCGGATCGCGGGCGTGTCCGTCGGCGACATCCGCGCGGCGAGCGTCGACGACCGCGGGCACGCGCGGCTCGAGCTGGCGATCGACCAGGGGCACCAGGTCTACGACAACGCCCGGGTCCTGCTGCGCCCGAAGAGCCCGCTGAACGAGATGTACGTCGAGCTGAACCCCGGTGGCCCACCGGGAAAGCCGCTGCCCGAGGACGGGGTGCTGCCCGTCGCCAACTCGGTGCGGCCGGTGCAGGTCGACGAAGCGCTCGGGCACCTGGACGCCAACACCCGCGAAGCACTGACCACGCTGCTGTCCGAATCGGACGTCGCGCTGGCCGGAGCGCCGGGAAATCTGCCGAAGGGGCTCGAGGCGACCGATCAGGTGGTGCGGGACCTGCGTCCCGTCGCGACCGCGTTGCAGACCCGCAAGGAGACGCTGCAGAAGCTCGTCACCGCGCTGGGGCAGATCGCGTCGGCGACCGGCGACGACGACCAGCGACTGAGCGCGCTGGCCGACTCCCTGCAGAAGACCCTCGCGACGGTGGGGCAGCGCAACGGCGACTTCGACGCCGCGCTCGCGCAGCTGCCGGACTTCACCCACCAGCTCGAGCAGGCCACCGGCAGCATCGGCGCGCTGAGCGCCCAGCTGGACCCGGTCCTGGACAAGCTGCGCGAGGCGAGCGGGACCCTGCCCGGCTCGCTGGAGAAGTTCACCGGCACGGTCGACAAGCTCGGGGAGACCGTCGACACCGCCCGGCCGGTGGTCGACAAGGCTGTTCCGGTGGTGCGCGACCTGCGTCCGTTCGTCGGCGATCTCAACGCCTCGCTCGGCGACCTGCACGACGTGACCGGACGGCTGGGCCCGATCACCACCGCGGTGCTGCCGTACCTGAACGACCTGGCCGCGTTCGTCACGAACTCGCGGTCGATCACGAGCCTGCGCGACGGAACCGGTAGCGCGTACCGCGCCATCGCCCAGCTCTCGCCGGAAAGCGTCACGGGCCTGCTTCCGCTGCTGCCCGCCCTGCAAGCCGCCGCCGCGCGATAGGGGACTGTCCAATGAGGATTCCCAGTAGGCTGGTCCCGCACATCCGGACCCTGGTGCTGGCCGTGTTCATCGCCGCCTGCGCCGGCCTGTTCGGCTACCTGTGGCTGAACTCCGGCGGCCGGCTGCCCGGCATCTCCCAGGCGGGCTACACCGCCGACGTGCAGTTCCGCACCGCGTCGAACCTGGTCTACGACTCGGACATCACCATCGCCGGGGTCAAGGTCGGCAAGGTCGAGGCGCTGCGCACCGAAGGCGACCTCGCGCACGTCACGATGCGGCTCGACCGGAACGCGCCGTTGCACGAGGGGGCGACCGTCCAGGTCCGCAACAAGACCCTGATCGAGGAGACCTACCTGGAGATCACCGACGGCCACGGCCCGGCGCTGCCCAGCGGCACCGTGCTGCCGCCGTCGGCGGGCAAGGAGGCCGTCGAACTCGACGACGTGCTCACCAGCCTCGACCGGCCGACGAAGGAGTCCCTCGGCACCCTGGTCCGCTCGCTCGGCGCCGGGACGAAGGACACCAAGCAGGGAGTTTCCCAGGCCCTGCAGGGACTCGGCGACCTCGGCCGGGAGGGGCACGGCGCGCTGGCGGCGCTGTCGGCCCAGTCCGGGGACCTGCAGCAGCTGACCGGCAACACGGCGAAGCTGCTCGCGGCGCTCGACACCCGGCAGGGGCAGATCGCGGATCTGGTCACCGACGCCGACCAGCTCACCCAGGCGACCGCGGGCAGCGACACCGAGCTGCGGGAGGTCCTGCGGCGGCTGCCCGGCCTGATGGACACCGCCAAGAGCGCCAGCGGCGGGCTGAGCCGGCTGTCTCCCGCGCTGGGCCCGGTCGCGGGCGGTCTGAACGCGGCCGCGCCCGACCTCGATGCCGCGTTGCAGGAGCTGCCGGCCACGTCGGCCGACCTGCGTGGCCTGCTGCCGTCGTTGAACGGCGTGCTCGACGCGGCACCCGGCACGCTGCAGCGGGTGCCCGCGGTGGCGGCGGACGCGTCGAAGTTCCTGCCGACGCTGAACGTGGCGCTGGGCGACGTGAACCCCATGCTGTCCTACCTGGTCCCGTACGGCCGCGACGTCGCCGCGTTCTTCACCAACATCGGGCAGGTGACGGCGCGCGGTGACGCCAACGGCAACGCGATCCGGCTGTTCATGGTCTTCAACGAGCAGAGCGTGAAGGGCCTGCCGCTCAACATCGACGTCGGTCCGCTCAAGAAGAACAACCCCTATCCGGCGCCGGGGCAGTCGGCGAATCCGGGGCCGTTCAGCGGGTCCTACCCGCGGGTCGTCCAGGACCCGCCGAAGTGAAGGGCTTCAAGCGGCCGTCCCCGAAGTTCCTGGCGATGACGGCGGTCCTCGTCGTCCTCGCCGGGTTCGTCGGCACCGGCATCGCCAAGACGCGCATCGAGACCGGCGTCGGCTCGTTCCTGCCGGGCGACGATCCCGCGGTGACCCGGTTCGACGAGCTGAGCCGGTCGTTCGGCGGCGACCCCGTCGTCGTGCTGCTCGAATCGGAGCACCCCGGGCTGCTGCTCGACCGGCCGCACTTGCCCTCGCTGGTCGAGCTGGAAGGCGTGCTGGCGAAGCTGCCCGACGTCGCGGCCGTCTACGGGCCGGGGACCGTCCTGAACCAGGCCGCCGGCCGGGCCCAGGACCTGATGGCCGAGCTGTCCGGCCGCCGCGACCGCCTGCGCGCGCAGGCCCAGGCCGAGGCCAAGCAGCGCGGTGCGTCCGACCGGGCGGCCGGCCAGGCCGCCGACGCCGCGGTGGCCGCGTTCGACCAGCGGTACGGCAAGCTGCTCGTCCAAGCCCTGCCGGCGGGACTGCCGACGCTGAAGAACCAGGCGTTCGTCACCTCGGTCGTCTTCGGCGCGGACGGAAGTCCCCGGCCGCAGTGGCACTTCGTCGTGCCGTCGGCGAACGCGGTCGCGATCCTGGTCCGGCCGCGGCAGAACCTCGACCAGTCCGCCACCGAGCGGCTCGTCGGGGGCGTGCGGGACGCGGTCGGCGCGGCCGCCGTCGACGGGGCGAAGGTGACGGTGTCCGGCGTCCCCGCGATCGCGGGCGCCCTCGCCGACGAGGTCCGCGCGGAGCTTCCCCTGCTCGGCGGCGCGGCGTTGGTCGCGGTGGCCCTGTGCTTCCTGCTGGTGCCGTGGCACCGCCGCCGGCACCGGCTCCTGCCGCTGGCGGGTTCGCTGGTGGCCACCGCGGTGACGGTCGCCCTGTTCGGCTGGCTCGGCCGGCCGCTGTCGCTCGGGGTGGTGGCCTTCCTGCCGGTGCTGCTCGGCGTCGGCAGTGACTTCCCGACCTACCTGGCGCGCCGGGCGGACCGGCGGGTCGTGTTCGCGGTCGCCGCCGCCACCGCGGCCGCGTTCGGTGCCTTGGCCTTCGCGCCGTTGCCGTTCGTGCGCGACCTCGGGATCGCGCTCGGGATCGGGGTGCTGGTCGCCTTCGCCGTCGGCCTGCTGTTCCGGCCGGCCGTGGTGGAGCCGGTACCCGTGAAGGTCCACAGTGGACCCACCGCGAGCCTGCCGGTGCGGCTGGGCGTGGGGCTGGCGGTGGCCGCGCTGGCGGCCGGCGGCTGGGCGATGCTACCGGGGCTTCCCCTGCAGAGCGACATCGAGAGCTTCGTGCACGGCCTGCCCGCGTTCGACGACGCGCAGCACGTCGAGCAGGTCATCGGCTCCTCCGGCGAGGTCGACGTCGTCCTGCGCGGCCCGGACGTCACCTCGCCGCCGGGGCTGGCGTGGCTGCGTCAAGCCCAGGACGTGACCATCGCCCGGCACGGCGACCGGCTCCGTCCCGTCGTATCGCTGCCGACGCTGCTGAACTTCCTCGGGCCCACGCCGACGAAGGACGAGATCACCGCGGCCGTGCGCCTGTTGCCGCCCTACCTGACCGGGTCGGTGCTGCGGGCCGACGGGCAGGAGTCCGTGCTCTCGTTCGGGGTGCGGCTCGGCGACGTCCAGAGCCTGGCCGCCCTGCGCGACGACCTGCTGAACCAGCTCCCGCCGGCGCCGCCGGGGTACCGCGCCGAGCTGACCGGCCTGCCGATCGTCGCGGCCCGCGGGTACGAACTCGTTTCGGGCAACCGGTTCTGGACCAACGGCGTCGGCATCGCCGTGGCCGGGCTCGTCCTGGCTGTCGTGCTCGCCCGGCGGAAGGACGCCGGGCGCGCGGTCGCCACCGCCCTGGTGGCGACCGGGACGGGCCTGCTCGCCATCCGGCTGGCCGGGATTTCGCTGACGCCGATCACCATGGCACTCGGGTCCCTCATCGCCGCCGTCGGCTGCGAGTTCGCGGTGCTGCTGGCGGAAGCCGAACGCCGTCGCGATCACGCCTTGCGCAGATCCGTGCTCCTGGTCGGCGCGGTCTCGACCGTCGGCTACCTCGCGCTGGCGCTGTCGCGGCTCGACGCCATCCGGCAGTTCGGCTTGCTGCTCGCCGCGGCCGTCGTGCTGTCGATGGTCGCCGCGCGGCTCGTCGTCTGGCTCGCGCCCGGCCGCCCCGCCTCCGCTCCGGAAACCACCCCGGCGCCCGAAGCACTCGTAGGAGTCACCCCATGAAGATCACCGCACTGGCCGGCAAGGTCCGGCTGCCCCGAAGCCGCCGTGGGCGGATCGTCACGTTGCTCGTCCTCGTCGTGCTGCTCAGCGGGACCGGGCTGGCGTGGTGGTCGGCGCGGGCCGACGACCTGCCCGACGACGCGGTTTTTGCCTACGGCGGCCAGACCGAGACCGTCACCCAGCTGCAGGAGCGGATCCAGACGTTGGAGGCGCTGTACGGCGTGCAGCCACCGGATGCGCAGGACACCGCCAAGTCCGACGCGTTCCGCCGGGACACCGCGAAGGCGGTCGCCGTCGGGATGGTGCTCGACCACGCGGCGCGCGACCGCGGCATCGTCGTCGCCGACAAGGCGGCCCGTGACGTGCTGACGCGGTTCATCTCCCAGCAGATCGGCGAAGGGCCGGACGCCCGGAGCAAGTTCGTCCAGGCGCTCGGCACCACCGGCACGTCCGAGGACGCGGTGCTGGACGAGATCAAGCGCCAGCTCGCGGTCTCGCAGCTGTTCGACGCGGTCACCAAGGGAAGTTCGGTGGGCGACGGCGAGGTGACGGACGCGTTCGCGCAGCGGAAGGCGCAGCTGGACACGCCGGAACGGCGCCAGCTCACCAACATCGTGGTCAAGACCAAGGAGGACGCCGACCGGGTGCGCACCGACCTCGACGCCGGAACGCCGTTCGAAACCCTGGTGGCCCAGCGGAGCCTGGACGGCGCGACGCGCGACAAGGGCGGCGACCTCGGCCAGGTGACCGCGGCCCAGCTCGAGGACGGCTACGCCAAGGCGGCCTTCGCGGCCCCCGTCGGCGGCCTGTTCGGTCCGGTGCAGACCGCGCACGGCTGGAACGTCGGCCGGGTCCGCCAGGTCCTGCCCCCGCAGCCGGCGGTCTTCGACCAGGTGAAGGACCAGCTCAAGCAGCAGCTGACCCTGGAGAAGGCGCTCGCGACCTGGCGCGAGTGGCTCGGGACGCAGCTCGCGAGCGCGAACGTCCGGTACGCCGACGCCTACCGCCCGGCCGACCCGGCCGCGCCGCCGCAGCAGGCGCCGGGGTGGTCGCCGGCGCCGGGCCAGGTGCCCGGGCAGCCCCGGCCATCGCGATGATCGCGGACGTGGCGGCGCTCGCGGTGGCGGGCGCCGCCCTGCTGGCGATCGGCCGGTGGGGCAGCCGCGCGGCGGCCGGGCGGGTCAGCCCGGCCCTGCCGGAACCCGAGCGCTCGCGGCGGATCGGGAAACTGCGGGGGAGCGGACACGCGCTCCAGGTCGTGGGTGTGGTGTTCGTGCTGGCCGCGGTGTGGAGCCTCTGGTGAGGTCGGGGATGCCGCGGCTCGGGTTGGGTCCGCAGAAGCGGCGAGTTCTGGTGGGGGCTGGGCGGGTTCGGGGATGCCGCGGCTCGGTTGGGTCCGCAGAACCAGCGAGTTCTGGTGACGGTCAGGCGGACTCCGGCACGCCGCGGCCCTGCTGAGTCCCGCGGGGACAGCGAGTTCCGGTGACGGTCAGGCGGACTCCGGGATCCCCCGCCCCTGCTGAGTCCGGAGGAACAGTGAGACCGCCTCGGCGCGGTTCGCGGCGCCGAGCTTGCGCAGGATCTGCTTGACGTGGGACTTGGCCGTGTCCTCGGAGATCGTCAGCCGGGTGGCGATCGCGGCGTTGGTCCGGCCGTCTCCCATGAGCCGCAGGACCTCCAGCTGCCGCGGCGTCAGCGCCGACTCCACGAAGGACCGGACCGGCACCGGTCCCGGCGGCGGAACCACGGGATCGCCGATGACCGGGGCCGCCGGGTGGCTGTCGCTCAGGATCCGGTCCATCGCGTCGGCGATGGACATCGTGAACCGGCCGACTTCGGTGCGCAGCGAGTGCAGGCGTTCGACCAGCAGGGTCCGCCGGAACGCGATGCCGAGCCCCTGAGCGAAGGTGCCCAGCACTTCGCGGTCGAACTCGTCGACCTGACGCCCCTGGACGTGCCGGTCCGCGTGCACCAGCCCGAGCACGCCGTCGTCGCCGGCCACGGGCGCGACCACATAGGACTCCAGCCGGGCGGCCTCGACCAGGCAGGCGAGCCCCCGCGCTTCGCGCTGTGCGTCCGTGACGAGCAACGCGCGCCGCCGGCGCACGGCTTCGGTCTCGACGACGGTGCGGTCCAGGACCGGGGACTCCGCCCGGCCGATCCGCAGGATCTCCGCCGCCCAGGCGGCGTCACGCAGCACGGTGCAGGACTGGGGTACCCACACCGACTCCCGGACCTCCGAGAACAGCGCGCGGTCGAAGCCGAGCCGGCACACCGCCTCCGGCACGCACTCGGCGAGCCGGGCCACCGAGCGCACGTCCTGCAGCCGGGTCAGTGCCTCCTGGACCTGGGCGTGCACGCGCACCCGGAGGTCGAGCTGGGCCTGGCGCAGCCGTTCGCGGACGTCGGAGACCTCGATGAACAGATCGAGGACGGCGCCGGCGTGGCCGGCCGTGGCGAGTTCGCCGACGAGCTCGGCCAGCGCCGCTTCCGCGGCCGGGAACTCGTCGGGCACCTCCGGGTCCGGCTCACCGCCGAGCAGGGACCGCGCCCGGGTGGTGACCGCCCGGACCTCGCGCAGGACGGCCTTGGGAACACGGTGCCCACGGTCGTTGCGGGGCGGAGTCAGCGTTGACTTCATGGTTTCCTCTCAAGCCGGGCGGGAACGCGGGGCGCCGGACCCGCTCGCTGTTCTGCAGGAAGTTCGTGACCTCCTGGGACGACGACGTCACCTGCTGGTAGACCCCGGCGAGGTCGGCCTGCTTCTCTTTG
>NZ_JBEXVF010000112.1:0-22754 GCF_040629235.1 Amycolatopsis sp. NPDC005961 | reverse complement strand
GACCCGGCGAGCGAGGCGGCTTCGACACTCGCGGACGTCGGGGCGCCGGTGGACGACGCGGCGGCCGGCGACGGCGTGCCGGCGGTGCTCGAGCACCTGCATGTACCGCGCGAGCACGATGAGGTCGGCCTCGTACTCCCCGACCAGGTCGAGCAGCCGCTGCTCGGCCTCGGGCTTCGTGTCGGGCGTGACCGGGACGTGCACGAACGGGACGCCGGCCGCCTCGGCCATCGGCCGGAGGTCCTCGTGGTTGGAGACGACCACCGCGATCTCGGCGCCGAGGCCGCCCGCGCGCCAGCGGAAGAGGAGATCGTTGAGGCAGTGCCCGAACTTCGACACCATCACCAGTACCCGCGGCGGTGTCCCGTCCGAGAAGCCGAACTCCATGCCGAAGTCCCCGGCCACCGGGGAGAACGCCCGCGTGAGATCGTCCACTGTGGTCTCTTCGGTGCAGGTGAACGACGTGCGCAGGAACAGCGAGCCGCGGACGTCGTCGTCGAACTGCTGGTGCTCGACGATGTCGCAGCCCTGCCCGACGAGGAACGTCGTGACGGCGTGCACGATGCCCGAACGTTCGGGGCACTTGAGGGTCAGGGTGAAGGTCACGAGACGTACTCCAGACTCGCGTCGGCCAGCCAGGCCTCGAAGTAGTCCGAAAAGGACTGACGCACGAGGATCGTGAACCCCTCTTCCCGGACCATGAGCACGATCCCGGTCCGCGCCAGCAGGGTCTGCACGCACGTGCCCGGCGGCGAAACCGACGGGTCGAGGTCGATCGAGCACCCGTGCGCCAATACGTCCCGCGCGTGCGAGCCCGTGAGCCGCACGACGTTGCGCTGCGCCGACACATCCACGACGGCGGCACTTTCACCTGAAAGCGACGCTTCCAGCTCGGCCTGGCGGCCGGGTTCGGCGAGCACCAGGTATTCGTCGGGACCCATCCACAGGATGTCGACGCCGTGGCCGCTGGTGAACGTGCACGGCGCGGGCAGGTCAACGCCGAGCAGGGTCTGCCCCTCCCGGAGGCGCACGGTGAGCTGGGTGCGGAACGGTTCTTCGACCGCGTCAACCGTCACGGCGGGCTCCTTCCTTGTCGAAGAGCAAGGATTCGGTCACGGTCACCGGCACGACCTGGTCGCCGAGCGGGACGTACAGCGTTTCGCCGACGCGTTCGCGGCCCGAGCGCACCAGAGCGAGTGCGAAGGTGCGGCCGAGGGCGGCGCTGTCGTAGCTGGAGGTGACGTGGCCGAGCATCCGCACCGGGGGTTCGGGCACGACTTCGGACTCGATGATCTGCGAGCCTTCGGGCAGCAGCACCGACGGGTCGACCGGCAGCAGGCCGACGAGTTGCTTGCGGTCGGGCCGGTTGTTCTCGGCGCGGGCGAAGGAGCGCTTGCCGATGAAGTCGGTCTTCTTCTTCGACACCGCCCAGGACATCCCGAGGTCCTGCGGGGTGACCGTGCCGTCGGTGTCCTGGCCGATGATCGGGTAGCCCTTCTCGGCGCGCAGGACGTGCATGGTTTCGGTGCCGTACGGCGTGGCACCTTCGTCCACTACGGACTGCCACAGCGCGGGCCCGTACCAGGACGGGACGTTGATCTCGTAGGCCAGCTCGCCGGAGAAGCTGATCCGGCAGACGCGGGCCTGGAGCCCGGCGACCTCGGCGTCCTGCCAGGTCATGAACCCGAAGGCCTCGTTGGAGACGTCGAGGTCCGGCGCCAGGCGGCCCAGGACCTCCCGCGAGCGCGGCCCGACCAGGGGGATCGTCGCCCAGTGCTCGGTGACCGACGTCGCGAAGACCTCGAGGTGCGGCCACTCCGTCTGCAGCCACTCCTCCATCCACTCGAGGACCATCGCCGCGTTGCCGGTCGTGGTCGTGACCAGGAACCGGTTCTCCCCGACGCGGATGACCGTGCCGTCGTCGATCACCATGCCGTCGACACCGCACATCACGCCGTAGCGGATCCGGCCGACCTTGAGGGTGCTCATCATGTTCGTGTAGAGCATGTCGAGGAACCAGCCGGCGTCCGGACCCTGGACGTCGATCTTGCCGAGGGTGGACCCGTCCATGACGGCGACGTCGTTGCGCGCCGCGCGGCATTCGCGCCGGACGGCGTCGTGCATCGACTCGCCGGCTCGCGGGTAGTACCACGGCCGCTTCCACTGGCCGACGTTCTCGAACTCGGCGCCGTGCTCGACGTGCCACGGGTGGATCGTCGTGACGCGCACGGGATCGTGCAGGTCACCGCGGTTGCGCCCGGCCAGCGCGGCGAAGGACACCGGCGTGTAGGGCGGCCGGAACGTCGTGGGGCGCTGGGTCGACAGGTCGACACCGAGGGCTTCGGCGGTGATGCCCGCGGCGAGCATGCCGGACGTCTTGCCCTGATCGTGCGCGGTGCCGATGGTCGTGTAGCGCTTGATGTGTTCCAACGACCGCAGTCCGGCGCCGGTCGCGCGCAGGACGTCGGACACGGTCGCGTCCCGCTGCTGGTCCACGAACCTGGTGTCCACTTCGGACTCCGGGGCGGGCACCTGCCAGAGGATCTTCGCTTCCGGCAATCCCTCGCCCGCCGCCGCGCCGACGACGCTGACGTTCGGCAGGTCGCCGTCCGGGACGTAGGAGCCCAGCTCGGGGGCGTACCGGAGCTTGCCGCGTGCCTGGCTGAACAGGTGCACGGCCGGGTTCCAGCCGCCGGACACGAGCAGCAGGTCGCACGGCACCCGCTCACCCTCCAGCGACCCCAGCTCCGCGACGTGCGCGGCGGTGATGTGCTCGCCGCCGTCGGTGCCGATGACGCCGTAGCCCTCGCGGGCGTCGACGATCCGCACGATCTCGGCCCCCGCGTCGGCCAGTTCGGAGGCGGCGACCAGCGCGGAGTCGTTGGTGGTGAACACGACCACGCGCCGCCCGGCCAGCACTCCGTAGCGGTTCAGGTAGGTCCGCGCGGCCGAGGCGAGCATGATGCCGGGGCGGTCGTTGTCCGGGAAGACGATCGGCCGCTCGTGGGCGCCGGTGGCGATGACGATCCGCTTCGCCCGGATCCGCCAGACCCGCTGCCGCGAAATCCGCTCGGGCGCGGCGGGTTCGCCCCGGCGCTCCAGGGCCAGCACGAACCCGTCGTCGTACACACCGAACGCCGTCGTGCGCGAAAGGAACCGGACTCCTTCGGGCGCCTCGCCGTCAGGCTGGTCGTCGACGAGCAGCACGCGTCCTTCCGCGGCAGCGGCGGCCGCGCGGCCCGCGGGCCCGGCACCGATGACCAGGACATCGCAGTGGGCGTGCTTCGCGTCGTAGCGGGCCGGATCCGGCTCGGCGGCCAGGCGACCTTGGCCGGACAGGCCGCGCGCGACCAGACCGTCGTACAGTTCGACCGTCGTCGCGGACAGCATCGGCTCCGGGAACGGCGCTTCGATCTGGACCAGCGCGTTGGAGTCCTCGACTCCGGCGCCGGCGATGCCGCGCGGCCGGCCGTACTTGATGCTGGTCGCGACCCGGTGGATGCCGTTGGCCAGCAACGCGGAAGCCAGGGTGTCGCCGAGGAAACCGGTCAGCTCGCGGCCGTCGAAGGTGAACTTGAGCGGGGTGCCGGGCAGTCGGGTCACGGGATCACCGGCCTGGGCTCGTCGAGGCGGTAGACCGCCTTCAGGTCGTGGGTGCGGGTGTCGCGGACGGCGTTGAACCACCGGCGGCAGCCCGCGGAGTGGCTCCAGCGCTCGGCGAGCGGGCCGCTGGGGTTGGCGCGGAAGAAGACGAACTTCGCCCAGTCCTCGTCGGACAGTGCGGCCGGGTCTTCCGGGTAGGCGACGTGGGCTTGGCCGCCGTAGTGGAATTCGGCTTCCTCGCGCGGCCCGCACCAGGGGCAAGGGATCAGCTGCATCGGGACTCCTGCTTCTGAATGGCTCAGTGCGCGACGGCGGCGGCGCCGTGCTCGTCGACGAGGGCGCCGGTGGTGAACCGGTCGAGGGTGAACGGTTCGGCGTACTCGTGCGGCTTCCCGCGGGCGATGGTGGCCGCGAAGACGTCACCGACGCCGGGGGTGGCCTTGAAGCCGCCGGTGCCCCAGCCGCAGTTGAGGAACAGGTTCTCGACCGGGGTGAGCCCGACGATCGGCGACGCGTCCGGGCTGACGTCGACGATCCCCGCCCACGTCCGCAGCAGGTGCGCCCGCGCGAACACCGGGAACAGCTCCAGCGCGGCGGCCAACTGCTCCTCGATGATGTGAAAGGAGCCGCGCTGGCCGTAGCCGTGGTAGCTGTCGATGCCGGCGCCCATGACCAGTTCGCCCTTGTGCGCCTGGGAAACGTAGACGTGCACGGCGTTCGACATGACGACCGTCGGGTGGATCGGCTCCAGCAGCTCGGACACCAAGGCCTGCAACGGATGGGACGCCAGCGGCAGGTCCAGGCCGACCATCTTCGCCAGCACCGACGAGTGCCCGGCGGCGCACAGCGCGACCTTGCCCGCGGCGATCCGGCCCCTCGACGTCTCGACGGCGGTGACCCGGCCGTTCACCGTCGAAATGCCGGTGACCTCGCAGTTCTGGATGAGGTCGACACCCATTTCGTGGGCGGCGCGGGCGAAGCCCCACGCGACGTAGTCGTGCTTCGCGATGCCCGCGCGCGGCTGGAAGGTCGCGCCGAGCACCGGGTAGCGCACGTCCGGTGCGGTGTTGACGATCGGGCAGATCTCCTTGACGCCCGCCGCGTCCACCCATTCGGCGTCGATGCCGTTGAGCTTGTTGGCCTCGACGCGGCGGACGCTGTCGCGGACGTCCTGCAAGGTGTGCGCGAGGTTCAGCACCCCGCGCTGGCTGAAGAGGATCGGGTAGCCGAGGTCCTCTTCGAGGCCTTCCCACAGCTTGAGGGAGTGCTCGTAGATGCCGGAGCTCTCGTCCCAGAGGTAGTTGGAGCGGATGATCGTGGTGTTGCGGGCCATGTTGCCGCCGGCGAGCCAGCCCTTCTCCAGCACGGCGACGTTGGTGATGCCGTGCACCTTGGCCAGGTAGTACGCGGTGGCGAGCCCGTGCCCGCCGCCACCGACGATGACGACGTCGTAGGCCTTCTTCGGCTCCGGGTCGGTCCAGAGGAAGTCGGGGTGCTCGGGCAGGTCGGTCATCGGGCCTCCCCCGGGTAGAGCGGGAACGCTTCGGCGAGCGCGGTGACGCGGGCCCGCAGCTTCTCGACGTCGTAGCCGGGCTCGAGCGCCTCGGCGATGACGTCGGCGGCTTCGCGGAACTCGGCGTCGCCGAAGCCGCGGGTGGCCAGGGCGGGCGTGCCGATCCGCAAGCCGGAAGTGACCATCGGCGGCCGCGGGTCGAACGGGACGGCGTTGCGGTTCACCGTGATGCCGACCTCGTGGAGCCGGTCCTCGGCCTGCTTGCCGTCCAGCTCGGAGTCGCGCAGGTCGACGAGCACCAGGTGGACGTCGGTGCCGCCGGTCAGCACGGAGATGCCGCTCTCGGTCAGCAGCCGCTCGGCCAGGAGCTTCGCGCCGCGCAGGGTCCGCTGCTGGCGTTCGACGAACTCCGGTTCGCCGGCCACCTTGAACGCGACGGCCTTGGCGGCGATGACGTGTTCGAGGGGGCCGCCCTGCTGGCCGGGGAACACCGCGGAGTTGACCTTCTTGGCGAGCGCCGCGTCGTTCGTGAGGATCACGCCGCCCCGCGGGCCGCCGAGGGTCTTGTGGGTGGTGGTCGTCGTGACGTGGGCGTGTGGCACCGGCGACGGGTGCAGGCCGGCGGCGACCAGGCCGGCGAAGTGGGCCATGTCGACCATGAGGTACGCGCCGACCTCGTCGGCGATCTCGCGGAAGCGGGCGAAGTCGAGCTGACGCGGGTAGGCCGACCAGCCGGCGATGATCAGCTTCGGCCGGTGCTCCTTCGCGAGCCGTTCGACCTCGGCCATGTCGACCCGGAAGTCCTTTTCGGACACTTCATAGGCGGCGACGTCGTAGAGCAGGCCGGAGAAGTTGATCCGCATCCCGTGGGTCAGGTGGCCGCCGTGGGCCAGCGACAGGCCGAGGATCTTGTCGCCGGGCTTGATGAGCGCGGCCATCGCGGCGGCGTTGGCCTGGGCGCCCGAGTGCGGCTGGACGTTGGCGAACCCCGCGCCGAACAGCGCCTTGACGCGGTCGATGGCGAGTTGTTCGAGGACGTCGACGTGCTCGCAGCCGCCGTAGTAGCGACGTCCGGGGTAGCCCTCGGCGTACTTGTTGGTGAGCACCGAGCCCTGGGCCTGCAGGACGGAGAGCGGGGCGAAGTTCTCGGAAGCGATCATCTCCAGCGTCGTCTGCTGGCGGCGCAGCTCGGCGCCGATCGCGTCGGCGACCACCGGGTCGTAGTCGGCCAGGGAGCGGTTGAGCACTGGATCGATCGTCGCGGTCATCGCGAAACCTTCCGTGGTCGACTTCTGATATATCAATCGTCGATGTAGGCTATGCGGCGTGCATCCCCAGGTCAATCCCCCGTCGCTGGCGGAACAGGCGTACCTCTTCGTCCGCGACCAGCTCGTCATGCTCGACATCCGCCCCGGCGACCCCATCAACGAGGAGTGGCTCGGCAGCACGCTCGGCATGGGCCGCACGCCGATCCGCGAAGCGCTGAAACGCCTCGAGTCCGAGCGGCTGGTCGTCGCCTACCCGCGGCGCGGGACGTTCGCCACCGACGTCCACATCTCCGACCTCGCGCACATCTCCGAGGTCCGGCGGACGCTGGAGCCGATGGCCACGGCCGCCGCGGCCGAGCGCGCGACCACGGCCGACCGCGCGACGCTCACCGAGCTGCGCGCGCAGCTCGACGCCGGCGTGCCGGCCGGCGACAACAGCGAGCTGCTGCGCACCGACCTCGCCCTGCACCGGGCGATCTACCGGTGCGTGCACAACCCGTTCCTCGAAGACACGCTGATCCGGTACGACAACCTCGCGACGCGGATCTGGTGCGTGTTCGTGCCCCGGCTGTCCGGGATGGCCGGCCACGTCGACGAACACGTCCCGCTCCTCACCGCGATCATCGAGGGCGACGCCGAGAAGGCGGCCGCGTTGACGCATGCGCACGTCACCGGGTTCGAGGCCGCCATCCGGGCGTTGATCTAGACCGCCAGCCGTTCGCGGACCCAGTCGTGGAACGCGGCGATGTGGTGCTCGCTGGGCACGAGCACGCCGCCGTTGACGTACGAACGGGAGTCCATGGCCAGCTGGCAGCGCTCGCAGGCCTCGAAGTCCTGCAGGTTCACCCGGTGGAACAGCTCGACCGAGCGGGACAGGTCCCGGCCGGACTCGACGACGCCGGGCAGGTACAGCCAGTCGCAGCGCACCAGCGTCCGGTCCGGGGCCAGCGGGAACATCCGGTGCAGGATGACGTGGTCCGGCACGAGGTTGACGAACACCTGCGGGCGGATGGTGATGGCGTAGTACTTGCGGTCCTGGTCTTCGGTGACGCCGGGCAGCCGGTCGACGCCCTCGCTGCCGTCGATGGTGAAGCCCCGGACGTCGCCGCCGAACTCGGCGCCGTGGCCGACGTAGTACTGCGCGGCGTACCCGTCGGCGAACTCCGGGAGGACCTCGGTGAGCTCCGGGTGGATCGTCGCGCAGTGGTAGCACTCCATGAAGTTCTCGATGATCTGCTTCCAGTTGGCCTTCACGTCGTACTCGATGCGCTTTCCCAGCGCGAGGCCGTCGACGCCGTACGCCTCGATCGCCTCCGCGCCGCCCAGTCGTTCGGTGACCGCGGCGACGACGCTGCCGTCGAACGGCGGCGGCTCGTCGGCCAGGCAGACCCAGGCGTACCCAAGCCATTCGCGCAGGTGGACCTTCGTCAGGCCGAACTCGGTCCGGTCGACGTCCGGCATGCCGGTGAGGTTGGGCGCGGCGATGAGCTTGCCGTCGAGGCCATAGGTCCAGGCGTGGTACGGGCACTGGAAGGCGCGCTTGACGGTGCCGCTTTCGGACGTGCAGAGCCGGGCGCCGCGGTGGCGGCAGACGTTGAGGAAGGCGTTCAGCTTCCCGTCCCGGCCGCGCGAGACGAGGACGCTCTCCTTGCCGATCTGGACGGTCTCGAACGAGCCGGGCCCGGCGAGGTCGGCGCTGCGCACGGCGCAGAACCAGTCGGCCTCGAAGATCTTCGCCTGCTCCAGCGCGAAGACCGCCGGATCGGTGTAGGCGGAGCCCGGCAGCGTGGCCAGCAGGCTCGGCGGGAGATCGGTAGTGGTCACCGGCGTGGTCCTCTCCGCGGATCAGTTCGGGAGTTGCGCAGAACGCGTCTTGTTGCTCACCCCGAAACAGAGTGACTGCCACCCCGAAGCGCTGTCAACCCAAGTTTTTCAACGCCCGCCAAAGATTTCCGGCACGTTTCGGGCATCACGCGTGACTGGACGGGCATCACGCGTGATTGGACGGGCATCAGCGCGATGCCTCTCCAAGCACGTGTGATGCCCCTTCAATCACGTGTGATGCCCCTTCCGTCACATCGTGGGGCCGTGGATGGCTCGGCGGAAGAGGGTTTCGATCTCTTCGCGGGTCGGGCGGGGGTCGGCCAGGGCCGCCTGCATCAGCAGGCCGCAGAACAGGCCGGCCAGCAGGCGGCCGGTCAGGGGGTCGGTGCGGGAGCCGAAGAACGCGATGAGCGCTTCGTCCCAGGCCGCGCTCGCCTTGCGGAGGGCCGGCCGGTGCAGCGCCGCGACGTACAGGTCGTACTCGACCACCGTGTCCCGGTACTGCTCGTTGATGTAGCCCATCACCAGCTCGGCGAGCGCCGCGGCGAAGTCGGCGTCCGGCGGCAGCGCGGACTCCCACTCCTTCAGCGCGTGGACGTTCTTCTCCGCCGCCTCGTGCAGCGCGACTTCCAGCAGGTCGTCCAGCGTCGCGAAGTGGTAGGTCGTCGAGCCGAGCGGGACACCGGCCGCCGCCGCGACCGAGCGGTGCGTGACCCCGTCGATCCCCCGCTGGGCGACCACCTCGATCGCCGCCTTGGCGATCCGGGCCCGCCGCTCGGGGTCGTTCGGACCGCGGCGCCGCGTTGCGCCGGGTTCGCTCCTGGCCATCAAGCCCCCTTGTGGACATCTGTACACGCTTCGCGTACAAATGTACGCACTCGACGCGCGACGCAGCCACTACCGATCCGGGAAGGGCCGCATGAAAGACCTCCACATCGACGGAATCTGGTCGGACGCCGGAAGCCACTCCGACGTGCTCAACCCCGCCACCGGCCAGGTGATCGAGCAGGTCGCCGAAGCCGGCCGCGAGGAAGTCGACGCCGCGGTCAGAGCGGCCCGGCGGGCCTTCGACGCGGGCCCGTGGCGCCGCACGACCGCCCTCGAACGCGGCGAGCTGCTCCGGCGCACCGCCGCCCTGCTCGTCCGCGACCGCGAAGAGCTCGCCCGCACCGAGAGCCTCGACACCGGCAAGACGCTGGGCGAAGGCCGCATCGACATCGACGACGTCACGAACGTCTTCCGCTACTACGCCGACCTGGCGGGCAAGGACGCCGGACGCCTGGTCGACGCGGGCAGCGCGACCGTCGTCAGCCGGATCGTGCACGAGCCGGTCGGCGTCTGCGCGCTCATCGCGCCGTGGAACTACCCGCTGCTCCAGATGTCCTGGAAGGTCGCGCCCGCGCTGGCCGCGGGCAACACCGTCGTGCTCAAGCCCAGCGAAGTCACGCCGCTGACCACGATCAAGCTGGTCGCCCTGCTCGAAGAAGCGGGCGCGCCGCCCGGCGTCGTCAACCTCCTGCTCGGGCCGGGCCACGTCGGCGCGGCGATGGTCGAGCACCCGGGCGTCGACCTGGTCTCGTTCACCGGCGGCTACGCGACCGGTGAGAAGATCATGACGGCCGCCGCGAAGGGCGTCCGGCGGGTCGCGCTGGAGCTCGGCGGCAAGAACCCGAACGTGGTCTTCGCCGACGCCGACTACGACACCGCCCTCGACTACGCGCTGATGGCCGCGTTCGTCCATTCGGGACAGGTCTGCTCGGCGGGCGCGCGCTTGATCGTCCAGGATGGGATCCATGACCGGTTCGTGGCGGACCTCGCCGCGCGCGCCGACCGGATCCGGGTCGGCGACGGCCTCGATCCCGCCACCGAGACGGGCCCGCTCGTCTCGGCGCAGCACCGCGCCAAGGTCGAGGGGTACATCGAAAGCGCTCTCAAGGAGGGCGCCACGCTCCGGGCCGGCGGCAAGCGGCCCGAAGGTCCGGAGTACGAAAACGGTTTCTTCCTGCGGCCGACGGTGTTCTCCGGCTGCACCAGGGACATGGCGATCGTCCGGGAAGAGGTCTTCGGCCCGGTCGTCACCGTGGAACGCTTCACCGAAGAGGCCGACGCGATCGCGCTGGCCAACGACACCGAGTACGGGCTCGCCGGAGCCGTGTGGACGTCGGACGCGTCCCGCGCCCAGCGGGTCGCCGGGGCCCTGCGCCACGGCACCGTGTGGATCAACGACTACCACCCCTACCTGCCGCAGGCGGAGTGGGGCGGGTTCGGGAAGTCCGGCATCGGCCGCGAACTCGGGCCGTCCGGGCTCGCGGAGTACCAGGAAAGCAAGCACGTCTACCAGAACATCGATCCCGTTCCGCAGCACTGGTTCAAAGGCTGATCCCTCCCCCACCCACGATGTGAGGACGTTGCCATGACCACGCAAGAAAAGCCGGCGGGCGGGGGGCCTGCCCCGGACGACAGCTCCGACCTCGAGAAGTTCGGCTACCGCCAGGAGCTCGAACGCTCCCTGGGATCCTTCTCCAGCTTCGCCGCCGGGTTCAGCTACATCTCCATCCTCACCGGCGTGTTCCAGCTGTTCTTCTTCGGCTTCGGCTCGGGCGGGCCGGCGTTCATCTGGACGTGGCCGCTGGTCTTCGTCGGCCAGGCAGCCGTCGCGTTGTGCTTCGCCGAGCTGGCCGGGCAGTTCCCGCTCGCCGGCTCGGTGTACCAGTGGGCCAAGCAGATCGCGAAACCCGCGACGTCGTGGCTGGCCGGCTGGATCATGATCATCGGCGCGATCGTGACGGCGGCGGCGGTCGCGGTCGCCTACCAGATCATCCTGCCGCAGGTCTCGACCGCGTTCCAGATCGTCGGCAGCGACGACGACGCCGGCCTGACCTCGACGCCCGGCGGCGCGCAGAACGCCATCATCCTGGCCCTGGTGCTGGTCGTGTTCGCCACGATCATCAACATCATCGGCGTCAAGCTGATGGCGAAGATCAACAACTTCGGCGTCGCGGTGGAACTCGGCGCGAGCGTCCTGCTGGTGATCGCGCTGGCCATCCACATCAAGCGGGGCCCCGGCATCGTCTTCGACACGGCAGGCACGGGTGACGGTCACTCGTCCGGGTACCTCGGGGCGTTCCTGGTGGCGTCGCTGATGAGCGCGTACGTCTTCTACGGCTTCGACACCGCGGGCTCGCTGGCCGAGGAGACCACCCAGCCGCGGCGGCACGCACCGCGCGCGATCCTCCGGGCGATCACCGCGGCGTTCATCGTCGGCGGGCTGATCATGCTGTTCGGCATGATGGCCGTCGGCGACCTGAGCGCCAAGGAGCTCAGCACGTCCGGCATGCCGTACCTGCTGAAGAGCACCCTCGGCGAAGGACTCGGCGACGCGTTCCTGATCTGCTCGGCGATCGCGATCACCGTCTGCTGCCTCGCGGTGCAGACCGCGGCGATCCGGATGGCGTGGGCGATGGCCCGCGACGGCCGGCTGCCGTTCAGCAAGGCGATGGCGAAGGTGTCGCCGCGCTCGAAGACGCCGGTCCTGCCCGCACTGCTGACCGGCGGCCTCACCGTCGTCGTGCTGCTGATCAACCTCGGCAACCAGCGGGCGTTCTTCATCCTGACCTCGACGGCGATCATCCTGTTCTACATCCCCTACCTGATGGTCACCGGCCCGATGCTGATCCGCCGCCTGCGCGGGCAGTGGCCGCGCCCGGAGCACGGCCCGTACTTCAAGCTGGGCCGCTGGGGCACGCTGGTGAACCTGGTCGCGGTGCTCTACGGCGCCGGGATGACGATCAACCTGATCTGGCCGCGCCCCGAGGTCTACGGCGAGGACCACTGGTACTTCCAGTGGGGCGCGGTGATCGTCACCGGGCTGATCGTGATCATCGGTGCGATCATGCTGTACGTCCGGCGCCGCACCTGGGGTTCGTCGCACACGAGCCCCGAGCACATGCCCGACAGCGCCCCGGATTCGCTACCCGGCTGAGAATCTTATTCTGGTTAGGACGGCGCTACGGATCGTGACATACCTGCCGGCAGTGACTCTCGCGCCGGCCGACGGCTGAATAAGGTTCTCAAGGAGGACCCCATGAGTTCCGATACCTACGACTTCGTCATCGTCGGCGGTGGCTCGGCGGGCTGCGCGCTGGCGAACCGGCTTTCGGCGGACCCCGCGAACAAGGTCCTGGTGCTGGAGGCCGGGCGGGCCGACTACAAGTGGGACGTCTTCATCCACATGCCGGCCGCGCTGACCTTCCCGATCGGGTCGAAGTTCTACGACTGGGGCTACCGCAGCGAGCCCGAGCCGCACATGAACCGGCGCCGCATCTACCACGCGCGCGGCAAGGTCCTCGGCGGGTCGTCGAGCATCAACGGGATGATCTTCCAGCGCGGCAACCCGATGGACTACGAGCGCTGGGCCGCCGACCCCGGAATGTCCACTTGGGACTATGCGCACTGCCTGCCGTACTTCAAGCGGATGGAAAACTGCCTCGCTGATGCCCCGGACGGGCAGTGGCGCGGCCACGACGGGCCCCTCGAACTCGAACGCGGCCCGGCGACCAACCCGTTGTTCCAGGCCTTCTTCGACGCCGCCGAGCAGGCGGGCTACCCGCGCACCGACGACGTCAACGGCTACCGGCAGGAAGGCTTCGCGGCCTTCGACCGCAACGTCCGGAAGGGACGGCGGCTGTCGGCGGCGGGCGCGTACCTGCACCCGGTGGAGAACCGGCCCAACCTCACGGTGAAGACGCACGCGTTCGTGTCGCAGATCCTCTTCGAGGGCACGCGCGCGATCGGCGTCGAGTACGCCGAGGGCCGGGGCATGCCGGGTGAGGTGTACGGCAAGGAGATCATCCTCTGCGGCGGGGCGATCAACAGCCCGCAGCTGCTGCAGCTGTCCGGCGTCGGCAACGCGGCCGACCTGGAGAAGCTCGGCATCGACGTCGTGAAGGACCTGCCGGGCGTCGGCGAGAACCTCCAGGACCACCTGGAGGTGTACATCCAGTACTCCTGCAAGCAACCGGTGTCGATGCAGCCGTCGCTGGCGAAGTGGAAGCGGCCCTTCATCGGCGCGCAGTGGCTGTTCCTGCGGTCCGGGCCGGCCGCGACCAACCACTTCGAGGGCGGCGGGTTCGTCCGCTCGAACGACGAGGTGAAGTACCCGAACCTGATGTTCCACTTCCTGCCGGTGGCGATCCGCTACGACGGTTCGGCGCCCACGGAAGGCCACGGCTACCAGGTGCACGTCGGCCCGATGTACGCCGACACCCGCGGCTCGGTGAAGATCACCTCGACCGACCCGCGGCAGCACCCGGCGCTCAAGTTCAACTACCTGTCGACGGAGAACGACCGCAAGGAATGGGTCGAGGCCGTGCGGGTGGCGCGGAAGATCCTCAACCAGTCCGCGATGGATCCCTACAACGACGGCGAGATCTCGCCGGGGCCGTCCGTCGAGACCGACGAGGAGATCCTCGACTGGGTCGCCAAGGACGCCGAGACGGCGCTGCACCCGTCGTGCACCGCGAAGATGGGCGTGGACGAGGGCTCCGTCGTCGACCCGCAGACCATGCGGGTGCACGGCACCGAGGGCCTGCGCGTCGTCGACGCGTCGGTCATGCCGTACATCCCCAACGGCAACATCTACGCGCCGGTGATGATGACCGCCGAGAAGGCGGCCGACCTCATCCTCGGAAACACCCCGCTCGCCCCGATCAAGATTCCGTTCTACCGGCACGGGGAGAACTAGCCCGGACGTCGTAGCGCCCGTACCGCCATCCTCGGTACGGGCCTTCGACGTGCCCGGAATATCCGTTACCCGCTAACGGAAACTACCGGGGCGTACCCCCTTGACGACGTCCTTCCTGGGATTCAGACTTTGTTGCGGATCACAGTAGATGTTCCCCTATGCGCAACAGTCTCGGAGGACTCATGATTCGCGCATGCACGGTGGACGAGCTGCCCCCGGGTGAGTCCGTCCGGATCCCCGGGTCGCCCGCCATCGCGGTGTTCAACACCGAAGACGGGGAGCTGTACGCCATCGACGACACGTGCACCCACCAGGACGCCTCGCTGGCCGACGGCTGGCTCGAAGGCTGCTTCGTCGAGTGCCCGCTGCACGCGGCGCTGTTCGACCTGCGCACGGGCATGCCGAGCTGCCTGCCCGCGAAGGAACCGGTCCGCACGTACTCGGTCGTCGTCGACGAAGGCGTCATCTACGTCCAGGGCGTGGCTCGCGAGGACGCCGCGTGAAGCGCATCGCGGTCGTCGGCGCGTCGCTCGCCGGGGTCCGCGCCGCGCAGGAGCTGCGCGCGCAGGGCTACGACGGCGGCATCGTGCTGATCGGTTCGGAGGCGCACCTGCCCTACGACCGGCCGCCGCTGTCCAAAGGCTTCCTGGCCGGGACGGCGTCGCAGGCGTCGCTGGAGCTGCTCGACGCGGGGGACCTCGCGTCGCTGGCGCTGGACTTCCGGCTCGGCGTGCGAGCGACGGCGTTGGAGCCCGCCGCGCGCCGGGTGCTGCTGTCGGACGGCGGTTCGGTGCACGCGGACGGCGTGGTGATCGCCACCGGCGGCCAGGCGCGCACCTTGCCGGGTTTCGAAGCCGCCCACACGCTGCGGACCCTCGACGACGCTCTCGCTCTGCGCGCGGCTCTGGTGCCCGGAGTGCGGGTGGCGATCGTCGGGGCCGGGTTCATCGGGGCCGAGGTGGCCTCGACGTGCCGTTCGCTGGGTCTCGACGTGGTCGTCTTGGAAGCTTTGGCCGCTCCCCTGGCGCCGGTCCTGGGCCCGGAGCTGGCCGCGGTGTGCGCGCGCCTGCACGCCGACCACGGCACGGACCTGCGTTGCGGCGTCCGGGTCGAGGGCAGGTCCGAGGCGGGCGTCCACCTGGCCGACGGGTCGCTCGTCCCGGCCGACGTGGTCGTGGTGGGCGTCGGCATGACCCCGGCGACCGACTGGCTGGCGGGCTCGGGGGTGACCGTCGGCAACGGCGTCCACACCGACGCGGGCCTGGTGACGGAGCTGCCGCAGGTGGTCGCGGTGGGCGATGTGGCCCGGTACGCGGGACGGCGGCACGAGCACTGGACGAACGCGTCGGAGCAGGCACCGGTCGCGGTGGCGAACCTGCTCGCCGGGCAGACCTCGCGCACGTACTCGCCGAGCGGGTACGTCTGGTCGGACCAGTACGCGGGGACCCTGCAGCTGGCCGGGCACCCCCGCCCGGACGACACGCTTTCGGTGGTCGACGGCGACCTGTCGTCCTCGTCGTTCGCGGCGGTGTGGCAGCGGGACGGCGCGACGGTCGGCGTGTTCGCGCTGAACAACGCGAAGCTGTTCAACCGCCTGCGCCGTCCGCTCCGGCAGCCGGCGGTCGCCTGAAAGTCTCAACCGGCGTTTCAAAGATACGCTTCACCCGCATGGAGCTGACTCTCGACGAGCTGCGGGCGTTGACGGGCTGGGCGGCCGACTGCGCTTCGCGAGCGCTGCCGTTGTACGAGTCGCGGGTCCCCGGCGATCCTCGCCCCCGGGAAGCGATCGCGGCGGCGCGAGAGTTCGCTTCGGGTGCTCAGCGCACGAAGCTGCTTCGCACGGTGGCGTGGGCGGCGCTGAAGGCGGCAGGCGAGACTTCCGACCCCGCCGCTTCCGCCGCCGCACGCGCAGCGGTCGGAGCGGCGGGTGCGGCTTACCTGCACCCCCTGGCGTCGCCACACCAGGTGAAGCACATCGTCGGCCCCGCCCAGCAGGCAGCGCTGGCGTGCGAACTCGCCGGCGGTGACGCGGACGCGGAGATCCGCTGGGCCCTCGACCACGCACCGCCGGCGGTCTCCGACCTCCTCCGCCGCTTCCCACCGGGCAAACCCGGCCGGTCCCGGCTCGGCGAGCTGCACCGGCAGCTGGAGTCGGCCCTCCGCGCCTGACTCCCTCAGTTGAGGGTGGGACGTTCCACGACCACGGTGGCCATCAGGGAGTGCCCGGTACCGAGGCCCTGCTGGGCTTGCTGTTCCCACGCGAAGAGCGACGTCGCCAGCTGCTTCGCGTGGTCGGGCGAGCGCAAGTCTCCGGAGGCGATGATCCGGTTCCAGCGTTCGGCGAAGGCCGCGAAGAACAGTTCGACCGGCCGGGGCGCGGTCCCGGTGGGAGGCTCGAACCGCAGCCGGGCGAGGTCGACGTCGGTGGTGCCGCGGGCGAGCTCGTTGAGGAGGGTGCGGTAGGGCGGGATCGCCGGGTTGAAGGCGAGGGTGGCGGTGTGGCGGCCGGCGAGGATCGACCGGTCGGTGAACGTCGTCCCGCTCAGCCGGGCCCGGGCCCGGATCGCGGCTTCGACGAGCGCCGCGTCGAGCGACCCGCGGTCGAAGAAGCTCATCCGGTCGTGGAGGGTTTCGGTCGCGTCCTCGAAGAAGCTCATGTTGTAGGACCAGCGGGTCTCCGGCCACTTCGGCGTCCACTCGACGGAGTAGCGGCCGAGGACGTCGACGACGAGCACGGCGCGGTCGCGGGTCTCGACGATCCGCCGCATGAGGCCGGTCAGGACCTCGACGACGTCCTCGTGGGGAAGGTGGGAGTAGGGCACGCCGCAGGAGAGGTAGAGGTCGAAGTCGCCCGCGGGCAGCTCGGACCGCATGTCCGCGACGACGAACTCCGCCCGCCGGCCGGCGTGGAGCGCGCGGGCCGTGTCGACCATGTCGGGGTCGATGTCGACCCCGAGGTAGTCGAGGGTGTGCTCGTCGGTCAGCGGGGCGAGGGCGCCGTGCCGCTCGGTCAGCAGCGCCAGGCCGTCCCCGGTGCCGCACCCGACGTCGAGCACCCGCAACGGCCGGCCGGGCGCACGCGGGATCCGGGAGATGGCATCACGCAGTACTCGGTGGGTGACCACTTCTTCCAGCATCGTCTTGACCGGATCACGCCTTTTGGGCGAGGTGTAGTGGGCCGTCGCGTCGCGGTAGGACATGATCGAAACGTAGTTCATCGCCGTCACCGGCTGGTGCGGAATCGGCTAGAGGGCCAGCTCGTCCAAGTCCGATTCCAGCCTCGCCCGCCAGGTCCAGCGGCGCTCGGTCGTGTCCGCGTCCTCGCCCGCCGGCGGGCCCAGCGGCAGCGCCGGGTCCTTGATCCCGAACGTCACCCGGTACGCCAGCACGGACGCCGCGGTCCGGATCCACGCGTCTCCCGAAGCGCCCGCCGGGGGTGACACCCCCAGCGCGTGCCCGAACCACGTCGGCAGCAGTGCGTTCGACCCCAGCGCGTCCGTGATCCGCGTGCGGAGCCGGACCTGCAGGTCGTGCCATGCTCGCTCGGCGCGCTCCAGCTGGGGCACGATCCGCGCCTCGACCGCGTCCGCCTCGCGCAACGCCAGCCGCGCCTGGTCCGCCGCCGCGATCGCCGCCGGGATCTCCTCGTCCAGCAGCGTCCGGCGCCGCGTCGACAACGCCCGCAACGACGACTCCGCATCACCGCGAGCCCGCGAACCACGGTCTGTCGACGCCAGGACGCGCATCACCTCCAGCAGATCGGCATCGCAGCGGGACAAGGCCGCCTGCACGGACGAAAGCCGCGTGATCTCCGCCGAGTGCCGGGCGCGCTGCTCCTTCGTCACCAGCTCCTTGTGCAGGTCGTCCCAGCGGGCCGCCTCCTTCGCGAGCGCCCGGGTCTCCGCGCCGACGTCGTCGAGGTTCAGCTGGGGTACGCCGTCGGCCACGCGCACCGCGCGCTCCAGGGCTTGGACCTGCTGCTGCAGCCGGTCCAGCTGCCGGCCCAGCAGGTCGATGCGGTCCTCCTGCCGGTGCCCGCCGCCGCGCTCGAGCCGCTCGGTCAGGTCGGCGACTTCGCGGCGCAGGCGGTCGTCGGACTCCTCGGCGGCCGCGCGCAGGCCGTCGACCGCCGCGAACAGCTCGTCGAGGTCGCGCCGCGTCGAGTCGGCGGGCTCCTCGTACTCCTGCGTGAACTCGGGATCGTCGCCGTAGGTCGCGTAGCCGTGGCTCACGGGATCCGGCTTTCCCGCCACAGCAGCCCGCACGTGCCCGCGACGCCCAGCGCCACCAGGATCGTGCAGACGACCGTCCCCGGCCACGGGATCAGCGCGCCCACCAGCACCCCGGCCGTGACGCTGCCCGCCCACGCGGCCCGCGTCCGCTCGCGGATGACGTCGCCGACCCGCCGGACCGGCCCGAAGCCGATCCACAGGCCCGCCGCGAACAGCGGGACGAGCGCGAGCAGCCACACCGGCGACAGCACGTCGAACAGCACCAGCGCCGCGCCGGCCAGCGGCACCAGCACCGGCGCGGCCGCGAAGTAGACGACCGCGCGCTGCGTCGCCGCGTGCCGGGACTCGAGCTCGGCGTTCGCGAGCCGGTGCCTGGCCTCCTCGAACGCCAGCTCGGAGTCGAGCAGCCGGTGGGCCGTCGCGACGAGCTCGTCCATCGCCTCGACGTCGGCGGGCGGGGTCGCCAGCCCGCCGCGCAGGTCCTGCTTGAGCCGGCCCACGCGTGCTTCCGCCTGGTCCCGGTCGTGCTGGGCTGGAGTCGTCACGCGAACACTTTAAGTGCCACGACCGTCACATCCGACTCACCGCGCGCGGTGAGTCGTTACAGGTCGCCCAAGGCCGTGACCGGCGCTTCGACGCAGTCCGCGACGAACCGCAGGAACCCGCCCGCCGTGCCGCCGTCGCAGACGCGGTGGTCGAAGGCCAGCGTCAGCTCGCAGACCTTCCGCACGGCCAGCGTGCCGCCGACCACCCACGGCCGGTCGATGATCCGGCCGATGCCGAGGATCGCGGCCTCGGGGTGGTTGATGATCGCGGCCGAGCCGTCGACGCCGAAGACGCCGTAGTTGTTCACGGTGAACGTGCCGCCGGTGAGGTCCGCGGGCGCGAGCTTGCCGTCGCGCGCCGTGCGAGCGCGGTCGCCGATCGCCGCCGAAAGGTCCCGCGTCGACAGCGCGCCGGCGTCCCGCACGACCGGCACGACCAGCCCGCGGTCGGTCTGCGCGGCGAACCCGAGGTGGATCTCGTCCAGCAGGACGATCTCGTCGCCCTCCACGCGCGAGTTCAGCTCCGGGTACTTCTTGAGGCCCGCGACGGCGAACCGCGCGATCAGCCCGAGCAGGCTCACCGGCCGGTCCGTCTTGGCGTTCAGCGCCGCCCGCGCGGCGACCAGCTCGGACGCGTCGACGTCGACCCACACCGTCGCTTCGGGGATCTCCCGCCGAGACGTCGTGAGCTTGTCGGCGACGGCCTTGCGCACGCCGGTCAACGGGATGCGCTTGCCCTTCGCGACGGGCTTCTTGAGCGCCGCCTCGACGTCGGCGCGGCGGATGATCCCGTCCGGACCGGTCGCGGCGACCTTCGCGAGGTCGATCCCGTTGTCCGAAGCCAGCTTCCGGACGAACGGCGAGATCACGCCGGGCGCCTTGGCCTTCGGAGCAGGCGCTTCGACGCGGCGGACGCGTTTGCGGCGGGTCGTGGGCGCGGTGCCGTAACCGATGAGGACGTTGCCGCTGCCACTCGACGTCGTGACGCCGGGCTCGGCGAACCCGCCGACGGACAGCAGCGGCGCGCCGACCGGCAGCAGCTGCCCCGGCTCGCCGTGCAGCGCGGACACGACACCGGCGAAGGGCACCGGCACCTCGACGGCGGCCTTCGCCGTCTCGACCTCGACGACGATCTGGTCCACCTTGACCGTGTCGCCGATCGCGACGTGCCAGTTGAGGATCGCCGCCTCGGTCAGGCCCTCGCCGAGGTCCGGCAGCAGGAAGTCAGGCACCGGCCACCACCGGGGTGTCGGCCCACTGCAGGCGCGCGATCGTGTCGAGGATCCGGTCGACGTCGGGCAGCGTGTGGCGCTCGAGCTTCGGCGCCGGGTAGGGGATGTCGAGCCCGGTCACGCGCAGCACGGGCGCGTGCAGCTGGTGGAAGCACTGCTCGGTGACGCGGGCGACGACCTCGGCGCCGTAGCCGCCGAAGCCGGCCGCCTCGTGGACGACGACGGCCCGTCCGGTGCGGCGCACGGACGCCGTCACGGTCTCGTCGTCGAACGGGCTCAAGGAACGCAGGTCGACGACCTCGACGTCCCAGCCTTCGGCGGTCGCGGCTTCGGCGGTCTCCAACGCCGTGGCGACCATCGGGCCGTACGCGATGAGCGTGACGTCCTTGCCCTGGCGCCGGACGACGGCCCGGTCCATGGCCGGGCCGCTGCGGGTGAAGCTCACCTCTTCGCCGGACCAGTAGCGGGCCTTCGGCTCGAGGAAGACGACCGGGTCCGGCGACTCGATGGCGTCGCGGAGCAGGTCGTAGGCGTCCTGCGCGGTGCCCGGCGTGACGACGCGCAGGCCCGGCGTGTGCGTGTAGTAGGCCTCGCTGGAGTCGCAGTGGTGCTCGACGCCGCCGATGCCGCCGGCGTAGGGAATGCGGATGACCATCGGCAGCGAGAGCGCGCCGCGGGTGCGGTTGCGCAGCTTCGCGACGTGCGAGGTGATCTGCTCGAACGCGGGGTAGGCGAAGGCGTCGAACTGCATCTCGACGACCGGGCGGAACCCGCCCATCGCCATCCCGACGGCGAACCCGACGATGCCGGCCTCGGCCAGCGGCGTGTCGAAGCAGCGGTCCTCGCCGAAGTCGGCGGTGATGCCGTCGGTGACCCGGAAGACGCCGCCGAGCGTGCCGACGTCCTCGCCGAACACGAGCACCCGGTCGTCGTCCTTGAGCGCGTCCCGCAGGGCGGCGTTGAGCGCCTGCGCCATCGTGGTCGTCATCAGGCCTCCAGCTCGGCCGCGACCATGGCCCGCTGGCGCTGCAGCTGGCGGGTCGGCTCGGCGTAGACGTGGTCGAACAGGGACATCGGGTCGAGCTCGGCGTCGGCGTTCAGGGTGTCGCGGACGGACTGGGCGAACTCTTCGGCTTCGGCTCGGAATCGCTCGACGTCGTCTTCGGTCAGGTCGTCGTCCAGGTAGGTCTCGAGCCGCTCGAGCGGGTCCGCTTCGCGCCACTTCGCGACTTCGTCCGCGTCGCGGTAGCGGGTGGCGTCGTCGGCGTTGGTGTGGGCGTCGATGCGGTACGTGTGGGCCTCGACGAGGACCGGGCCCTTGCCTTCGCGGGCGTGCTTCACGGCGTCGTCGAGGACGGCGAGGACCGCGACGGCGTCGTTGCCGTCGACCTGCTCCGAGCGCATGCCGTAGCCGATGCCCTTGTACGCCAGCGCGGGCGCGGCGCTCTGCTTCTCGAAGGGCACGGAGATGGCGTAACCGTTGTTCTGCACGAAGAACACCACGGGCGCCTTGAAGACGGCGGCGAAGTTGAGCGCCTCGTGGAAGTCGCCTTCGCTGGTGGCGCCGTCCCCGGTGAGCGCGAGCGCGACAGCGTCTTCACCGCGTCGCTGCATCGCGTGCGCGAGACCGGTGGCGTGCAGGGTCTGCGTGGCGAGCGGAGTGCACTGGGGCGCTACGCGCGTCTCGGCGGGGTTGTAGCCGCAGTGCGCGTCGCCGCGAAGCAGCGTCAGGACTTCGCCGGGCTTCAGGCCGCGCGCGACGAGAGCGACCGAGTCGCGGTAGGTGGGAAAGAGCCAGTCGTCGTCCCGGAGGGCGAGCGCGGCGGCGACCTGGCAGGCCTCCTGGCCGGCGCTGGAGGGGTAGACGGCGAGGCGGCCCTGCTTGGTGAGGGCGGTCGCCTGGACGTCGAACCTGCGGCCCAGGACCATCAGCCGGTAGGCGGCCTTCAGGCGGTCCCTGGTGGGTTCGGCGTACTCGCCGTGCTGGTCGACGCGCGTTCCGTCCTCGGCGACGAACCGTACCGGCGACGCGGAGGGCAGCAGGGTTTCCACGGGCACCACCTCTCGCAGACATATGATGCTCAGATGGTCGTTCTTGGTGGTCGTGTGTTCAAGGGTTCCGCGAAATGAGCGACAAAGGGTCTTTTTCGGAGCCAGTCGCTGACCAAACGTCCTTCACGGCCTCGACCGGCGGCGGCCTCACGGGACGAACGGTCCCGGCGCTCGACGAGGTCGACCGGGCGATGCTGGCGGAGCTGTCCGCGGACGGCCGCCTGGCGATCCGGGCACTGGCGGAGAAGCTGCACATCTCGCGCACGAACGCGTACACGCGGCTGGAGCGCCTGATGGCGGAGGGTGTGATCACCGGGTTCGGCGCGCGGATCGACCCGCGCCGGGCGGGCCTGGGCACGTCGGCATACATCATGGTGACGGTGGAGCAGACGTCGTGGCGCACGATGGCGACCGACCTGCACGAGATCCCGTACGTCGACCACGTGACCCTGGTGGGCGGCGACTTCGACATCCTGCTGCTGGTCCGGACGCCGGACAACACGACACTGCGCGACGTGGTCCTGGAGCGGCTGCAGGCACTGGAGGGTGTGCGGTCGACGCGGACCTGGCTGATCTTCGAGGAACTGCCGGGCTCGGTCCTGCACTGAGCCGCCGTGTCGCCCCTCCAGTCACGCGTGTCGCCCCTCCAATCACGTGGAGTTGCCCCCTGGGAGCGGACACCTTGGTTCCAGACGGTGGTCTGGAGGGAGGATGTCTTGGTGTCTCGCAGGTCGAAGTATCC
>NZ_JBEXVF010000111.1:0-23243 GCF_040629235.1 Amycolatopsis sp. NPDC005961 | reverse complement strand
CCAGCAGCAGCCCCGTGCCCTCCGACGGGACCGTGCCGGCGATGCGGTCGTCGGTCTCCAGGGCCGGCGCTTCCCAGCGCACCAGCGGGCGGAGGCCGGTCAGCAGCGCGTCGACGCCGCCGTGGAGCAGCAGCTGCGTGCGCATCCCGAGGTCGGCGTCCACCTGTCCGGACACCGTGTCCCACGCCGGGGCGAGCGCGAGCTCGTGGTAGTCGCGCATGGCCTGGACCAATCGCGGCAGGCCCGCCGTGTCGCCGTCCGCGAGCGCGGCGGCCCACGCCGGCAGGTCGCGGTCGGCCGGCGCCGTGCGCAACGCCGTCTTCAGGCTCACCGGTTCCGTCTTCAGCACCGCCGTGAGCCCGGACTCCAGCTCGTAGCGGCCCGCCGCGGGCAGCAGGAACTCCGGGATGGGCGCGTCCGGCCGGCACAGCCACATCAGCACCGCGGCCGAGTCGGGCAGGCTCTGCCACACCCGGTAGCGCCACCGGTTGAACGCCGCCGAAGCCGCCGCGCGGCCGCCGTCGCGCCGCTGCAGGACCTGCAGGCTCGCGGCGAGCTCGCCCATCGGGTCGGCCGCGGCCGCGAGCCCGACGCGGACGAGGTCGGCCAAGGTCAGCTCGATGCGCAAGTGCTCCCCCCGGTGTCTGCCCCTGTATCGGCGCCGGTTCCGTTCCGTTACACGTCTGACGTGCGTTCTGTCCCCTCGCGGAAATGACCTCGACGAGGGCCGGAGCGCACTGAATGATGGTTTCGGAGACCGCTTTCGGGGGTTTGACGGTCTCCGCGAGGGGGATTCGCCGGCACGTCCACGCGCCGGGTCCGCAGTGGCCCGGGGCCGGTTCGTGCCCGCCTTCTTCCCCGCGAGCACAGGTGAATCGACGAAAAGGGGAACGATGACGAAGATGAAGCGGCTGATGGTGACGGTCGCCGCGGCGGCGGGCCTGTTCGGCCTGGTGGCCGTTCCGCAGGCCGGCGCGGCCCCGGCCGACGGCAAGGGGACCGCGGTCTCGACGCTCGCCGGCGGGATCAAGCTGCGGCCCGCGAAGGTGGGTGCCGCTCACCGGTCCACCCCCGGGGTCGCCGGCGCGCAGGTCGCCGAGGCCGACGCCTACCTGATCGAGTCCGCCAAGTTCGGCCGGTGCTGGGACGCCGACCTGGGCACGATCGGTGCCAACGGCACGAAGATGCAGCTGTGGGACTGCGACGTGTACGCCGCGAACCAGGCGTTCTACGTCACCCGCAACCCGGAGGGCTACCTGCGCTTCCAGAACGTGCAGAGCGGCCGCTACCTCGACGCCGACCTCGGCACGATCGGCAAGAACGGCACGAAGGTCCAGCTGTGGGACTACGTCGCCGGCGGCAAGAACCAGTGGTGGGCCGACACCCTGATCCCGGAGGGCTACCTGCGTTTCCAGAGCCCCTCGAACAACCGCTACCTGACCGGCGAGGGTTCGGTCGGCGCCAACGGCACGCGGCTGCAGCTGTGGGACTTCATCTCGGGCGGCCAGACGCAGTGGTGGTACTGATCCGCTGACCCACTGATCCGCTGAACGGAAAACGCGGGCCCCGCGCGGGGCCCGCGTTTTTCGTTGCCGGCGAACGGTTCGGCGTTCAACTTAATCTTTCGTGTGAATGCCCCGGTTTCGGTGGCACGCGGCATCGTGGCGACGGCAACCTGGTTCCAGGGGGCACGGCCGGCGAGGGGGAACTTCGGCCGGTCGTGCGCCTGCGATCGTCCACACGGGAGGGGAGCCCGCCATGAGTGTCGACCTGTCCACCACGCTGTCCTGGACCACTGCCACCGGGGACGCCGGGGTGATGCTCGGCGAACTGCAGCCGAACATCCTCAAGGCCCACGTCCGCGACCACCTTTCCGCGCTGCTGCTGACTTTCGGCGACGCCGCGGAAGCGCGGGCGTTCCTGGTCTCGGTCACCGGGAAGATGAAATCCGCCAAGGCCCACCTCGACGAGGTCGGCGCGTTCAAGGGCGGCGGCCCGGCGGGCACGCCGTACGTCGGCGTCGGGCTCACGGCAGCCGGCTACCGCGCTCTGGGCGTCGAGAACTTCCCGCAGGACGAAGCGTTCCTGCGCGGGATGGCGGCTCCGGCGACCCGGCGGAAGCTGAACGACCCGCCGCGGTCGACGTTCGATCCGGGCTACCACGGGGAAATCCACGCCGTCGTGCTCGTCGGCGACGCCACGGACAAGGCGATGACCGCGCGGCGCAACGAAATCCTGGGCCTGCTGCCCGATTCCGTCACCGTGCTCGCGGAAGAAACCGGCCTCGGGCGCGTCAACGCGCGCGGTGAGGGCATCGAGCACTTCGGGTACGTCGACGGCCGGAGCCAGCCGCTGTTCCTCACCGAGGACGTCGACGCGGAGAAGAACAACACCGACGGCATCAACGTCTGGAACCCGGCGGCACCGCTGTCCCAGGTGCTGGTGCCGGACACCGCGGCCCCCGATCCGGCCGTGCACTTCGGCAGCTACTTCGTCTTCCGCAAGCTGGAGCAGAACGTCCGGCGGTTCAAGCAGGCCGAGGCGGACCTGGCCGACACGCTCGGCCTCACCGGCGAAGGCCGGGAGCGCGCGGGCGCGATGATCATCGGCCGCTTCGAGGACGGCACGCCGTTGACCACCCAGCGCGAAGACGGCGCGGAAAGCCCGGTGTCGAACAACTTCACCTACGAAAGCGACCGCGCGGCGGTGAAGTGCCCGTTCCAGGCGCACATCCGCAAGACGAACCCGCGCGGGTCCGGCGGCGCCGAGGAACCGCCCGGCGAGCGCCTGCACCTGATGGCGCGCCGAGGGGTCACCTACGGCGAACGGCCGGACGACCCGAACGCCGACGTCCCGCCCGCGGCGCGGCCGAGCGGCGGGGTGGGGCTGCTGTTCATGGCGTTCAACTCGGTGCTGGGCAACCAGTTCGAGTTCACGCAGGCGGTCTGGGCGGACAACCCGGGCTTCCCGATCGTCGACGGCGTCACGCCGGGGCTGGACCCAGTGATCGGGCAGGGCGAGCGCGCGCCGTCGGACTACACCGTCGAGTGGGGCGGATCGGGCCGGCGCACGGCGGATCCGGTGCCGCAGGCGGTGACCTTGCGGGGTGGTGAGTACTTCTTCATGCCGTCGCTGGCTTTCCTGCGGGCACTCTGACTACCTTTGTCGTCGGGGAGGGCGGCGAAGGAGGCTGGTTTGGACCGGCACGAACGGCTCAGCGCACTGCTGGACATGGTGGGGCAGCGGGAAAAGATCGACGTCGAGGCGTCCGCGGAGGAGCTCGACGTCTCCGCCGCCACGATCCGGCGCGACCTGGACCACCTGGCCGGTCGCCGGCTGCTGACCCGCACGCGGGGCGGCGCGGTGGCGAGCAACGTGGCGTACGACCTGCCGTTGCGGCACAAGGCCGCGCGCAAGGCGCCGGAGAAGCAGCGCATCAGCGCGGCCGCCGCGCGGCTGGTCGAACGCGGCATGGTGCTCGGGCTCAACGGCGGAACGACGAGCACGGAGGTCGCCCGCGCCCTGGTGCTGCGCCCGGAGCTGGCGCAGCGGCGCGACAGCTCGCCGGCGCTGACGGTGGTGACGAACGCGCTCAACATCGCCCACGAGCTGGCGGTCCGCCCGAACATCAAGATCGTCGTCACGGGCGGCGTGGCCCGGCAGCACTCGTTCGAGCTGACCGGGCCACTGGCCAGCCTGTTCCTGGACCAGATCACCCTCGACCTGGTGTTCCTGGGCGTGGACGCGTTCGACGCGGAGCGAGGGGCGTTCGCCCACCACGAAGGGGAAGCGAGCATCAACCGCCTGCTGGCATCCCGAGCACGCCAGGTAACGGTGATCGCGGACGGCGGCAAGCTGGGCGGCCACGCGTTCGCCCGCATCTGCGACACAACGGCGGTGGACCAGCTGATCACGGACGCGGGCGCGGCCCCGGACCAGGTAGCCGCCTTCGAAGCAGCGGGGGTCGAGGTCCTCCTGGCCTGAGGGGCCGCGTCACAACTCCGCGAGCCGATCCATGGCGAGCAACCCCGCCCCCAACCGACCGGCCTCATCCCCCAGCTTCGCGATCCGCAACTCCGGCATCCGCTGAAAAGTCAGGTGCGAAGCCAGCCACTCCCGCACCGGCTCCAGCACGTAGTCCGCCGCCGTGAACAGGCCGCCGCCGAGGATGATCACCTCCGGCCCCAGCAGCGTCAGCAACGTCCGGATTCCGTGCCCCAAGCCGTCCAGCGCGTCCTGGACCACCGCCACCGCGACCTCGTCGCCGTGGCGGGCCAGGTCGACCACCTCGCGGGCGCCGTCGGCCGCGCGGCCCGTGCGTTCCGTGTACCTCCGGGCGATCGCCGCCGCCGAAGAAATCGCCTCCAGGCAGCCGATCGCGCCGCAGCCGCACTTGCCGGGGTGGCCCACGTCGATGTGCCCGACCTCGCCCGCCTGCCCGTGCGCGCGGTGGATCCGGCCGTCGAGCAGCAGCGCGGCCGCGATCCCGGTACCGACCGGGATGAACGCCGCGTTCGTCGCGCCCTGCCCGGCGCCCACCCGGAACTCGGCGATGCCGCCCGCGGTGACGTCGTGCCCGAACGCCACCGGCAGCCCGAGCCGCTCCTCCAGCAGCTCGCCGAAGTGGACCTCGCGCCAGTCGAGGTTGGCCGAGAAGTGGCAGACGCGCGTCTCCTCGTCGACGATCCCGGGCACGACCACCCCGACCGCCGCCGGCCTCCCGGTGCCGGCCTGCTCCGCCAGCGCGGCGACGATGTCCACCACCTGCGCGGCCAGCGCCGTGCCGTCCGCGCTGCGCGCCGTCTCCGCGCGCAGCGTCGCCCTGGGCTGGAGCTGCTCGTCCAGCAGTGCCGCCTTGATCGTCGTCCCGCCCACATCGAGGGCCGCCACCATTCGAGTCACCGCGGCATTGTCACATTGACGCGGCCCAAACGGCGGACCTACGCTCAACCGGCCAGACGAGGAGATTCCGGAACGCGGTGCAAGTCCGCGCGGTCGCGCCACTGTGACCCCCGCCAGGGGGAAGCCAGACCCGGATCCCTTCGTGCAGTCCCCGATGAGGCCGCGAAAGCCCGAGGAGGCCACGCTCATGTCCCACACGGCAGTTCCCGCCGTCCCGCTCCCGATCCGCATCCCGATCCGTGAGATCGTGCCGTGGGCGGTGTTCGTGGTGCTCCTCGCCCTGATCGCGCTGTACTTCGTGAGCACCGAACAGGGCGCCACCTCGGTGTTCGCGAACAACTACGTCCACGAGTTCGTGCACGACGGCCGGCACCTGCTGGCCTTCCCCTGCCACTGATCGGCGGCACGACCTCCCATGATGAAGACCTTGCTGGTCCGCGGCATGCTCGCGGGCCTGATCGCCGGCGTGCTCGCGTTCGGGTTCGCCTACGCCTTCGGTGAGCCGTCCGTCACCACCGCCATCGGGCTCGAGGAGTCCGGCGGCCACGCTCATTCCCACGACGCGGGCGCCGCCCCCGCCGAAGAACACGAGGAAGAGCTGGTCCCCCGGGACATCCAGAGCACCGTCGGGCTGCTCACCGGCGTGGTGGTCTACGGCGTCGCGATCGGCGGCCTGCTTTCGCTCGCCTTCGCGTTCGCCCAGGGCCGCCTCGGCAACCTCCGCCCCCGGCTGACGGCGTTGCTGCTCACCGGCGGCGCGTTCGCCGTGGTGTTCCTCGTCCCGTTCCTGAAGTACCCGGCCAACCCGCCGGCGGTGGGTCAGGCGGGCACGATCGGCTCACGCACCGAGCTGTACTTCGGGTTCGTCGCGGTGTCGCTGCTGGCGGGCATCCTCGCCACGGTGTTCGGCCGCAAGCTCGCGGACCGCTTCGGCGCGTGGAGCGGCTTCCTGCTGGCCGCGGCGGGCTACCTCGTCGTGATCGGCGTGGTGGCCTGGCTGATGCCGGTGGTCGACGAGGTCCCGGCGGAGTTCCCGGCCTCGACGCTGTGGAGCTTCCGCACGGCTTCGATCGGCACCCAGGTGACGCTGTGGCTGGCGCTGGGCCTGGCGTTCGGCGCTTTCGCGGAGAAGGCGCTGAAGCCGAAGAAAGCCGCGGCCGTCGCCGCGTCGTGATCTTCGGGCCGGCCTGATCCCTTAGGATTTCCCCGCCGGGTCGGGGGATTCCGGAGGGGGACCCTTGTTCGACGAAACGCGCTCGACGCTGTCCAGCCACGACCAGACGACGGTCCGCGGACCCGTCGAGTCCCCCGGGACCGACGGGTTCGCGATCGCGACGTTCGTCCTGGGGCTGCTCGGACTGGTCCCGCTCGCCCTCGGATTCGGGACCCGCGCCCTGATCCGGCTCAGTCGCAACGGCCGGGACGGCACCGGCCTGGCGGTCGCCGGGCTGGTGCTCAGCGTGCTCTGGATCGGCGTCGGCTGGGTGGCGCTCACGCCGCAGCACGCCACGCGGGCGACCGCCCCGGACTCCATCGACGCCATGGCGATCGGCGACTGCCTGGACTCCGACGCGGACGCCGCGCAGGTGATCCGGGTCGCCTGCGACGTGCCGCACGACGAGCAGATCGCCGCGCGGGTCGACGTCAGCAACGGGTGGGAGACCTACCCGCGGCTCACCAAGCTGCAGGAGCTGGCGCAGCCCTTGTGCCAGATCGCGGCGGCCGCGTACTTCACCGAAGGCACCCCGCCGCCCAGCATCGAGTTCGCCGCGCACGTGCCGACCGAGTCGTCCTGGGGCGCCGGGGCCCGGGAGGCGGTCTGCACCTTGCGGCAGGTCAGCGGGAAGCTCACCGCGTCCGTGCCCCGCTAGGGCGCGCCGGGTGGGACGAACGGCAGGTCCTTAGGCGCGCCCAGGTCCAGCAGGGTGCGCAGCGCCGCCGTGTCCAGGTGCTCGTCGACGGCGTCGGCCAGCTTCTCGAGCATCTCCTCGCGCAGGTCGGCGAAGCCGGGAGCGTCCGGCGCCGGGGTCCACCCGGTCCCGGCCTGGGCCGCCGCTTCCTTGAGCCACGCGCGGCGGAAGGCGTCGTTCTCGAAGGCGCCGTGCCACATCGTGCCCCAGACCGCACCCTGGCGCACGCCGTCCAAAAAGGACTCCTGCGCCGATGACAGCGTCACCGAACCGTGGTGGATCTCGTACGCGTCGACATGGGTGCCCCGCCAGTCCCCCGCCGGACGGGCGAGCACCTTCTCGTCGGCGAACGTGACCCGCGCCGGCAGCAAGCCGAGGCCCGGCACCTCGCCGGCACCGGACTCGACGTCGTCCACAATGGACTCGGCGAGCATCTGGTAGCCGCCGCAGATGCCGAGCACCGGCCGGCCCGCCGTGGCGCGGGCCGTCAACGCGGTGTCGAGGCCGCGGTCGCGCAGCCAGGCGAGGTCGTCCACGGTGGCGCGCGAGCCGGGCAGCACGACGACGTCCGCCGCCGCGACGGTGTCGGGGTCGGCGGTGAGCGTCACGGTGACGCCGGGTTCGGCGGCGAGGGCGTCGACGTCGGTGGCGTTGGACGCGCGCGGGAACCGGATGACGGCGACGTGCAGCCCGCCGCCGTGGGTCTCGCGGCGCCAGCCCGCGGCGGCCAGGGCGTCCTCCGAGTCGATCCAGACGCGATCGAGCCACGGGAGCACGCCCAGCACGGGCCGTCCGGTCACCTTCTCGAGGCTGTCCAGGCCGGGGCGCAGCAGGCCGACGTCGCCGCGGAACTTGTTGACGACCCAGCCCGCGACGAGTGCCTGGTCCTCGGCGGAGAGCAGGGCGAGGGTGCCGAACATGGCGGCCAGGACGCCCCCGCGGTCGATGTCGCCGACGACGAGCACGGGCAGCCCGAACCGCCGGGCGAGCCCCAGGTTGACGTAGTCGCCGCCGCGCAGGTTGATTTCGGCGGGACTGCCGGCGCCTTCGCAGACGACGACGTCGTAGCGCGAGTTGAGGTCTTCGTAGGCCGCGAAGGCGATTTCGGCGAGCCCGGCGCGGCCGGTGGCGTACTCCCCGGCTTCGAGGGTCCCGAAGGGCTTCCCGAGCGCGACGACGTGACTGCGCCGATCGCTGCCGGGCTTGAGCAGAACGGGATTCATGGCGGCCTCGGGCTCGACCCGGGCGGCGCGCGCCTGCAGCCACTGCGCGCGCCCGATTTCGGCACCGTCGGCGCAGACCATGGAGTTGTTGGACATGTTCTGCGCTTTGAAGGGGGCAACGCGAACGCCTTGGCGAGCCAGCCACCGGCAGATCCCGGAGGTGACGAGGCTCTTGCCGGCATCGGAGGTCGTCCCGGCGACGAGGAGGCCGCTCACCGGAGGTTGTCCACAGCCGGGCGCGAGCGGGCGGAGTTGTCCACAGATCGCCGAACGGCCCTTCCCTTGGGGGTGGCACCGATAGACTGGACAGGGGACGCCCCCCAGGAAGTGGCGGGGGCTGCGGTCGCGGCGATTGCGGCTGCGGCCAGCCCCACCAGGCGCGACAAGCGCACCGCCCTTCGCAGGTCGACCGGCTCCGGGTCGCGTCCGTCACCGAGTCTCGACCGGCTCTCCACTTCGCCGCCGTAGCTGTTCGTCCCGCCGAGCCGGATGTCCAGCGCCCCCGCGAACGCCGCCTCGACCTGGCCCGCGTTCGGGCTCGGGTGCTGCCCGCCGTCGCGGCGCCAGACTCGCCACGCCCCTCGCGGATGGCCTCCCGCCAGCGGCGCGCACAACGCCGTGAGCGCTGCTCCGATCCTCGACGGCAGCAGGTTGACCACGTCGTCCGCGCGCGCGGAGGCCCAGCCGAAGTTCCGATACCTCGGCGATCGGTAGCCGACCATCGCGTCGAGCGTGTTCAGCGCGCGGTAGCCCAGCAGCCCCGGCATCCCGGCGACCGCGCCCCAGAACAACGGCGCGACCACCGCGTCCGACGTGTTCTCGGCGATCGACTCGGTCGCCGCGCGGGTCAGCTCGGCTGAGTCGAGCGTCGTCGCGTCGCGTGCGCAGAGGTGCGACAGCCGCGTACGCGCCGAAGGCACTTCACCTGCTTCGAGCAGGCGGGCCATTTCGGCGCCTTCGGCGGCGAGGCCGCGTCCGCCGAGCACCACCCACGTACACGCGGCAGTGAGCGCGAAGCGTGCGAAGGGGCTTCGCCGCGTCGTCGTCTGGAGCGCGGCGCCGAGGCCGACGGCTCCGAAGGCGCACAACCCCGCGTACGCCACTCCGCGCGGCTTCGAGTCCGCCCACACGGCGCGTTCGATGCGCGCGGCGGCCGAACCGAAGATCGCCACCGGGTGCCCCCGTCGGGGGTCTCCGAACAGGGTGTCGACGACATATCCGGTAACGAGTCCGGCAGCGGTTGTCCCTAGACGGAGTGGCACGTGGCGCACGGTAGCGCGTGCACCACAATGCCGGGTATGACTGTGCCCAACGCCGCCTCCGCGGGGAAGAAAACGTCGGCGGGGCTGACCCACCGGCTCGCCGGGTATTTCGAAACCCTGGCACGCGCCCTTCGCCGGTACGGACGCGACGAAGGCAAGGTGCTGGTCCTCGGTGGCGTCCGCTCGGGGAAGTCGCGGCACGCCGAGCGGCTCGTCGCCCACCATGCGCACCTCGTCTACGTCGCGCCCGGCCTTCCTGCCAGTGACGACGACCCCGAATGGGCCGCGCGGGTGGCCGCGCACCAGGCGCGGCGGCCGGCGCACTGGAAGACCGTCGAGACCACCGACCTGGCGGGCACCCTCCGCAAGGCGACCGAGCCGCTGCTGATCGACTGCCTCGGCACCTGGCTGTCCCGCGTGCTGGACGACGTCGGCGCGTGGCGGCAGAAGCCGGGCTGGGAGCACCGGCTGGACGACCGGCTCGAGGACTTCCTCGCCGCCTGGTCCGCCGCGCGGGTGCCGGTGGTCGCGGTCAGCAACGAGGTCGGCAGCGGTGTGGTGCCCGCAACGTCGTCCGGAAGGCTGTTCCGTGATGTGCTGGGCGCACTGAACAACCGGGTGTCCGCCGACGCCGACCGGGTCGTGCTGGTCGTCGCGGGCCGGGCACTCGACCTGTAGCCAGGAGGCGCCCGTGTTCGACGTTCCCGTGCCCGACCCCGCCGCCCGCACCGCCGCGCTCGAGCGGCTCGACGGCCTGGTCAAGCCGCTCGGCGCGCTCGGCAGGCTGGAGGAGATCGCCGCCTGGCTGGCGGCGGCGCACGGGAGCGTGCCGCCGCGCCCGCTGGACGACGTCCGGGTGGTCGTCTTCGCGGGCGACCACGGTGTGTCGGCGCTCTCGGCGTACCCGCGCGAGGTGACCGCGGCGATGGTGCGGGTGTTCCTGGCCGGCAAGAGCGGCGTGAACGTCCTGGCGGCGCAGGTCGGCGCGCGGGTCCGAGTGGCCGACCTGGGCGTCGACTGGGACGGCGCGGACGTGCCGGAGTCCGTCACGGCGCACAAGATCCGCCGCGGCTCGGGCTCGATCGACGTCGAGGACGCCTTGGAGCCGGGTGAGGCGCAGGCGGCGTTCGAAGCGGGCCGCGCGATCGCCCGAGAGGAAGCGGACGCGGACGTGCTGATCCCAGGCGACATGGGGATCGGCAACACGGCGATGTGCGCGGCGCTGGTGGCGGCTTCGTTGGGGCTGCCGGCGGCCGAGGTGGTCGGCACGGGGACGGGCGTGGACGCGTCCGGTCTGGAGCGCAAGACGGCGGCGGTCGCCGCGGCCTTGGCGCGGACCGCGGGCCGGGTAGAGGACCCGTTCGAGCGGCTGACGGCACTGGGCAGCGCGTGCGTCGCGGCAACGACGGGGTTCCTGGTCGAGGCGGCGTTGCACCGGATCCCGGTGGTGCTGGACGGGGTGTTCTCGGGCGCGGCGGCGCTGGTCGCGCGGGACATCGCGCCGGGGGTCGAGCAGTGGTGGCTGGCCGGTCATCGGTCGACGGAGCCTTCGCAAGCGTTCGCGCTGAAGGCGCTGGGGCTGGAGCCGATCTTGGACCTCGGGCTGCGGCTGGGCGAAGGGAGCGGGGCGGTGCAGGCGGTCCCGACACTGCGGGCGGCGCGGGCGATCATCGCCGACATGGGCCTGCTGGCGGACCTGGCATGAGGGCGGGCCCCGCCACTCCCTGGGGGGCGTCCCCGGTCCAGTCTACCGGCTCCTACCAGGCAAAACCCGCCGCTCGGCGATCTGTGGACAACTCCGCCCGCACCGGGTTGCCTGTGGACTACCCGGCATGAGCCGCTGGACCGACTCCGCGCGGATGGCCGTCGGGACGCTGACCACGGTCCCCGTCCCGGCGCCCCGAGTCATCGATCAGCGGGTCGCCGGGGGTGCCATGGTGCTTGCGCCCCTTGCTGCGCTGCCGCTCGCTGCGGTTGCCGGGCTTGTCGTCGTCGGCGGAGGCATGCTCGGACTCCCGACGATCGCCGTTGCCGCCCTTGCCCTTGGGGCCGTCGCCCTCGGGAGCCGGGGGCTGCACCTCGACGGGCTCGCCGACACCGCCGACGGCCTCGGTGCCTCCTACGACCGTGCCAAGGCTCTCGACGTCATGCGGCGCGGGGACTCCGGGCCCACCGGTGTCGCCACGCTCGTCTTCGTCCTGCTCGTCCAGGTCGGTGCGCTCGCCGGGGCTGACCGGCCGCTCGAGGCCGTCGTCGTGAGCGTGCTCGTCGGACGCTGCACGCTCTCGATGTCCTGCGCGCGCGGGGTGCCGTCCGCGCGGCCGGAAGGACTGGGTGCCACCGTCGCCGATTCGGTGCCGAGAACGGCCGCGATCGTGATCGGCGTGGCCACTGTCGGCGCGAGCGCCCTGCTCCCGGGGATGGCCTGGTGGCGAGGCCCGCTGGCCGTGGTGCTCGCCTACGCCGTGACCGCGGCCCTCCTGGCCAGGTGCACCAAGCGGCTCGGTGGCGTCACCGGCGACGTCCTCGGCGCCGGGGTCGAGGTCGCCGTCGCCGCCTCGCTGCTCGCGCTCGCCTGAAAACGTCGTACCCCACGCCTAAAGTGCGGACCGTGAACCGGACCGACCGTCTCTACGCCCTCGTCGAAGAACTGCGCGCCGTCGCGCCGCGGCCGCGCAGTGCGCGCTGGCTCGCGGACCGGTTCGAGGTCAGCACCCGCACCGTCGAGCGTGACATCAGCGCGCTGCAGCAGTCGGGCACGCCGATCTACGCCGAACCCGGCCGCACCGGCGGGTACTGCCTCGACAAGGCGCGCACCCTGCCGCCGGTCAACCTGACCCCTGGCGAAGCCGTCGCGATGGCCATGGCGCTCAAACGGCTGGCGGGCACGCCGTTCCGCACCGAAGCGGGCTCGGCGCTGCGCAAGCTCGTCGCCGCGATGCAGGAGGACGACGCCGCCGCGGCCGAGGCCCTGGCCGGCCGGGTCCACTTCCTCGAAGACCCGCGCGACCTCCCGCCGATCCCCCGCGTGCTGGCCGACGCGCTCGTCACCCGCCGCGTCCTGCGCATCGGCTACGGCGACCGTGGAGGCGCCGAGACTCGGCGGGACATCGAGCCGCTGGGGTTCGTCGGCAAGCCCGAGCACTGGTACCTGGTGGCCTGGTGCCGGCTGCGCGAAGAGATCCGCGCCTTCCGCGCCGACCGGATCACCTCGGTCTCGGTCACCGCCGAGGTACCCCCGCCCCGCCCGCTGCGGCGCGAGGACCTCGACATCCCGTACGGCGTGGTCGAGCAGCTCAGTTTGGCGGAGTGAACACCGAGAAGTGGTTGCCCGCCGGGTCCAGCACGTGCGCGAACGTCACGCCGACCGGGTTGACGGCCGGCGGCCGCTGCACCTTCCCCCCGGCCGCCTCGACCCGGCGGCACGCGGCTTCGACGTCCTCGACGAGCACGGTGAACACCGCATAATCGGGCATTTCACCCTTGGTCGCGAAGAGCCCGCCGCGCGAACCGCCGGTGTCGATCACCCGGTAGGCGGCATCGGTGCTGGCCGAGTCGTCCTGCGCGACGCTCCAGCCGAAGACCTCGCCGTAGAACCGTTCGGCGGCCGCCGGGTCGGCGGCGCCGATCTCGAACCAGGCGACGTCGTTGAATCGGGGCATGTCGTTCCTTCCACTGTCACGCCAGGCCTTTCCCGGCGGCGACACCCACTCTCGGCGGTGGTGGCGACAGCCCCCTGTCGGTGTTTACAAGATTTTTCCGAGCGCGCTCAAGAACGCGTCCGTCGTCGCGCGGTCGCGGACCGCCAGGCGCAGGTGATCGAGCCCGAGGCCGGGGAACGTGTCGCCGCGACGCACCGCGAAGCCCGCTTCCCGCAACCGGGCCCGCACCGAAGCGCCGTCCGGAACCCGCACCAGCACGAACGGGCCGCGCGGGTCGCCCAGGACCGGGACTCCGGTGGACGCCAGGCCCGACACCAGGTACTCGCGGTCGGCTTCCGCCGCGATCGCCAGCTTTTCCGCTTCCTCCAAAGCGGCCGGGCGGCAGCACGCCACCGTCGCCACTCCGGCCAAAGTGGACACCGACCACGGCACCTGCACCGCTCGCAGCCGTTCGACGACGTCCGACGGCGCGAGCACGTACCCCGCCCGCAGCCCGGCCAGGCCCCACGTTTTCGTCAGGCTGCGCAGCACGACGACGCCCGGGACACCGAGAGCAAGGCTTTCGCTTTCGCCGGGCACCGCGTCCAGGAACGCCTCGTCGACCACGAGCAACCGCCCGGGACGCGCCAGCGCGAGCAGTGCTGCCGACGAGTGCAGGACCGACGTCGGGTTCGTCGGGTTGCCGACGAACACCAGGTCCGCGTCGGACGGGACCAGCGCGGGGTCGAGCTTGAAGCCGTCCGCTTCGGGCAAGATCACGCGCGAGACGGCATGACCGGCCGCGCGCAGAGCCGCTTCCGGCTCGGTGAACTGCGGGTGCACGACCACCGCGTGCCGCGGCCGGAGAGCCGAAGCCAGCAGCGTGAACGCCTCCGCGGCGCCCGCGGTGACCAGGACCTCCGAAGCGGGACGACCGTGCCGGAGAGCCACCGCGTCGACAGCGTCCACAGTGGACGGATAGGCCGCCAGCGAGTCCACCGCGGACACCAGCTCCCGCCGCAGCCACGCGGGCGGCCGCGGCAGCCGGACGTTCACGGCGAGGTCGACCAGCCCCGGCCCGACCTCGCGATCGCCGTGGTGGTGCAGGTCGTAGCCCGCCGACGTACTCCCTCCCGCGGAGGCGGAATCAGACAGAGCCATGAGCCCGGACCCGCTCCGCGAACCGCTGGGCCAGCTCGGGATACCCGGCCCAGTGAACGTGCAGGTAGGACGCGTGCAGCGTCGGCGACGCGAAGCCGTCCAGCTGCCGATCCCAGCCCCAGGCGGCCGTCGCGCCGTGCGACGGCGTGACCTCGGTGCGGTGGAATTCGTGCCCGGTGACGCGCTGACCGGCCGTGGCCAGGACGTTGTCCTCGACGGCGACCGCACGCCGGTAACCGAGCTTGCCGCGGGCCGTCATCTTCGCGTCCGCGGGCACCGCGCCGACCATGGGCACGTCGTCCAGGGACTGACACAGGTACAGCAGCCCCGCGCATTCCGCGCTGACCGGCATGCCCCGGGAAATCGCCGAAGCCACCTCGGCGCGCAACGCCGTGTTGGCCGACAGCTCCGCCGCGTGCACCTCGGGGAACCCGCCGCCGAAGTACAACCCGGCGCACCCCTCCGGCAAACTCTTGTCCTGCAACGGATCGACGTCGACCACGTCGACGCCGCAGGCGGCCAGCAGCTCGATGTTCTCGGTGTAGCGGAAGGTGAACGCGGGACCGCCGGCAGCCGCGACGGTCACTCGCCGTCCGTCCACCACCGGCGGTTCCCAGGCCGGAGCGGAAAGCCGTGAGGCCCCGGACGCGATCCGGACGATCGCTTCGAGGTCGACGCCGTCCCGCACCCACGCGGCCAACGACGGCAGCACGCGCTGGGCGTCGTCGGCGCGTTCGGCCGCCGGGACGAGCCCGAGGTGCCGGCTCGGCGCGTGGATCTCTTCGTTGCGGTACAACGCTCCCAGCAGCGGGACCCCGGTGGCCTCCAGCGCGGACGCGATCTCGTCGAGGTGCCGCTGCGAGCCCAGCTTGTTGAGGATGACCCCGGCCAGCCGCACCCGCGTGTCGTAGGAGGCGAACCCGAGCACCGTCGCCGCGACGCTGCGCGACGCCGCCGACGCGTCCACCACCAGCACCACCGGCGCGTCGAGGAGCCGGGCGACGTGCGCGGTCGAGGCGTAGCCCTCGGTGCCCAGAGCGCCGTCGAACAGGCCCATCACGCCTTCGATGACGGCGATGTCGGCACCGGCGGAACCGTGCCGCAGCAACGGGATCAGCCGGTCCTCACCCTGCAGGAACGGGTCCAGGTTGCGCGCGGGACGCCCGGTCGCCAGCGCGTGGTAGCTCGGGTCGATGAAGTCGGGGCCGACCTTGTGCCCGGAGACGCGGTGCCCGGCCTCGCGCAGCGCCGCCATCAGCCCGGCGGCGACGGTGGTCTTGCCGTGCCCCGAACCGGGCGCGGCGACGACCACCCGCGCTACCACTCGATCCCCCGCTGGCCCTTCTGGCCGGCGTCCATCGGGTGCTTGACCTTGGTCATCTCGGCGACGAGGTCGGCGGCTTCGACCAGCTCCGGCGGCGCGTACCGGCCGGTGATGACGACGTGCTGGTGGCCGGGCCGGTCGACCAAAGTGGACACCACGTCGTCGACTTCGAGCCAGCCCCACTTGAGCAGGTAGGAAAACTCGTCGAGGACGTAGAAGTCGTGCGTCTCGGCGGCGAGCCGGCGCTTGATCTCCGCCCAGCCTTCACGCGCGTTCGTCGCGTGGTCCTCGTCGGTGCCGGACTTGCGCGCCCAGCTCCAGCCCTCGCCCATCTTGTGCCACTCGACCGGCCCGCCCTCGCCGGTGTCGTCGTGCAGCTTGCCCAGCGCGCGGAACGCGGCTTCCTCGCCGACGCGCCACTTCGCCGACTTGACGAACTGGAACACCCCGATCGACCAGCCCTGGTTCCACGCACGCAACGCCATCCCGAACGCCGCGGTCGACTTGCCCTTCATCTCGCCGGTGTGCACGGCGAGCAGCGGCCGGTTGCGGCGCTGGCGTGTGGTCAGCCCGTCGGCCGGGACGACGTCCGGTTTCCCCTGCGGCATCAGGCGGCCTTCCCGGTCCGGGCGCGGACGGCGCTCGCGAGGGACTCGGCGGCGACGTCGGCCAGGGGCACGTGCTCCGCGCCGAGGTGGGCGGCCAGGTCGGCGGCCAGGCCGAGCCGCATCTTGCCGCTTTCGCAGTCCATGACGATCGTGGTGACGCCGGTGAGCAGCCCGGCCGCGGCCTGGGCGCGCGCGACGGCGTCGGGCCCGCTGGTGGCGCGGCCGTCGGTGACGACGACCAGCAGCGGACGGCGCCGCGGGTCGCGGATCTCCTCGACGCGCAGCACCCTCGCGGCTTCCAGGAGGCCTTCGGCCAGGGGGGTCCGGCCGCCGGTCGGCAGGCCTTCGAGGCGGGACGCGGCCGCGTCGACGCTGATCGTCGGCGGCAGCGCCAGCTCGGCGGCGTTGCCGCGGAACGTGACGAGCCCGACCTTGTCGCGGCGCTGGTAGGCGTCGAGCAGCAGGGACAGCACCGCGGACTTGACCTCGCGCATCCGCGCTTTCGCGCCCATCGAGCCGGACGCGTCGACGCAGAACAGCACCAGGTTGCCTTCGCGGCCTTCGCGCAGCGCGAAGCGGAGGTCCTGACGGCGCAGCTTCAGCCCGGCGCCGTCGCGGCCGCGGGCTTTCTGGTGCGGCGCCGCGGCTTTCACGGTCGCGACCAGGTGCGGCCGGCCGTCCCGGACGCTCGGGGGCTGGACGCCGATGGTGCGCCCGCTGTCGGTGATCGCGCGCGAACGGCGTCCTCGCTCACCTTCGCCCGTGCCCTTGACGCGGAACACGCGGGCCTTGAACGTCTCGCCCGCGCCGACGGTCTTCTGCTGCCCGCCGTTCTGCTTCTGCTGCGGCTCGCCTTGTGGCGCGTCCCCTTGCGGCACTTCGGATGGCGCTTCGTCCGGCGTCGAGCCCGAGCCGGGGCCGTCGTCCTCGGGGCCCGGCTCCGGGGGCTGGGCGTCCTGCAACGCCTGCTCCAGCTGCTCTTCCGAGATTCCGGGTGCGTCGAACGGGTTCCGGCGGCGCCGGTGCGGCAGCGCGAGCCGAGCGGCGACGCGGACGTCGTCGGTGGTCACCTCGTCACGACCGGCCCAGGCCGCGTGCGCGACCGCGGCGCGCGCCGTGACGATGTCCGCGCGCATGCCGTCGACCTCGAAGGACGCGCAGATCTCGGCGATCTGGCGCAGGGCGTCGTCGGGGAGTTTCACGGCCGGCAACAGCTTCTGCGCCGACTCGATCTCTTCGGCCAGCCGGGCGTCTTCGTCGGCGTAGCGGGCGGCGAAACCGTCCGGGTCGGCTTCGTAGGCGAGGCGGCGCCGGACGACCTCGACGCGCTGCTCGGGGTCACGGCTGGAGGCGACCTCGACGGTCAGCCCGAACCGGTCGAGCAGCTGCGGCCGCAGCTCGCCTTCCTCGGGGTTCATGGTGCCGATCAGCACGAACCGCGCGGCGTGCGACACGGAGACGCCCTCGCGCTCCACGGTCGCGCGGCCCATCGCGGCGGCGTCGAGCAGGGTGTCGACGAGGTGGTCGTGGAGCAGGTTGACCTCGTCGACGTAGAGCAGCCCGCGGTGCGCGGCGGCCAGGAGGCCCGGCTGGTAGTCCGTGACGCCCTCACCCAGCGCGCGTTCGAGGTTCAGCGAGCCGACGACGCGGTCCTCGGCCGCACCGACCGGCAGCTCGACCAGCTTCGCCGGCCGGCGGTGGCTCCGCGCCGCGTCGTGCGGGCCGTCCGGGCAGACCGGGTCGGGCGCCGCGGGGTCGCAGGAGAACCGGCAGCCGTCCACGACGTCCACGCTCGGCAGCAGGCCCGCCAGCGCGCGGACAATGGTCGACTTCGCGGTGCCCTTTTCGCCGCGCACCAGCACCCCGCCGACGGCGGGCGAGATCGAGGAGAGGACGAGCGCGAGGCGCAGGTCCGGCATCCCGACGACGGCGGTGAACGGGTACGGCTTCAACAGCACTCCTCCAGCTCGGCGACCGGCCGATCATCGCACAGCGCCGGGCTCGCTTAGGGTGGGAAATCGTGCGCGAAGAATCACTCCGACCTGCGACTGGACCCGCGGCCGCCCGCCAGGGCGACGGCGTTCCCGAGGGGTGGGAGCCCCGGGAACGCCGGACACGGCTGACGGTGGTGGGGATCGGGGCCGACGGGTGGCCGGGCCTGTCCGAGCAGGCCCAGGCCCTGGTGCTCGGCGCCGACATCGTGCTGGGCGCGCCGCGGCAGCTGGCTTACCTGCCCGCCGACGTCCCGAGCCAGCCGTGGCCATCGCCGCTGCTGCCGGGGCTCGACGCCGTCATCGCGGAGCACGTCGGGGAACGCATCTGCGTCCTGGCCAGCGGAGATCCGTTTTTGTCGGGGGTCGGCACTACCTTGGTGGCCCATGGATACGAGGTCGAGGCGCTGCCTGCGCTCTCGTCGGTGACACTGGCCCGGGCCCGGCTGGGCTGGTCCGCCGAGGAGACCGAGGTGGTGACGCTCGTCGGCCGGTCGTCGGCCCGCGTCGCCCGGGTGCTGGCGCCGGGGCGGCGGGTGCTCGTCCTGGGGGCCGACGCGGCGTCGTTGCGCTCTCTGCTGACGGTGCGCGGGTACGGCGAGACCGAGCTGTTCGCGCTGGAGAACCTCGGCGGGCCGGACGAGCGCATCTCCGACGGCTGGGAGGGCGAACCCGGGCCGTTGACGGTGTTCGCGCTGACGTGCGAGGGCCCGGCGCTGCCGTTGATCGGCATCCCGGACGACGTCTACTCCCACGACGGCCAGCTGACGAAGCGCGACCTGCGGGTGTCGGCGCTGGCGCGGCTCGCGCCGAGCCCCGGTGAGCTGCTGTGGGACGTCGGCGCGGGCGCGGGCAGCGTCGGGATCGAGTGGTCGCGGCTGCACGAGCTGAACCGCGCCATCGCGATCGAGCAGGACCCGGACCGCGCCGAGCGGATCGGCCGGAACGCACTGGACCTGGGGGTACCGGAACTGGAGGTGGTGACGGGCCCGGCTCCGGCGTCGTTGAGCGCGCTTCCGGCACCGGCCGCGATCTTCATCGGCGGCGGCCTGACGACCCCGGGCCTGCTGGACACCTGCCTGTCCACCGGCGCGCGGCTGGTGGCGCACGGGGTGACGCTGGAGGCCGAGCGGATCCTCGGTGACCTGTACGCCGAGCGAGGTGGTGAGCTGCTGCGGATCGCCGTCGAACGCGCGGCGCCGCTCGGGAGCTTCACCGGGTGGACGCCGGCTCGGACCGTGACGCAGTGGAGCAGCCGATGACCGTGCACTTCGTCGGGGCCGGGCCGGGGGCCGCGGACCTCATCACCGTCCGCGGCCGGGACCTGCTCGCCCGCTGCGGTGTCTGCCTTTACCCCGGCAGCATGACCCCGCCCGACCTGCTCGCGTACTGCCCGCCCGAGGCCACGCTGATCGACACCGCGAACCTCAGCCTCGAAGAGATCGTCGGGAAGCTCGTCGAAGGGCACGAAAACGGGCACGAAGTGGTCCGGCTGTGCTCCGGTGACCCGTCGCTCTACAGCGCCGTCGCCGAGCAGGCCCGGCGGCTCGACGCGAAGAACGTCCCGTACGACGTCGTACCCGGCGTACCCGCCTTCGCCGCTTCGGCCGCCGTCCTGAAGCGTGAGCTCACCGTGCCCGAAATCGGGCAGAGCCTGGTGATCACCCGCGTCCAGGCGCGCTCCACCAAGATGCCGCCGAAGGAAACCCTCGCCGCTTTCGCCGCCACCGAGGCGACGCTCGCGCTTCACCTCGCGATCAACCACGTCGAGCGCGTGACCGCGGAACTCGTTCCCCACTACGGTGCCGACTGCCCCATCGCCGTCGTCGCGCTGGCGACCCAGCCCGGCGAGACCATCGTGCGCGGGGTGCTCGGCGAGCTCCCCCAGCGAGTCCGCGAGGCCGGGATGACGCGGGCCGCCACCATCTTCGTCGGCCGGGTGCTCGCCGCCGCGGGCTTCCCCGACAGCTTCCTCTATTCCAGTGCCCGCGACCGGGCGAACCAACCGGAGTCGTTGTGACGGAATTGCGTTGGGGCCTGCTGGCCGCCGGGACCATCGCCGCCCACTTCGCCGCGGGCGTCGACGAGAGCAAGCACGGCACGCTCACCGCGGTCGCGGCGCGGAACGGCGACCGCGCCCGCGACTTCGCCACCCGCTTCGAGATCCCCAAGGCCTACGGCAGCTACGAAGACCTCCTCGCCGACCCGGACGTCGACGCCGTGTACGTCTCGACGCCGCACGCGCTGCACAAGGAATGGGCCATCGCCGCGGCCGAAGCGGGCAAGCACGTGCTCTGCGAGAAGCCCCTGACGCTCACCGCCGCCGACGCCGAGGAGGTGATCGACGCGGCGCGCCGGAACGACGTCTTCCTCATGGAAGCGTTCATGTACCGCCTGCACCCGCAGACCCGGCGGCTGGTCGAGCTGATCGCCGGCGGCGCGATCGGTGAGGTCCGCGCGGTCGACACGACGTTCTCCTTCGACAGCAACCCGGAGGAGACCGCCCGCCTGTCCGACCCGGCGCTCGGCGGCGGCGGGATCCTCGACGTCGGCTGCTACTGCACGTCGCTGGCGCGGCTGGTCGCCCAGGCCGCGACCGGGCAGGACGTTGTCGAGCCCACCGAAGTCAGCGGGATGGCGAAACTGTCCCCGCAAGGCGTCGACGAATACGCGACCGGCCTGCTGCGGCTGCCCGGCGACATCCTCGCGACGATCTCCTGCGGCATCCGCCTCACCCGCGAGGACGGCATCCGCGTGTTCGGCACGCGTGGCCAGCTGTACGTGCCGGAGCCCGCGTGGATCCACCCGCTGCGCAAGCCGGGCGTCTCCCGGATCGTCCTGACGCCGGCCGACGGCGAGCCGGAGGTCATCGAGGTCGAAGCGACCCAGGGCGTCTTCGCGCGCGAAGCGGACCACGTCGCCGCGCACATCGACGACCGGCAAGCACCCGAGCTGACCTGGGCCGAGACGCTCGCCAACCTGCGCACCCTGGACCGGTGGCGCGAGGCCGTCGGGTACGGAAAGCCGTGATCCTCGTCCTCGGCGGCACGGGCGAAGCACGAAGCCTCGCCGAAGAACTCGTGAGAAGCGACGTCCGCGTGGTGTCGTCGCTGGCAGGACGCGTAGAACGACCAAGGCTGCCGGTCGGCGAAGTGCGCGTAGGCGGCTTCGGTGGCCCGGAAGGCCTCGCGGCCTGGCTGCGCGAGAACGACGTGAAGGCCGTCGTGGACGCGACGCACCCCTTCGCCGAGCGCATCGGCGCGAACGCGGCGAAAGCGGCCGCACACACGGGTACTCCCCTGCTGAGGCTCGCCCGGCCCGGCTGGGAACCCGGCGAAGACGACATCTGGCACTGGGCCGACGACCTCGAAGACGCCGCGAAAATGCTCCCCGAACTGGGCGAACGCGTCTTCCTGACGAGTGGCCGCCAAGGCCTGCCCGCCTTCGCGCACCTGGACGACCTGTGGTTCCTGATCCGCTGCGTCGACCCGCCCGAGCCGCCGCTGCCGCGCCACCACGAGCTGATCCTCGCCCGCGGGCCGTACGAGGTGGCTGCCGAGCGCGAGCTGCTCGACCGGGTCGACGTGCTCGTCACCAAGGACTCCGGCGGTGCTCAGACCAGCGCGAAACTGACCGCGGCACGCGAACTCCGCAAACCCGTCCTGCTGGTCCGGCGACCACCGAGACCGGAAACCGAAACCGCCGGAACCGTGGCCGAAGCCGTCGAATGGGTCCTGAACCGATGATCGAAGAGTTCTACGAAGTCCTGCGCAAACGCCGGGACGTCCGCGGCGAGTTCACCGGCGAGCCGATCCCCGAAGCCACCCTGCTGCGGATCCTCGAGGCCGCGCACGCCGCACCCAGTGTCGGGCTCACCCAGCCCTGGGACTTCGTGCTGGTCGACGACCACGCGACGCGCGAGACGTTCGCGAAGCACGTCCACGAGGAGCGTGAGGTCTTCGCGGAGCAGCTCACCGAGGACCGCGCGAGCACCTTCGCGAACATCAAGATCGAAGGCATCCTCGAGTCGAGCCTCGGCATCGTCGTCACCTACGACCCGGCCCGCGGCGCGCCCGACGTCCTCGGCCGGCACGCCATCGCCGACGCCGGCCTCTACTCGGTCTGCCTGGCCATCCAGAACCTCTGGCTCGCCGCCACCGCCGAAGGCCTCGGCGTCGGCTGGGTGAGCTTCTACCGCGAGCCGTTCCTCGGCGAGCTGCTCGGCGTCCCGGCCGGCATCCGGCCGGTCGCGTGGCTCTGCGTCGGGCCCGTCAGCAAGCTGGAGACCGTGCCCGACCTGGAGCGCCACGGCTGGCGCAGCCGCCGTCCCCTGACCGAGGCGCTCCACCACGGGCGCTTCACGCCGCGTGACCCGGGGTCTGCGTCAAGCGCCTCGGTCTGACCCGTTAGCGTTGCGCCGATGCGTCTGATTGCCGTAGCGCTGGGGCTGCTCTCGGCCTTGTGCGCGCTGGCTTTCCCCTTCCTGCCGGTGGTGCAGGACACGGCGGAGGTCGTCTGGCCGACCGGCAGCGACACCCGCTCCGTCAACGCGCCCTTGACCGGGTACTGGGCCCAGGACCTGCGCGCCGAGCTGCCGTGCGCGGCCATCCGCTCGGTGGACGCCCGCACCGGCGGTCCCGGCCTGCTCTTCGCCACCGTGCCGGACGGCCGCACCGACCCGAAGTCCGGCAAGGGCGTCGGCCTGCAGCTGCGCGTCGACAACGGCGTGCTGCTCGCTTCCAGCCAGGGCCAGCAGATCGCCCAGCAGCCGCTGCCCGCCGAGAAGTGCGACGTCGAGCTGGACGTCGACGCGACGCAGATGACCCTCGCCGTGGCCGGGACGCCGATCTTCCACGCCGGCGGCGACGTCCGGCCCCGCGTGGTCGGCATCTACTCCTCGATCAACTCGAGCAAGGACCCGATCGCCGGCCTGCACGTCTCGGTCGTGCCGGACACGCGCTACCAGACGTCGCCGACCGCGCTGAAGATCGGCGTCGGCGTGGTCGCCATCCTGTCGCTGATCGGCTGCATGATCGCGGTCTGGCGCCGCGACTCCGGCTCCGCGAGACGCGCGCCGCGCTGGGCGCCGGTCGGCTGGTGGCGGCTGACGATGCGGGACGTCACGGTGATCGTCGCGCTCGGCGCGTGGGTCTTCATCGGGCCGGTGACCTCGGACGACGGCTACATCCTGACGATGGCCCGGGTCACCGAGCAGACCGGG
>NZ_JBEXVF010000110.1:0-24108 GCF_040629235.1 Amycolatopsis sp. NPDC005961 | reverse complement strand
GCACCACCGACCACACGCTGGCCCGCGTCGCGGACGCCGTCGGCTACGGCTCCCCCGAAGCGGGTCCGGCGCCGCGCCCGGAGGATCAGGCGTCGGCGGAAACGGCGGTGGTGACGGCGAAACCGGCCACCCACTCCGGCACCGGCTCGTAGAACCGGTAGTTCATCACGTACTTCCCGCGGGCCGCCATCGCGGCGTACGCGGCGATCCAGGTCCGCACCTCGTGCGAGGAATGCCCGGCCTGCTCGGCGAACCACTCGGTGCTCCAGCCGTCGACGAGCCGGAGCTCGCCCGCCGAAACCACGTCGAGGAACTGCTGGTCCCACTCCGGGTTGATCGGCTGCATCGACGACGTGCCCGCGGCCAGGTCGAGGCCGGACGCGATCACGCGAGCCTGCCGCCGGGCGCGCTCTTCGGGCGTCGGGTTGCGACCGTCGATCAGCCGGGCGGCGACCTCCTCGGTGGCGTTTTCCAGTTGCGGCACGGGCGGGTCGTGCGAGAGGCCGCCGGAGCCGAGGAACAGCACGCGCTGCTCGTCGAGGTGCGCGCTCGCGTGGCCGATCGCCGTGCCGAGCTGCCGGACGCGGCCGACGGGACAGAGCGGCGCGGCGACCGAGTTGACGAAGACCGGGATGACGGGAACCCGGTCGAGGCCGCCGAACAGCAGCTGCAGCGGCTGGGCGAACCCGTGGTCGACGTACATCCGTTCGGACACCGCCACGTCGATCCCGGCCGCCAGCACGTCCTTGGCGAGCGTCCGCGCGGACTTGGCCACCGACAGCTCCCCGGCGGGGGTGTCGTAGTCCCCGAGCGCGGTGGCGCGCGTCCCGACGCAGAACGGCGGCATCATGTCGTAGAAGAAACCGTTGTAGTGGTCGGGTGCGAAGAGCACCACGAGGTCGGGGTCGAATGCGGCGATGAAACCCCGCGCGTGTTCGAAAGCCTTCTCGACCCGCTCTTCGACGGCTTTCGCCGGATGGTTGAAGCCGATCAGGGGCGAATGGGACAGGGCGCACACGGCAACGGGCATCGACCCACCGTCCTTTTCTTCATGGTAGTTCTACCGGCTAGAAACATGCTAGAATCTTAGCATACCAGTCCTCGGTTTCAATGACGCGACGGAAAGGGACCTGGCATGGGAGCACCGATCGGGAATCGCAGCGAAGGCAGTCACCGAGCAGTGCGAAAGAGGAAACGTCACCGGGTCGCCAAGACCGCCTGCACCGCGGTCGCGCTCACGAGTGCGGTCGTGGTCGGCGGCGGGGTGCTGCTGGTCGAGCCCGTGGCCGACGGGCGGCCCTTTCCCGCCGCCGCGTCGACCAGGCCACCAGCGCCGGTGAAACCGGTCTGGCCGCTCCTGCCGGAGGCCGGGCTCCCGGCGACGCTGCCCGGCGTGCCGGTGCTGCCGCCGCTCGCGGCCCCGGTGGACCACCGGCTCGGCGCCGCCACCGGATCCGGTGCGGGCACCGGAATTCCGGCCACGGTGCTCGACGCCTACCGCCGGGCCGAGGCCTCGCTCGGTCAGGCGGACCCGGGGTGTCACCTGAGCTGGCCGCTGCTCGCGGGCATCGGCAAGATCGAGTCGAACCACGCCCGCCACGGCGACGTGGACGCGCGGGGCACGATGGTCCGGCCGGTCTACGGTCCCGCCCTGGACGGTTCGCCGGGCTTCGCCAGGATGGTCGACGCGGCGAGCGGGCAATGGGCGCGTGCCGCCGGCCCGATGCAGTTCATCCCGTCGACCTGGCAGAAATGGGGCACGGACGGATCCGGTGACGGTCAGGTGGACGTGCAGAACGTCTACGATTCCGCGGAGTCGGCGGGCCGGTATCTCTGCGCCGCCGATCGCGATCTGAACACCGGTGCCGGATTGCGAAGTGCCATTCTCAGTTACAACAACTCCGAGGATTACCTGAACAAGGTCACGGCGTGGATGCGGGCCTATTCCGCGGGTTCGTTCGCCGTGCCGGACGCCCCCGGGTATTCCGGCGAAGATCCGACGTACGACGAAAGCGTGGCGCACGCTCCGGTCCGGCCGGCGGTGCTGCCGCGTCCCCCGGCCACGGGTGGGGCACCGGTCGCGCCCGCACCGGCCAAGCCGGCCCCCGCCGCGCCGGTCCACCAGCCTTCGCCGCCGACCACGGCACCGGCACCGGCACCGGCACCGGTCGCCGGGTTGCCGGTGAGCGTGCCCGCCCCGCTGGACGGCGTGGTCGCGACCGCCGGGCAGGTGGTGGGCGGGCTGCTCGGCTCGCTCGGCGCGCACTGAATCCCGGTGACGACTGATGGCGCCGCCCCGGCTGGTGGGGGCGGCGCCATCAGTTCCCGCGGGCCCGGCCGTGCCACACACAGACACGGTGCCGGGCGGGTCTCAGGAGTCCTGGCCACGCACTTCGCCGACGAGCTTGCGCCAGCGCCGGCCGTTCTCGCGCGCGCCTTCGGCGTAGGGGCCGGGAACGACGTGGTACGGCGGGCGGGCGGGGCCGGCGGTGACGTAGCCGGCCTCGTCGAAGCGGAGCTTCTCGAGGGTGATGTTGTACTTGGAGAACTCGGGGAAGTTCGTCCGGGCGAGGAACGGTTCGTACGTCCACTCGATGCGGCGGGTGAGGTGCCGCGCCGTGCCGACGTCCCCGCGCCGGATCGCGTCGCGCAGGGCGAGCACGGGCTCCGGACCGCACAGGGCGCTGCTGCTCCAGCAGCCGAGCACGGTCTCCGGGTAGAGCGTGTGCGCCGCGAGCCAGTCGCTTTCCAGCGGCAGCAACCGGAGCCGGCTGCCGACCGCGGCGACGTCCGCGGCGAACTTCGGCGTGATGGCGATGTACTTCGCGCCGATGATCTGGGGGACCTCCGACAGCGCGGCGTAGGCGGCCGAGGGGATCGGGCCCTTGAACGCCTCGGGGTTGTCGTAGAGGACGATCGCCATGTCCGGGAACAGGCCGGCGACGCCGCGGTAGAACGCGAGCAGCGTGTCGGCGCCGAGTTCGCTCCACATCGGACGGCCGAGGATGACGCCGCGCACGCCGAGATCGCGCAGGAACCGGATCCGGTCGACCGTGTCCCGCGTGTTGGGGGCGGTCGCGCCGACGAACAGCGGGAGGTCCGGGGCGGTGTCCGCGACCGCGTCGGCGACGCACGCGGTGAAGGCCTGCCATTCGGCCAGCGTCAGGGTCGCCATCTCGCCGAGCGTGCCGTTGGTGATGAGGCCGTCCACGCCGTCGGCGACGAGCGCGCGGATCATGCGATCGGATTCGGCGAGGTCCACGGTGTCGCGTGCGGTGAGCGCGGCCGCGCCGGGCAGGGCCGGGGTGGGCGTCACGGCGATGACGCCACGCAGGTCGTCGACACCGAACTTCTGCGCCATGGGTCTCCTCGCGTGCGACGGGAAGGGGCGGTCCGCCCGGCAGCCCAGGTGGGGGGCTGCCCTGCCTGCCGGGCGGACCGGTTCGGGGGACTTTCAGGAAGCGTGGCCGAACGACTCGGGCGGCTGCAGGCCCCACGGGCTGAACGCCTTCGGGAAGTCGTCCCACACCACCGGGTCGTTGCGACGCACCCGCGGCATCTCGGCCGACAGCTCGTAGCGGTTGCCCGCGGCCCAGAAGTAGGTGTAGACGTTGCCGCCCACGCCGTGCCGGCCCGGCCCGACCTCGATCGGCACGCCGTGCCGGCCGAGCTCGTCGGCGGCCACCTTGAGGTGGTCGAACGACTCCATCCCGAGCGCGTAGTGGTGCAGCGACTTCCCGGCCTCCGGCGTGGAGATGATCGCGATGTCGTGGTGCAGCGTGCTGGCCCGGCACCAGGCCGCGCCGATCACCCCGGGAGCCGGGGCGAAGATGTCGGACACCTGGAAGTCCAGCAGCTCGACCAGGAAGTCGACCAGCGGCTTGGGGTCCTGCGCCTGCACGGTGATGTGGTCGAAGTCCAGTGCGCGGATCCCGCCGCGGTGCGGGGCCTTGGCCGGGTGGACGTACTGCGGCCCGGTCGAGAGCACCGCGAGTTCCATCGCGTGTCCCGACGGCGCCTGGAACCGCAGGGCCTGGACCACACCGGGGTGTTCGTCGGTGCGGGTCTCGGTAGCGACCCCGGCTTCGGCCAGGCGCTTCGCGTAGCGGTCGAGGTCGGCGACGTCGTCGACCCGCAGGGCGAACCGGCGGACCCCGGTCCCGCCGGCGGTCAGCACGAGGTCGCAGCCGCCGTCGATGCCGACGGAGAGCCGCACGGCGCCGTCGGCGCGGCCGAGCTCCCGCATGCCCAGTACGTCGGTGTGGAAGCCGATCGCCTCGTCGAGATCGGCCACGGCGAGTTCGGCGTGGGCCACCTGAGAAATACCCATCGGTGGGTCAGCTCCTGTCCATCTTGTCGTAGGGGATGTTGCCGGCGCTTTCCCGCCGGTTGATGCCGAGGGCGTCGAGCTGTCGCGAGTTCTCGACGAGGATCATGCGGACGCGTCCGGTGCTGTCGTTGTAGTGCCGGTGCCACACCCACGGCGGGGTGTAGACGAAGTCCCCGGCCGCCCACCGCAGGGTCTCCGGCCCGATTTCGGAGTAGCCACTGCCCTCGAGCACGCAGTGCACGGACTCGTGCAGGTGGCGCTGGAGGTCCGTCGCCGTGCCGGCCGGGATCTCCTGCAGGTAGAACTCCATCGCCTTCGCCGGCACGTCCGCGAGGACGCCGACCCGGCTGGGGTTGCCGGTCACGTCCTCCTCGAGCCACCGGGCACTCGCCGAGCGGGTGACCAGGTGCTCGGGCAGCGACCGCTCGGGGTCGTAGTCCTTCATTTCGTGGAGCTTGTGCATCCACTGGTCGAAATTCGTCACGGTTCTCCCGTCAGGTCGAGGTCATCCCGCCGTCGACGACGTGGGTCTGCCCGGTCTGGAACCCGGCGAACTCCGAGCAGAGGTGGTTCACCAGGTCGGCGATCTCCTCGGGACGTCCCCACCGGCCGACGGGCAGCTCGGTCGCGAGCTGCCGTCGCTCCAGTTCTTCGGTCGGGACGCCCGCGGCGGCCGCGCGCGCCGCGGCGAGCGAACGCCGCCGCGGCGTGTCGATGTGCGCGGGGGCGATGACGTGCGTGGTGACGCCGTGCGGCGCCACCTCGGCGGCCAGCGACCGCGCCAGTGCCGCCACGCCGGCCCGCATCACGTTGGACAGGTGCAGCAGGGGCAACGGCTTCACCACGCCGACCGAGGTGACGTAGATCAGCCGTCCCCACCCGCCCGCGGTCATCCCGGGCAGCACCGCGTTGGTCAGCGAGATCGCGCTGTCCAGCACGAGCCGGTAGGCCGAATCCCAGTCCTGCGCCGAGAGTTCGGTCGCCTTCGCCGCGCGGGTGCCGCCGGTGTTGGACACCAGGATGTCGATGCCGCCGAGCGTTTCGCGCGCGGCGCCGGCCGCCGCGGCCGCGGCACCGGGCTGGGTGAAGTCCGCGACCGCCCAGCCCGCCGCACCGATCTCGCGGGCGACCTCACCGGTGTGCGGTCCGGTTCCGGTGATGAACACCTCGGCCCCGTCCGCGCGCAGCGACGTCGCGATCGCCGTGCCGAGCCCGCTCGACCCGGCGGTCACCAGTGCCCGCCGCCCGTGCACGGTCATGCCGCCGCACCCTCCCCGGTACCGCCGGGCAGGAGACCGGAGTCCTTGATCGAGGTGGCCAGCAGCCCGTCGATCAGGCCCAGCGGCTCGGTCCAGTCGTACTGGTTGAACTGGGTGTTGATCCGGAGGAACAGGGGATCGCCCGCGTAGAACCGCTCGTAGAGCTCGTGCCGGCCACCGAAGGCGGACACCGCGAGATCGGCGGCGACCTTGTAGATCGCGATGCGGTCCAGGCTGTTCGTGTCGGGACCGCGGTAGAACCGGGCGATGTCCTCGGCGATCGGCGAGTCGAACGCGCTCACGTCGGCCGGCTGGTAGAGCAGGCCGCCGGCGAGGATCTGCTGCAGGATCTCGCGGACGCGCGGGTACCAGCGGTTCGCGGAGTTGCGCACCGCGTACAGCGGCCGGACGTCGGGGAACAGGATGCCGTCGTCGTTGGGTCGCGCGCCGGCTTCGGCGGCGAGGACGGCGGCCCTGGTCAGCTCGATGTAGGTGGTGATCTCCCCGAGCGCGTCGCGGACCTGGGGGAACTGGTCGGTCTTGACGGTCTCGGTCGCCCGCTTGGCGATGCCCGCGACGAACTGGAGCTTGGCCAGCAGCCGGACCGAGGTCTGGACGCCGGTGAAGGCGTTGGAGTTGATCGCCCAGATGTTGTTGACCCGCTCGAAGTCCTGGTTGATGAAGACCCGTTCCCAGGGCACGAGCACGTCGTCGAACACGACCACGGCGTCCATCTCGTCGAACCGGCTGGAGAGCGGGTGGTCGAAACCGTTCCCGCCGCCGAACGGTTCGCGGCAGATCAGCCGGACCCCCGGGGCGTCGGCCGGGATGGCGAACGCGATGGCGTACGGCTTCTCCTCGGCCCCGTACTTCCGGAGCGAGAACGGCCAGACGAGGATCTCGTCGGAGTAGGGCGCGGCCGTGGCGAGCATCTTCGCCCCGCTCACGATGATGCCGTCCGGCGTTTCGCGCTTCACACCGAGGTAGGTGAAGGGATCGGGCTGCTGCGACGGCGGCTTCGACCGGTCGACCGGCGGGTCCGCCAAGGCGTGGGACAGGAAGAGGTCGTTGTCCCGCACGTACTTGTAGTACGCGCGCACCCGGTCGGCTCCTTCGCCGAAGAACTCGGCGTTGGCGTTCCACGCCACCAGCATCGCGCTGACGAAGTCCGTGCTGCGCCCCATCATGCCGAGGGTGGAGTCCGCCCACTGCTTGTGCATGACGCTGCGGAGCTCGAGGTCTTCGGCCGTGCGGGGCATCAGGAACTGCACGCCTGCCTTGCCGGCGCCGTCCTCGGGCGAGAAGAGCATGCTGTCGCTTTTGGACTGCAGGTCGTAGAGGCGGGCGATTTCGGCCGCGGCGCCGGACGTCGCCTTGTGCCCGGCCACGTCGGTGATCTTCTCGGCCCCGACCCACAGCTCGGGGCTGTGGGTGCGCAGCCGGTCGAGGTACGCGGCGCCGTTTCGTGCGGTCATCACTTTCCTTTCAAGAACCTGATGTGGGTCTCGTTGAACTGGTCGGGCTTCTCCCACTGGGGCCAGTGGCCCGCGCCCTCGATGACTTCGAGGCGGCTTCCGGGGATCAGTTCCTCCAGCAGCGCGGCTTCTTCGACCGAAGCCGTCGGGTCGTAGTCGGTCCACAGCAGCAGGGTCGGCGCGACGATGCGGCCGCACCACTGCGACGACCAGACGTACGGCCGGCGGTGTTCCCAGTCCTGCACCGCGAGGATGTTGCGCATCGCGGTTTCGAACCCGGACTGCGTGTAGATCCCCAGCCGCAGGTCGACGAGTTCGTCGGTGACGAGGCTCTTGTCGTGGAAGAGCCATTCGACCCGGGTGCGCACGCTCGGCCGGCTGGCCTCGCGGACCGCCTTCATGCTCGATTCCTTCAGCCCGGCCATCACTTCCGGCTTGTTCGTGATGTTGCCCGGGGTGTTGAGCACCAGCCGCTCGACCCGGCCGGGGTGGTGCGCCGCGGTCCACGCCGCCACCCAACCACCGAGCGATTCACCGGAGAGGTGGGCCTTTTCGATGCCCAGCGCGTCCAGGACCGCGATCAGGTGGTCACTGAGGTAATCGATCGTGTAAGGCCGGTCGGGCTTGGCCGAGTGCCCGTGCCCCGCCATGTCGTAGAGGACGATCCGGAATTCTTTCGCCAGGTCGCGGAGGTTGCGGGAATACGCCTCCAGGTGCCCGCCCGTGCCGTGCACCATGACCAGCGCGGGGCCGGTACCCGCTTCCACCACCCGGGTGGCGACGCCGGCCGCGTCAACGGTTCGCTGGCGCAGCTCGACGCCCGCCCAATCGCCCCAGATGCTTACGTGCTGCTCCACAGCGTTCCTTTCCTGTCGCGACGTCCCGCCATGTTGGCATACTAGAATCTCAGAGGCAACCCGCGTTGGCGTGAAGGTGCGGTCGGGCGAGGGTGAAAAAGAAAAAACGGGTGTCATGGCCGCGGCCGTGACACCCGTTCGGGTAGGGGTGGCTACACCTCGACGAACTTCCAGAACCGCGAAACGTGCTCCTCCATGAGCTTGCCGGCGCGTTCCGCGTCCCGCTGCTCGATCGCTTCCGCGATCTCGGCGTGTTCGCTCTGCGCCTGCACCAGGTCCGTGCTCAGCCGGTTCTTCTGGAGGTAGAAGTCGTTGAGGTCCCAGGTGTCCATCGCCAGGTCGGCCAGGCGCTGGTTGCCGCTCGCGGCCAGTACGGCGGAGTGGAAGTCCCGGTTGGCTCCGGCGAACGCGGGTGCGTCGTTCCGCTTGGCCGGGCCGGTGCCGCGCACCAGCATGTCGTCGATCTCGGCCAGCTGGGCGTCGGTGGCGGTGAGGGCGGCGAGCCGGGCTCCCGCTCCCTCGAGGATGCCCGCCACCGCGAAGTGGTCGCGCACCTTGCGTTCGTCCGGGATCGCCACCTGGCATCCGACCTGCGGAATGACCGAGATGAACCCGGCGGCGGCCAGGCGCATCACCGCGTCCATCACCGGCCTGCGGCTCACGCCGAACTCCGTCGCGAGGTCGTAGGTGCTGAGGATTTCGCCGAACTGGTGCCGGCCCTCGAGCAGCTGGGTGAGGAGTGCTTGGTAGATCTGGTCCGTTTTGGTGACTGACGCGATCATGGGCATGGACTATCCGGCCCTTCGGTGCGGGAAGGTCGGTGCTGGCGTACTGTCGATCACGCCGAGATTCTAGCGTGTCAGTGGCACGCAGGGTGCGTTTACGCGGTAACCCAGGTGCGCGTGGCGCGCTCTTTGGGCCAGGTGGAGCAAGCCCGGCACCGCCTGGTGGCCGTGCCGAAGCCGGAGCGGGCTTCCGCTCCGGCTTCGGGTGGGCCGGGCTGCCGACCACGGCGTCGGTCAGTCCACCGACCAGTCGGTGTCGTCGATCTGGCCGAACATCTTCATAGCGGCTTCGAGGCCGGGCAGGTTGGCCAGCGCCACCGACATGGAACCGCGGAACTTGACCTTCCGGGTGACCATCGCCTTGGCGGCGGGCAGTTCGCCTTCGCCGAGGCGCTGCCAGGTCTCCACCTTGGCGGTCAGCAGGAAGTCCGGCTTCACGCCTTCGGCCGGGGCGCCGGCGCGGACGACCTCGCCGGCGTCGACCTCGATCTGGCCCGCGCGGCTCTCGTCCTCCGCGAGCCGGTATTCGACGACCATGCTCAGCTTCTTGAGGCCCTCGCGCGTCGCCTCCGTGGTGTTCCAGAGCTCGGCGTAGGACTTCATCCACTCCGGCGACAGGACGGGTGTTCCCATGGTGCGCTCTCCTTCGGTTCGCCTCCGCGGCGGACGACTGGGGGTTTGACAACGAGGCCAAAGATACTAGTATCTTAGAAACTCAGTCAAGCTCTTACCGCGGTCCTGAACCATTGCGGGCCCGCGCTTTCGGGAGGAGACAAAGATGTCCGACGCCAAGGCGGTCACATGTTGAGGGACGAACTCCGGCAGATCCTCGAGAAGGGTTTGCGCGATGTGGAGGCCGACTGGACGGTTCCGGCCGCGATCATCAACGACCCCGAGATGCACGATGCCGAACGCGAGCGCGTATTCGGCAAGTCCTGGGTTTTCCTCGCTCACGAAAGCGAAATCCCGGAGCGCGGCGACTACGTCGTCCGCTACATCTCGGAAGATCAATTCATCGTCTGCCGCGACGAGGACGGCGAGATCCGCGGTCACCTCAACAGCTGCCGCCACCGCGGTATGCAGGTGTGCCGCGCCGAAATGGGGAACACGTCGCACTTCCGGTGCCCGTACCACGGCTGGACCTACAACAACAAGGGCAGCCTGGTGGGCGTGCCCGCCGGGCGGGAGGCGTACGGCAACAAGCTGGACAAGTCCCTGTGGCAGCTGAAGCCGGTGCCGAAACTGGGCACCTACAAGGGCTTGATCTTCGGCTGCCTCGATCCGGAGGCCCAGTCGCTCGACGACTACCTCGGCGACATGAAGTTCTACCTCGACCTCGTGCTGGACCGCAGCGACGCCGGCCTGGAGGTGGTCGGCGCCCCGCAGCGCTGGGTCGTCGACGCCAACTGGAAGCTCGGCGCCGACAACTTCATCGGCGACGCCTACCACACGATGATGACGCACCGGTCCATGGTGGAGCTCGGGCTCGCCCCGCCGGACCCGAAGTTCGCGCTCTACGGCGAGCACGTGCACACCGAGAACGGCCACGGCCTCGGCATCATCGGGCCGCCGCCCGGCATCCCGCTGCCCGAGTTCCTGGGCATGCCGGAGAACATCGTCGAACAGCTGCAGCGCCGGCTTTCGCCGGAGCAGGTCGAGGTGTTCCGGCCGGTGGCGTTCATCCACGGCACCGTGTTCCCGAACCTGTCCATCGGCAACTTCCTGATGTCGAAGGACCACGTCTCGCCGCCGACGTCCTTCCTGACGCTGCGGCTGTGGCACCCGCTCGGCCCGGACAAGATGGAGATCATGTCCTTCTTCCTGGTCGAGAAGGAAGCGCCGGACTGGTACAAGGAAGAGAGCTACCAGGCTTACGTGCGCACGTTCGGCATCTCCGGTGCCTTCGAGCAGGACGACGCCGAGAACTGGCGCAGCATCACGCGGGTGCTGGGCGCCCAGTACGCCAAGACGATGGAGCTCAACTACCAGATGGGCCGCGGCGTCTACGAGCCCGACCCCGACTGGCCCGGCCCCGGCAAGGCGTTCCCGATGGACTACGCCGAAGCCAACCAGCGCAACTTCATGGAGTACTGGATGCAGCTGATGGTCACCGACCCGCCGGCGCACACCGGTAACGGCAACGGCAAGGTGCCCGACGCCGCCGCGGCCGAAGCGCTCACGCGGGCGGAGGCGTAGCGACCATGACCACAGCAACGGAAATCACCGACGCCACCATCCGCGAAGTCACCGGCTGGCTCTTCACCGAAGCCGAGCTGCTCGACGGCGGCAAGTACCGCGAGTGGCTGGAACTGGTGGCCGAGGACCTGTCCTACGTCGTGCCGCTGCGGGTCACGCGCGAGCGTGAGGCCGAGACGGACATCGTCGAGGGAATGACCCTGATGGACGACGACTGGGACTCGATGGAAATGCGGGTCCTGCGGCTGGAGACCGAATACGCGTGGGCGGAGGACCCGCCGTCGCGGTCGCGGCACTTCGTCACCAACATCCGGGTCGAGGCCGGCGAGGTGGAGAACGAGGTCACCGTCAAGTCGAACCTGCTGCTCTACCGCACCCGCGGTGACGTCGCGACGTTCGACATCCTCTCCGGCGAGCGCCACGACGTGCTCCGCCGGGTGGCCGGTGGCTACCGGCTCGCCAAGCGGGTGGTCGTGCTCGACCAGACCACCGTCATGACGCACAACCTCGCCCTGATCATGTGACGGAGGCAGTTCGGTGACCATCATCCACAACGAAGGCCGGCACCCGATCATCCAGATCGCCAACGAGTTCACGGTGATCCAGGTCAGCTACACCAGCACCGGCCAGCGCGAACGCCTGCTCGTCAGCTCGCCCCGGCTCGGGTTCCAGACCCTGCTCGACCCGCTGCAGCTGGAAAGCCTGACCTGGCAGGGCCCGGAAATGTATTCGAAGCTGCTCGACACCCCGTACGGCCCCGGCGCGGAGCTCAACGCGCGTCCGCTGTCGGCTCTGCTCGGAAAGGACTGATTCCCATGGGCTTCCTCGACGGGAAGGTCGCACTGGTCACCGGTGGGGGATCGGGGATCGGCCGAGCGGTGGTCGATCTCTACGTGCGAGAGGGCGCGAAGGTCGGGATCCTTGAGATCTCGCCGGAAAAAGCGCGCGACCTGAAGGAAAAGCTGCCCCCGGACGCCGTGGTCGTCACGCAGGGCGACGCGACTTCCATGTGGGACAACGAACGTGCCGTCGCGGACGTGACGGCCGCGTTCGGCTCGCTGACCACCCTGGTCTGCGCGGTCGGGGTGTTCGACTACTTCACCGAGATCCCGCAGCTGCCGAAGGACAAGATCGGTGAGGCGTTCGACCAGCTCTTCGGCGTCAACGTCAAGAGCAACCTGCTGACCGTGAAGGCGGCGCTGGACCAGCTGATCGAGAACCGGGGTCAGATCATCCTGACCATTTCCAACGCCGGGTTCTACCCCGGCGGCGGCGGTCCGCTCTACGTGTCGTCGAAGTTCGCCGTCCGCGGTCTGGTGACCGAGCTGGCGTACGAGCTTTCGCCGCACGTGCGGGTCAACGGGGTGGCGCCCGGCGGCACGATCACGGACCTGCGGGGGATTCCCGCGCTGGCCAACGAAGGTCAGTCGCTCAAGGACGTCCCGGACATCGAAGGCCTGATCAAGGGGATCAACCCGCTGGGCGTCGTCGCCCAGCCGGAAGACCACTCCTGGGCCTACGCGTTCCTCGCCGCGAAGGAACGCGCGCCCGCGGTCACCGGCACGATCATCCACAGCGATGGCGGGCTCGGCGTGCGCGGGATGACGCGCATGGCGGGGCTCGAACCCTGATCCGCCCGCCGCACCCAGCGAGGAGACGGCCTCGGAAACCCCGAGTTCCGGGGCCGTCTCCTTTTCCACCCTCGAAAGGAGACGTCGATGAAGACGTTGGTGGCCACCGAAGAAACCCAGGGCGATCCCGCCACCGCGCTGTGGATCTGTGACGTCTGCCAGGACGTGTACGACCCCCGCCTCGGCGATCCCGAAGGCGGGATCGAGCCCGGCACGGCGTTCGCCGACATCCCGGACGACTGGGTCTGCCCGGTGTGCGGGGCGCGAAAGAAGGAGTTCCGGATGCTCGCGGTGGGCGACGAGTACGACGTCGAGGACGACGCCTACGCGGGAGCGCAGGGGTGAGCACGCCGGGCCGCGTTCTCGTCTGCCTCAAGCAGGTCCCGGTGCCCGGGCGGGGCGTCTTCGACGAACGCACGAAACGGATCCGCCGGGACGACGACCAGGTCGTCACCAACCCACCGGACCTGCACGCGCTGGCGCAGGCGCTGGCCGTGCGGGCGGAGACCGGCTGGGAGGTGGTGGCCGTGACGATGGGGCCGCCCGCCGCGGCCGCGACCCTGCTCGACGCGCTGCGCCGCGGGGCCGACCGCGCCGTGCACCTGGCCGACCGGCGGTTCGCCGGTGCCGACACCCTGGCGACGGCTCGCGCGCTCGCCCGGCTCGTCGAGCGGGAGTGCCCGGACCTGGTGCTCACCGGCCGGTGGACGCTGGACGGCGGCACCGCGCAGGTCGGCCCGCAGGTCGCGGAGCTGGCCGGGCTCCCGCAGCTGACCCAGGCCACGAACCTGCGGGCCGGCGACGGCGTCCTCGCCGCGGACGTCGAGACCGACGTCGGCCGGGAAACCTGGACCGTCGCCCTGCCCGCGGTGGTCGCCGTCGGGCGGGGTACCGAACCGCCGTGGGTGACCGAGGCCGACGCGTCGGCCGTCGAAACGCTCACCGCCGAAGACCTCGGCGGCGGACCGCGCGACTTCGGCACCCGGGGTTCGCCGACCTTCGTGGCCGAGATCCGGCACGAAGCCCGCGAACGCCGGGCCGAGTACGTCGGGGTCGGCTTCGACACCGCGGAACTGCTGAAGGTGGCCTTCGCGCCGCTCGAGCCCGAGGCCGAAGTCGTCGTGTCCGGCCCGACGCGCGAGATCTGGACCATCGCCGAGCCGCTGCCCGGCGGTGGCCTCCACCCGACGAGTCTCGAAGCACTGGCCTGCGCCCGCTCGGTCGCCGGCGACCTGCGGGCCGCGATCGTGGCGGTGCTGCCGTGCGACCAGCCGCACGATCTCCCGCGCGTGCTCTACGCGCACGGGGCCGACCGGGTGCTGGTGCTGCGCGGCACCGAGCCGGCGGACTACCGCACGGACGCGGTCACCGACGCACTGAGCACGGCGATCGCCACGCACACGCCGTTCGCGGTGATCGCGCCGTTCAGCGCCCGTGGCCGCGACTACGCCCCGCGCGTCGCCGCGCGGCTCGGACTCGGCCTGACCGGGGACTTCACCGCCCTGGAGGTCCGTGACGCGGACACCGACGAGCCCGACCTGCGGTGGCTCAAGCCGGCCCTGTCGGCCGACGTGGTCGCGCCGGTGATCGCGCACTCCACCCCGTCGATGGGCACGCTGCGGCCCGGGTCCTTCCCGGTGCGAGCCGTGCGCGACCAACGGGAGCCGGAGGTCGAGTTCGCGGACGGCACCGCGACCGGCAACGGTGGGTACACGGCGGTCGAGCGCCGGGTCGAGCTGCCGGACGCTCCGAGGCTCGCCGCGGCCCGCCTGGTCATCGGGCTCGGGCCGGGCCTGGGCACCGGGGCCCGCCGCGTCGCCGAACGCGTCGCCGCGACCCCGGGGATCGCGCTCGTCGCGACGGCGGCCGCGGTCGCCGCGGGGGAGGCGCCCCCGCAGCTCGAGATCGGGCCGCTCGCCCGCAGCATCGCGCCCGCGGTCTACCTCGGGTTCGGGCGTCACGACCTCGGCACGCTCCAGGCGGTCAAGGCCGCCGGCCGGATCGTCGTCGTCGACCCGGGTGCCTGGCTCGACGCCTTCACCGGTCTCGTCGACACCGTCGTCACCGCGAACGTCGAGGGGGTCCTGCTGGACCTGCTCTTGGCGACGGCCGGCGCGGTCGCCGGCTGAGAACCCCGGAATCCCCAGGAGGACCCATGAGTACCGCCGCGCCGCCGGCGAGCGTCGACCCTCGGCGGTTTCGCGACGCCATGGGCCGGTTCGCCACCGGCATCACGATCATCAGCACGCCCACCCCGTCGGGACCCCACTACATGACGGCCAACGGCTTCATGTCGGTGTCCCTCGAGCCCGCCCTCGTCGTGGTGTCCATCGCCCGGCGCGCCAAGATGCACGACCTGCTCCCGGCCAGCGGCGTCTACGGCGTCAGCGTCCTCGCCGCGGACCAGGAGCCCGTCAGCCGGCACTTCAGCGGCCGGCCGGACCCGGACCTGCTCCCACGGTTCGACGACCACGGCGGGGTCCCCGTCGTGGCCGGGGCGCTGGCGCAGGTGACCGCGGAGATCGTCGAGGCCCACCCCGCCGGCGACCACACGTTGTTCGTCGGCCGGGTGCGCCACCTCGCCGACGCCGCGGGCGAGCCACTGGTGTTCCACGCCGGCCGCTACCGCCACCTGCTCAGCCCCGCGGCGGACCCGGAGTACTCCGACGCCTGGTCCGGCTTCTGCCTCGACCCGTTCAGCGCTTGAACCCGGAGGTAACCCATGCCCCCGCCCCATCCGGTGGCTGCCGCCGTCCGTGAAGCCGCGGACCTGCTGCGCACCGCCGCCGACGCAGGCAAGCCGTGCCTGCCGATCCGCGATCTGTTCACCTTCGGCGACATCGTGTCCGCCTATGCGGTGCAACGGCTGAACACCGAGCGCGCGCTGGCCGAGGGACGGCGCCCGGCGGGCCGCAAGATCGGCCTGACCTCGCCGGCCGTGCAGCGCCAGCTGGGTGTCGCCCAGCCCGATTTCGGCGCGCTGTTCGCCGACATGACCGTGGCCGACGGCGGCACCGTGCCCGCCGGACGGCTCCTGCAGCCGAAGGTCGAGGCGGAGGTCGCGCTCGTGCTGGCCGACGACCTGCCGGATCCGGACTGCACCGCGGCGGACGTGGTGCGCGCGACCGGTTTCGCGGCGGCCGCGTTGGAGATCGTGGACAGCCGGATCACCGACTGGGACATCTCCATCGTCGACACGGTCGCGGACAACGCGTCGTCCGGCCTGTTCGTGCTGGGCGGCACGCGGGTGCCGCTCGACCGCGTGGACCTGCGGACGGTGCGGATGACGTTGTCCCGCAACGGTTCGGCGGTCTCGGAGGGCACCGGCGCCGACTGCCTCGGGAGCCCGCTCGCCGCCGCGCGGTGGCTGGCGTCCACGCTGGCCCGCCGGGGAGATCCCTTGCGGGCGGGGGATGTCGTGCTGACCGGCGCGCTCGGGCCGATGGTCACCGTCGCACCGGGCGACGTCTTCCACGGCGAGATCTCCGGCCTCGGCTCGGTACGGGTCGGCTTCGCGGCCGAAGGAGAATGACGCACACCGAGGCCCTCGTGGCCGGTGGCCTGCTGACTCCGCTCGCCACGGGTCAGCCGTCGGCGGCCAGTGCGGCCGCCTCGGGACTGTCGAGCCACTCGGTGTAGCTCGGCCCGAGGATGGTCGCGCCCGCTTGAGGCAGGAGGCCGTCCTCGGCGATACCGGTCACGGTGTGCTGGTCGGTCCGCAGCTCCAGCCGCAGGTCGAAGTGGTCGACGAAAGCACGGGCGAGGTCGAGCACCTCGGCCGGGGCAGGGCCCGCGATGTCGGGGGTGCGGCCCTGCGCCGGACGCTCGGCGACCTCCACGAGCGCCGCGGCCACCGCCGTCGCCGCCACGGTCTGCACGCGCAGGTCGAACACCGTGGCGTGGCCGCCGTCGCGGGTCCGGCCCACGAGCTGGCCGGGGAACTCGTGGAAGTGGGTCGCGCGCACGATCGTGGCGGGGACCGGCCCCGAACCCGCCGCGCGCTCGTGCTCCACCTTCGCGCGGAAGTAGCCGAAACCGGTGTCGTCGATCCCCACGACCGACAGGGTCACGATGTGCCGCACCCCTCGCTCGGCGCCGACGCGCTGCAGGGTGGCCGCGGCACCGGTGAAGAACCTGCGGGCCGCCTCTTCGTCCAGGGACGCGGAGTTGCTGACGTCGATCACGACGTCGGCGCCTTCCAGCGCGGCGCTCAGCCCGTCTTCGTCCAGGAGGTCGACGCCGGCCAACGCCACCACCGCGTGGCCGCGCCTTCGAGCCGCTTCGATGACGTGCGGGCCGACCAGCTCGTCCGCTCCGGCCACGGCGATGCGCACACTTTCCCCCTGCCCCCGGCTTGCCGGACCGACCTTAGGCAGCGCCGCCGGGCGACGCAACCGACGGTCCACGCTGCGGGAGCGCGGCCGGTCGCGCACGATGGGTCCAGGACCGTCTGGGGGGACTGATGGAACGCTTGCTCGATCTCTTCGCGGCGCAAGTCGCCGCGACTCCCGACGCCACCGCTCTCGTTTTCGCGGGCGAGCGCATGTCCTTCACACAGCTCGATCGCGAAGCCAACCGCGTCGCCCAGTACGTCGCCGGGCGGGGCCTGGGGACCGAGGACCTGGTGGGGCTGCGGATGGACCGCGGGTTCGACATGGCGGTCGGCGCGCTCGGCGTCCTCAAGTCCGGTGCGGCCTGCCTGCCGCTCGATCCGGTGTACCCGTCCGACCTCGTGGCCTGGATGGGCGCGGACGCGGGAGTCTCGCTCGTGCTCACCAACACCACCGAGGTCCCCGGCGACGTACGGATCGCCGACGCCGTGGCCGGACAGCCCGGCCACGCCCCCGGAAATCAAGCTGCGGCCCGAAAACCTCGCCTACGTCATGTACACCTCGGGCTCGTCGGGCAAGCCCAAGCCGGTGGGCGTCGAGCACCGCCACCTCGAGCACGTCTTCGCCGCGTGGGACGAGCTGTTCCGGCTGCGCGAGGAGCCGCCGACCTTCGTCTCCGTCATCGGGATCGGCGTCGATCTCTTCTTCGCCGACCTGCTGCGCTCGGTGTTCGCGGGCGGGACGATGGTCATCGCGACCCGCGAGGCGGTGGCCGATCCGGTCGAGCTGCTCGCCGAATTCCGCCGTCACGGCGGTGATGCGACCGAACTGGTTCCCGCCCAGGCGAAAGCCCTCGGCCGCGCGGGTGAGCTGCCCGTCATGCGACTGATGTCGGTCGGCTCGGAGGGGTGGCCGGCCGCCGACTTCCGCGAGCTCGCCAAGCGGCTGGACCCGGGTTCGGTGGTGGTCAACGCCTACGGCCTCACCGAGACCACCGTCGACTCCCTCCTGCTGCACCCGGACGTCGACGTGCTCGGCGACACCGCGATCGTGCCGCTCGGCACGCCGATACCCCGCGTCCACGCCTACGTTCTCGACGCCCGGCTCCGACCGGTCGAGCCGGGCGGGATCGGCGAGCTCTACATCGGCGGCGCGGGCGTGGCCCGCGGGTACCGCGACCGGCCCGCGTTGACCGCGTCGCTGTTCGTCGCCGACCCGTTCGTCGCGGGTGCGCGGATGTACCGCACCGGCGACGTCGTGCGGACCCGCGCCGACGGCAACCACGACTACCTCGGCCGCGGCACCGACCAGGTCGAGCAGCGGGGCCCGCGGGTGGAGCTCGGCGCGATCGAGGACGCGCTGCTGCGGGAGCCGGGGGTCGTCCGCGCCGCCGCCGCGCTGCGCGACGGGCGAGTGATCGGCTACGTCGTGGGCCCCGCCGACGCCGGCCCCTTGCGGTCCGCGCTCGCCGGGCGGCTGCCCGCGCACCTGGTCCCGTTCCGGGTGCTCGTCCTCGACCGGATGCCGTTGCTGCCCAACGGAAAGCTGAACCGCCGCGCGCTGCCCGCGCCCGAGGGGTGACGACCGGGGACCGCCGCTACCGAGCCGCTGCTGTTCGGGGCGCGCCGTCCCGGCCGTCGAGGGGCTGGTTGCCGCGTCGCAACGCGAGGGCGATCAGCGCGCCGACGACGGCGGAGGCGAGGCCGAGAACGGCCAGCGCGCCTTGGAGGCCACCGGTGCCGGAGCCGATGCCCGCGAGCGCCAGCGGGGCCGCGAACTCGCCGATGAACAGAGCGCCGGTCCACAGCCCGGTTCCCCGGCCGCGCTGGTCGAACGAAAGCCGGCTCACCGCCCAGGTGACGAGCGTCGGCAGGAGCATCCCGGTGCCGAACCCGGTGAGGACCGCGCCGGCCGTGATGATCGCCGGTGCGGTCGTGGCGAACACCACCAGCAGGCCCACCGCGGAAAGGCCGAACTCGAAGGGCAGCAGGGTCCGGGGAGTCTTCGCCGCCAGGCGACCGAACGCGATCGCTCCGGCGGCGGTGGCGAGGGACATGACCGCCGAGATCAGGCCGATGGTCCCGGTCGAGGTGACGCCCACGTCGGTGAGCACAAAGGACAGTTCGACGATCAGGGCGTAGAAGACGATGCCGCCGAACAGGGTGACCAGGCAGGATACGGCCAGCTGTCGCCACGGGAGTTTCGGCAGGTGCCGGGCCGAGGCCGGCTCGCCCCGGCGCGACGGCTGCCAGAGCTTCAGCGTCATCGGGATCGCCAGCGGCGCCGCCACGGCGTAGAGCCAGAACGGCGTCCGCCAGCCCGACGCTCCCAGCGCGCCACCGAGGCCGAGGAACACGGTGGCGGACAACGTCGCGACCAGAGTCTGCAGGCCGAGGTAGCGCGCCCGGCGCGGGCCGGACCAGTAGTCGCCGATCAGCGTGGTGCAGCAGGTCATGATCGCGCCCTCGCACAGCCCGACGAGCACCCGGCTGGCGAGGATGGTGCCCAGCGAGGTCAGGTAGAGCGGGGCGGTCCCGAAAACGGCGTAGGCCAGCATCGCCAGGATCAGCAACCGCTTCCGGTCGATCTTGTCCACGACGATCCCGGCGAAGGGCGCGGTGAGGCCGATCAGCAGGGCCGGTGCGGTCAGGACGATCGGTACGAGAACGTCCGCGCCCGGGGTGCCGGTGAACGCCCGGGTCATCTGCGGCAGCACGGGTGCGATGAGCACCGCGCCGAGCACCGACAGGCAGCTGCCGGCCAGCAGGAGGATCAGCTGGAGAACTCCGGGAGTCCGCTCCGTGGTCGTACCGTGCTCGGCCGGCGAGGACACAACGGGGACGGCACCGGCGTCCGGCGGCACGTTCAAGGCAGGGCTTTCGGACATGTCGGCACCCAGATTCGTCGTCGGTCCAGGAGAGGGAACGCTGCTGACGAAGTGTGGGTTCGTCCACGCCGGAGCGGAAATCACATTTCGTGAAGCGCGTCATCGACGCCGTGGATGAAACCAGGTCAGGTGGAGATCCGTGCTGCCGCCGTCGCGACGAGGGCGCGGAGGTAGCGGTGCTCGGGGTCGTCGTCGTGGATCGGGTGCCACCACATCGCTTCGAGCAACGGGCTCACCTCGAACGGGCACGGCAACGCCCGGACGCCGAGCGCGGCCGGGATCCGATCGGCCAGGCGCCGCTGCAGCAGTGCGACGCGACGAGAGCCGGCGATCAAGCCGGGAACGGCCAGGAACGACTCGGTGACGATCCGCACGTGCGGCTCGATGCCCAGCATGCGCATCTGCCGGGCGGCCGGCGTCGAGGCGGTCGGACCGTGGTAGGTGACCACCCACGGCATCGTTTCGAGCTGTCCGGTCGTCAGGGTGTCCCCGACCTCGGCGTTGTCGGCGGCGACGAGGCACACCCACTCGTCGGTGTAGAGGTCCTGGTGCCGCAGGCCGTGGACGAATCCGTGGGGCAACAGCAGCAGGTCGAGGCCGGCCAGTACCTGTTCGGCGGAGTCGACCACCTGCGGGGTGTTCGCCAGCATCCGCAGCTGCGCGCCGGGCGCCTCCGCGGCGAACAGCTCGGCGAGGGCCGGCCCGAGCACCGCGGCACCGTAATCGCTGACCACGAAGGAGAATTCGCGGGCCGTGGCCGCGGGATCGAAGTCGGCCGCCGCGGTGAAGACGCGGTCCACCCCGGTCAGGGCGACCCGGACGCGCTCCTTCAGCTGGACCGCCAGCGGCGTGAGACGAGACGTGTTGCCGACCCGGGTGAGCAGCTCGTCGTGGAAGTGCCGGCGCAGCCTCGCGAGCTGGGCGGAGACCGCCGGCTGGCTCAAGCCGACCTGCTCGGCCGCGCGGGTGACGCTGCGCTGCTGCAGGAGCGCGTCCAGCGTGACCAGCAGGTTCAGGTCCAGCGTCGCGAGATTCATCGCGACAGGGTATCCATCGCGCTGATGTGGCGCATCAGCTGATTCGTCTTCCCGGATGCTTCGCCGGGCCGCACAGTGAACGGCGTGGAACGACACGATCCCGAAGGCGCGATCGCAGCCGCGGCGAAACGATGTTCGAACCGGGGCCGCTGGGGCCCGGACGACGTCCTCGGCACGCTGAATCACCTGGACGCGGCCAAGCGCGTGGAAGGCGCCGCGCTGGTTCGCCGCGGCGTGAGCTTTTCCCTGGCCCAGAGCTTCGACGCGAACGGGCCGCAGAAGGGCTGGCGCCGGCGCACGAACCCGGTGCACACCATGCTCGACACCGGCGTGGAGGCCGAACGCGGGACCCAGGGCTTCCCGCACGGGCTCGGCGGCGCCGACGACGTGGTGTTCATGCCGCTGCAGGCGTCGACGCAGTGGGACGGTCTCGGCCACATCTTCGACCACGGCACCGCCTACAACGGCCGCCGGGCCGGCGACGTCGTGACCAGCGAAGGCGACCAGGTCACCGGCATCGAAACCACCGCCGGGCTCATCGCGGGCCGCGGCGTGCTGCTCGACGTCGGCCGCGTCTGCGGCACCGACGGCGAGTTGCCCGACGGGTTCGCGATCACCGTCGAGCACCTCGAAGCCACGATCGCCGCGCACGGCGACTCAGCTCGGGTCGGCCGCGGCGACCTGGTCCTCGTCCGGACCGGCCGGCTCAGCCGGGCGCGGCGCGAAGGGTGGGGTGACTACGCGGGCGGGGACTCGCCCGGCCTGTCCTTCACCACCGCGGAGTGGCTGCACGGCACCGACATCGCCGGGATCGCCACCGACACCTGGGGCGTGGAGGTGCGGCCCAACGAGTTCGACGTCGCCTTCCAGCCGCTGCACCAGGTCGCCATCCCGCACATCGGCCTGTTCCTCGGCGAGATGTGGGACCTCGACGCCCTCGCGGCGGACTGCGTGGCCGACGGCGTCCACGACTTCTGGCTGTGCGCCGCCCCGCTGCCGGTCACCGGCGCCGTGGGTGCGCCGGTCGCTCCCATCGCCGTCAAGTAACCATCCATTGAGGACAAAGGAGTCGTCGTGCCAGCTGTGGACAACGTCCTCGTCGTCGGCGGAGGACTGGCCGGAACCGCCACCGCCATCCGGCTCGCCGCCCGCGGGGTCGCGGTCGACCTGATCGACGTCATGACCGACGTGGCCGTCCTCGGATCGGGGATCACCCTGCAGGGCAACGCTTTGCGTGAACTGCGCGGCCTCGGCGTGTGGGAGCGGGTGCGGCGCGAGGGGTACAGCTTCGACAGCGTCGGACTGCGTGCACCGGACGGCACCCTGCTGGTCGAGCTGCCGGACTTCCGCACCGGCGGACCGGATCTGCCGGCCACGATCGGGATGTCGCGTCCCGCCCTCGCGCGAATCCTGCTGGACCGCGCGAGTGAGGCCGGTGCCAAGGTGCGGTTCGGGCTCGCCGTCGCCGCGCTGCGCGGCGACCACACCGGGGTCGACGTCACGTTCTCCGACGGTTCGGCCGGCCGGTACGACCTCGTCGTCGGCGCCGACGGCATCCGCTCGACGGTCCGGCGCCTGCTCGGCGTCGAGCCGGCCGCGCGGCCGACCGGGATGGGGATCTGGCGGGTGTTCGGCCCGCGCCCGGCGTCGGTGACGCGGACCGATCTCTGCTACGGCGGCCCGTGCTACATCGCCGGGTACTGCCCGACCGGAGAGGATTCGCTCTACGCCTACCTCGTCGAAGACGCGCAGAACCGCGGCGTGCTCAGCGCGGAGGAGCGCCTCGAGACGATGCGGGACCTCGCGTCGGCCTACCACGGGCCGTGGGACGAGATCCGCGCCGCGCTCGACGACCCGGAGCGCATCCACTACACGTGGTTCGAGACCCACGTCCTCCCACCGCCCTGGCACCGCGGCCGGGTCGTGCTGATCGGCGACGCCGTGCACTCCTGCCCGCCCACCCTCGCCCAGGGCGGCGCCCAGGCCCTGGAGGACGCGGCGGTCCTGACCGAGCTGCTCACCCGGCACTCCACTTTGGACGAGCGGCTGTGGACGGCGTTCACCGACCGCCGCCACGCCCGCGCCAAGGCCGTGGTGGACGCGTCCAACCAGCTGGGGCAGTGGCTGCTCGACCGCGAGCAGGGTGACGTCCCCGGACTCATGCGCCGGATCGCCGAACTCGTCTCCCAGCCCGCCTGATTTCCCGGAGGATCCCCATGACCGATCGCCTGATCACCCACCTGCGGCACGTCGACCTCGCCGTGCCCGACTTCGCCCGGCAGCGGGACTTCTTCACCGGAGCCTGGGGCCTGAGCACCGAACACACCGACTCCGGCATCGCGTTCCTCGCCGCGGAGGGCTCGCCCGAGCACTACGTCGTCCGGCTGCGCCAGGCCGAGGACAAGCGGATCGATCTGATCGCCTTCGGTGCCGCGAGCCCGTCCGACGTCGACACCCTCGCCGCGCGCCTGGCCACGTCCGGCGTCACCCTCGTGCACGAGCCGAAGACCCTGCCGACCCCCGGCGGCGGCTACGGCTTCCGGTTCTTCGACAACGAGGGCCGCACGATCGAGGTCAGCGCCGACGTCGCGATCCGCGCGCACCGCAAGATCGAAGCCGGCGAATCCGTCCCGGTGCGGCTGTCGCACGTGGTCGTCAACTCCGCCGATCCGGAAGGCACCCGTGCGTTCTACGAGCGGCACCTCGGGTTCCGGCTGTCGGACACGCTGATGCACCCGCGCATGGGGGAGATGATGTGGTTCCTGCGGATCAACGCCTGGCACCACAGCCTCGCGATCGCCCGCGGCCCGCACCCGTCCCTGCACCACGCGTCCTTCGAGCTGCGCGGGCTGGACGAGTACCTGCGCGGCACCGGCCGGCTGCTGCGGGCCGGGGTGGAGAAGATCTGGGGCCCCGGACGGCACCTGGCCGGGAACAACACCTTCAGCTACTTCCTCGACCCGCACGGGAACACGGTCGAGTACACCACCGAGCTGGAGGAGGTCGACGAGGACACCTGGCACCCCCACCTCTACGACTTCAGCCGGCCGGAGGTCTCCGACCAGTGGGGGACCGCCAACGCGATGAACGAGTTCGTCGCGCGGAAGTCCTTCAACGACCCGGACAAAGGCCTGTTCGTCGCCCCACCCGTGTGAGGAAGCCATGCGATTCGCCACCTACGAAAGCGACGGCGCCGTGCACTCCGGTGTCGTCGCCGACGACGGCCTGCACCCGCTGCCGGACACCACCACCGTGCTCGACGTCGTGCGCCTCGGCCTGCCCGCCGCGCTCGACGCGGGCGCGGCGGCCCTGCGCGGGCC
>NZ_JBEXVF010000109.1:0-24580 GCF_040629235.1 Amycolatopsis sp. NPDC005961 | reverse complement strand
CACGACTCCATCGCCGCGGACAGCGCCAGCAGCGGCCGGACGTCCGATTCGATGTCGTCCGCCGGCGCGGGAACAGGGTTAGAACACTGTTTCTCACTCACGACAAGCCGCGGCAGATCGCCCACCGGCCCTTGCCCCCACAGACCGCCGCCCGCGGCCAGCTCCCGCAACCCCGCCACCACCTCCTCACGGCTCTCCCCCACCACCGCGCCACGCACCGGCAGGTGCTCGCGCCCGTGAGCGAGCGTCGAAGCCACCGCTCCCAGCGGCACCGACGACCTCTCGACCCACTCCGCCAGCTCAGTCGCCCGCGCCCGCACCACCTCCGCCGACCGGGCCGACAGGGCGAACACCGCCGGCCCCTCGACCCCGTCCGCCCGCACCGGGAACGACGCCGCCGGCCACTCCTCGACCACCACGTGCGCGTTGGTCCCGCCGAAGCCGAAGGCCGACACCCCGGCGCGCGCCGTCCCCGAGTAGCGGGGCCAATCCGTGCCCGATGTCACCACCCGCAGCCCGGTGAAGTCGATGTGCGGGTTCGGTTCCCGGAAGTGCAGGCTCGGCGGCAGCCGCCGGTGCGTCATCGCCAGCACCACCTTGAGCAGCCCCGCGATGCCCGCCGCTCCTTCGAGGTGGCCCAGGTTGCTCTTCACCGACCCCAGCAGCAGCGGACGACCGGCCTCGCGCCCGAGCACCGCCGACAAGGCTCCCGCCTCCAGCGGATCACCCAGCGGCGTGCCCGTCCCGTGCGCCTCGACGTAGTCCACAGAGGACGGATCGACGCCGGCCACCGCGTAGGCCGAACGCAGCAGATCGGCCTGGGCCACCGGGTTGGGTGCCGTCATGCCGTTGGACCGGCCGTCCGAGTTCACCGCGCTGCCGCGCAGGACCGCCAGCACCCGGTCACCCGCCCGGCGCGCCGCCCGCAGCGGCTTCAGCACGACCACCCCGCACCCCTCGCCGCGCGCGATGCCGTCGGCGCCGGCGTCGAACGGCTTGCAGTGCCCGTCCGCGGCCAGCACCCCGGCGCGGTGGAAGCCCGCGGTGATGCCGGGCGACAGCAGCACGTTCACCCCGGCGGCCAGCGCCAGCTCGCTCTCTCCGGACCGCAGGCTCTGCACCGCCTGGTGCACCGCGACCAGCGACGACGAGCACGCCGTGTCGAGCGTGAGACTCGGTCCGCGCAGGTCCAGCAGGTACGACAGCCGGTTGGCGGCGATGCTCGCGGCGGCGCCCGTGCCCGACCAGACGTCGACGCCGCCGACGTCGGTCATCGTCAGCGAGCCGTACTCGGTGGCCGACAGCCCGACGAAGACACCGGTCCGGCTGCCGCGCAACCCCGACGGCGGGATGCCGGCGTGCTCCAGTGCCGCCCACGCGACCTCCAGCAGGAGCCGCTGCTGCGGGTCCATCGCTTCGGCCTCGCGCGGGGTGATGCCGAAGAACTCCGCGTCGAACCCGGCGACGTCGTCGAGGAACCCGCCCCGCAGCGGCAACCCGGCGAGGTCCGACGCCGGCGCGAACGTCTCCCAGCGACCTTCGGGGACGTCGCCGATGCCGTCGCCCCCGGCCTCGAGGAACCGCCAGAACGCCTCCGGCGAGTCGATCCCGCCCGGCAGCCGGCAGCCGAGGCCGACGACCGCGATCGGCTCGTCGACGGCATCCGGGAGCAGCGCGACCGGCGAGGATTCCCCTGTGGACAGATGGGCGGCCAGCGCGGTGATGGTCGGGTACTGCCAGACGAGCGTCACGTCCAGGGGACGGCCGACGAACTGCCCGAGATCGGCCGCGAGGGCCGTCGCGTCCCGTGAGGACAGTCCCGTCTCGTTCAGCGGCCGGTCGGGGTCGACCGGGCCGAGCCGGGCGAGCAGCCACGCGCGCACCGCGTCCGTCGTGGTCATCCGAGCCGCCGCCCGGCCAGCGCACCGTCCAGGTAGGACGCCCGGCTGTGCGCCCGGCTGATCTTGCCGCTGGACGTCCGGGGCACCTCCCCGGGCGCCAGGACGACGACGTCGTGCAGGCGCAGGCCGTGCCCGGCCGACACCGCCGACCGCACCGCGGCCGTCACCTCGGCGACGTCGGCGTCGGAGTTCTTGGCGCGTTCCAGCGCGACGACCGCGGCTTCCCCGTCGTCGGTGCCGATCGCGAAGACGGCGGCCGAGTGCGGCCGGACGGCCGGGTGCTCCTCCACCGTCTGCTCGACGTCCTGCGGGTAGTGGTTGCGGCCGTCGACCACGACCAGGTCCTTCAGCCGGCCGGTGACGAACAGCTCGCCCTCGAACACCACGCCGAGGTCCCCGGTCGCCAGCCAGCCCTCGCCGGTCTCCGGGTCGAGCGGCGGCAGGCCGAAGGTCTCCGACGAGTCCCGGCCCCAGTAGCCGCGGCCGACGTTCGGGCCGCTGACCCGGATTTCGCCGACCTCGCCGGGCTCGAGAGCTTCGCCGGTGCCGGGATCGGCGATCCGCACCCGCTGCCCGGCCGGGCGGCCGCACGAAACGAGGGTCGACCCGGACGCGGCCGGCACCGCGGTCCCGGCGGCGAGCCGGTCGCGGTCGAACGTGACCTGCCGGGCCGGTTTTCCGGCGTCGGACACGGAAACGAGCACGGTGGCCTCGGCCAGGCCGTAGGACGACCGGTGGACCTCCGGCCGCAGCCCGCATTCGGCGAAGGCGGCCTCGAACTTCGCGATCGTGGCCGGCAGCACCGGTTCGCTGCCGTTGATCAGCGAGACGACCCGGCTCAGGTCCAGGTAGCTCTTCTCGGCGTCGGACACCCGCGATGCGCAGTAGGCGTAGGCGAAGTTGGGCGCCGCGCTGATCGCACCCGGGCTGGCCGACAGCGCGCGCAGCCACCGCGACGGCCGCTCGAGGAACGCCAGCGGATCCATCAGCACCGACGCCATGCCGCCGACCATCGGCGCGCCGATGCCGAGGATCAGGCCCATGTCGTGGAAGAGCGGGAGCCAGCTGACCGTCGAGGTCGTCCGGCTCTCCACACCGTAGGCGGTGCACGCCTGGCGGGCGTTGGCCAGGACGTTGCGGTGGGTCAGCACGACCCCGGCGGGCGAGCGCGTGGAACCCGACGTGTACTGCAGGTACGCCACCGCGTCCGGATCCGGCGAAGGCCAGTCCCGCGGTTCGGCCGGCGTCAGCGCGTCGACGGCGACCACGGCCGGCGCGGCCGCACCGGCGAGAAAGGCGTGCACCGCGTCGAGATCGCCGGTCGTCGTGAGCACGACGCGGGGGGCGCAGTCGGCGAGCGTCGCGACCAGCCGGCCCGCGTGCCCGGGCAGGCCGGGAGCGAACAGCGGCACGGCGACCAGCCCCGCGCGGATCGCGCCGAGGAACGCGACGACGTAGTCCACGGACTGCCCGGCGAGCACCGCCGCCCGGTCCCCCGCGACCGCGATCCCGCTCAGCCGCGCGGCGACCGCGCTGACCCGCTCGTCGAGCTCGCGCCAGGTGAGCGTGACCGCCCGGCCGTCCCCGCCGGCGCGGTGGTCCAGGTGGGTCACGGCGGCCTCGTCGCCGAGCACCCGGGCCCACCGGCCCAGCAGGGTCGCGAAGGACGCACGGTCGTCGATGGTTTCCCCGGTGACGGGAACCGGCTGGGAAATGGTTTCCATGGCTCCTCGCAGATAGCGTTTACCGGCGCAGTGAATAGCTGCTCCCGGACGGTTGTCAATCAAGGGAATTCCGATACTCACCGGCACACGGATTACGGCACCGCGCGTTTGTCACGCGGCGACGAGGTCGCGGCGGACCGGCCGCCCACCACGCGCACGGCCAGCAGCGCGCCGGCGAGCGTCAACCCGGCCGCGGTGAGGAGGCCGGCGGTGTACCCCGTGGCCAGCGCCACTCCCGCCGGCGCGCCCGCGTCGAGCCGGATCGACCGGACCGCCGTCAGGACCGCGCCGATCAGCGCCACGCCCAGTGCGCTCGACAGCTCGCGCGACGCCGTGAGCAGCCCGGACGCCGTGCCGGAGCGCCGTTCGGCCACGACGTCGAGCGCGTGCGACGTCAACGGCGTCGTGAACGCCGAACCGGCCCCGATCAGCACCAGCCCGGGCACCCGCGGGCCGATCGCCGGGAGGTGGTTCACGGCGGCGAGCGCGAGCAGGCCGCCGGCGACCACGGCGAGCCCGGCGCCGACCGTCCGATGTGGACCGAACCGGGCGACCGCCCACGGCACGAGCGGCGTCGCCGCCACCACCGCGACCGCGACCAGGGCCAGCGGCAACCCGGCCCGGACCGGGTCGAGACCGAGGAACTCCTGGTGCAGCAACGGCGTGAAGAAGACGATGCCCGAGATCCCGAGGCCCCACAGCACCTGCACGGCGAGCGAGCCGGCGAACACCCGGTTGCCGGTCAGGTCCGCCGGCACCAGCCGGTCGCGCGCCCGGTGCTCCCGGAGCACGAACCCGGCGCCGAGCGCGAGGCCCGCGGCGAGCAGCGCGATCCCGGCCCGCGGGTCCTCACCGAGTTCGACGAGTGCCGCGGTGAGCAGGACCAGGCTGGCCGTCACGACGGTCATCGCCCCGATCGCCGGACGCGGTCCGGGCGGTGCGCGGCCGGCCGGCACCGTCCCCGGCAGCAGCACGAGCATCGCCGCCACGAACGGGAGGTTGACGAAGAAGATCCAGGCCCAGCCGAGGTATTCGCTCAGCAGCCCGCCGAGCGCCGGGCCCAGCGCCAGCGCGGCGGCCAGGCACGCGGTCCACACGGCGGCACCGAGCGTCCGGCCCCGCGCGTCGAGGTTCGACCGCAGCAGGCTGAGCAGGCCGGGCACCAGGAACGCGGCGGCCGCGCCCTGCAGCACCCGGGCGGCGACGAGCAGGCTCGTCGACCCGGCGAGCCCGCCGGCGGCCGCGCCGATCCCGAACGCGAGCAGCCCGGCCAGCAGCGCCGGGCGCCGGCCCCAGCGGTCGATCAGGGTGCCCGCCACCAGGAGCAGGCCGGCGAACGGGAGCATGTAGCCGAGGGCGACCCACTGCAGCGTCCCGAGGTCGAGCCCGAGATCGCGGGCGATCGAGGGCGCGCCGGCCGCGACGATGGTGTTGTCCAGGGTCGTGACGAAGGCGCCGAGCGCGATCAGCACCAGGGTCCGCCGGGTCATCGCGCGCTCCCCGCCGGTTCGCGGGCGGCCGGGGCGCGCGAGCGCCGCGGGAACCACCAGTTGGCCTCGCCGAACCACGTCATCACCGCCGGGACCAGCACGCACCGGACGACCACCGCGTCGAGGAGCACCGCGACGGTCAGCCCGGTCCCGGCCTCCCGCACGACACGCGCGTCCACGAAGGCGAACGCCACGAACACCAGCGCCATGATCAGCGCGGCCGCGGCGATGGTCCGGCCGGTCGCCGCGACGCCCTCGACGACCGCGGCCCGCGTGTCACCGCGGCGGCGCCACGCCTCCTGGATGCGCGCGATGAGGAAGACCTCGTAGTCCATCGACAGGCCGAACAGGCCGGCGAACAGGAACACCGGCAGGTACGGCTCGATCGGCCCGCCGAAGGCGAACACGACCGCGCCGGTCGTCGCGGCCGCGGTCAGCAGGTTCATCACCGCCGCCGTCAGCGGGATCACGACGCTCCGGAAGACCCACGCCAGCAGCAGCACCGAGATGCCGACGACGCTGAAGAGGAACAGCGGGAGCCGCGCGGTGATGGCCGCGGAGAAGTCGGCCCGGGCCGCGACGAGCCCGCCGACGTGCGTGTCCGGGCCGCCGATCGTCGTGACCATCGCCCTCGTCCAGGTCAGCAGCTCGCCGGTGGCCGGGTCGCCGGGCGCGGTGCGCGGGGTGACGGTGAGGAGCCAGCCGCCGTGGGGCAGCGTCGCGGGCGGGCCGACGTCGGCGCGGGCGAGGAGCGCCTCGCGCAGCGTGCCCAGCGACGGGTCGCCGGTGCCCACCACCAGCAGCGGAGCGTCGGCGCCCGGGCCGAACCCGTCCCGGAGCAGTTCGGCGGTCGTCCGCGTGACGCTGCCGGGCGGGTCGAGCGCGGCGTCCGGCACGCCGAGCCGCAGGCCGGTCATCGGCAGCGCGAGCACGGCCACGACCAGCACCGCGGCGAGCGTGTACGGACCCGGCCGCCCGGTCACCGACCGCGCGAGCCCGGCCCAGCGGCGGCCGCTCCCCTCCGCCGGGATCCGCATCCGCGCCGCCACCGGCCGCAGCAACGCGGGCAGCAGGGTCAGCGCGGCGGTCGCGGTGAGCAGTACGGAAACCGCGGCGGCGACGGCGATCCCGTCGAGGAACGGCAGGCCGACGGTCAGCATCCCGGCCAGCGAGACGCAGACGGTGACCCCGGCGAAGACCACGCTGCGACCCGACGTCGCCGCCGCGACGGCCAGTGCCGCCGCGGTTTCCGCGCCTTCGCGGCGGCCCTGCCGGAAACGGGTGAGCACGAACAGCGCGTAGTCGACGCCGACCCCGAGGCCCAGTAGCGCGGCGATCTCGGTGCTGATCTTCGGCACGGTCATGACGTGCGACACCAACGTGACCGCGGCCAGCGCGCAGCCGACGGACACCGACGCCGTGACGACCGGGAGCAGGACGCACGCCGCCGAGCGAAACGTCACCAGCAGCACCAGGGCCGCGGCGAGCAGGCCGATCGCGGCGTTGCCCAGGTCGGGCGCGGCCGCCGTCATCGCGGCCAGCTCTCCGGTCGCGCCGGCAGTGAGGTCGTCGGCACCGCGGACGACGTCGGCGAAGGCGTCCGCGGTGCCCTGGCCGAGGTCGGCGGCCGGCGCGTCGAACCGGACCGGCAGGACCGCGGTCCGGTGGTCGGCCGACACCTGGCCCGGCGGCGGGCCCACGGCCACGACGTGCGGAATCGTCGCCAGCCGGGCGGCGAACGCGGCGAGCCGGGCGCGGCCGGTGCCCGTGTCGACCGGGCCGTCCGGCACGTGGACGACCACGCGTTCCTCGGCGCCGGTGCGGTGCAGCAGATGGGCCGCGGCGGTGCTGTCTGCGGCGGGCAGGTCCACCGTGTCACGGAAGTCCGCGCCGGTGTGCAGGACGGCGGCGACGAGCCCCGCCAGCGCCGTCAGCCACAGGGCCGCGACCAGGCCGGACCAGCGGAAGCACCACGAAACGACGGCCGTCATCCCGTTCTCCTTCCGCACACCCCTGTTGATCACGCTAACAACGGAATGGGCCGCGAAGATACGGGCCGGGATCACAAATCGAATTCCGGAAACCCTTGCGGCCGTGAGTGTTCCACCGCTTGTCGGACGCGTGACAAAGATGTGTGCGACCCTTGGCCCCGGCATGACAGAACCGGGTCCGGACGCAGGTCCGGCGGTTGCCAATCTCGTTTCCGTGTGAGTACATGACCCTTCGCGCCGAAGCGGAAAGGGGTGGCCATGACCCGGACGATCACCGTCCCGCACCCCCGCGGCACCGGCCGGGCGCAGCAGCTGTGGTGCTCGCTGCCCACCGAGCTCGCGCGACGGTTCCGGGCGCACGCGGACCCCATCTCACGGCGGATCCTCGAAGAGATCCAGCGGGCCGTGCCCGAGTACGCCAAGCCCCTCGAGGGCGAGTTCGGAAAGATGATCGTGCTGGCGATCGAGCAGGCCGTGCTCAGCTGCATAGACAGCATCGACACCGTACCGTCCACAGAGGACAACTGGCCGAAGCTGTTCCGGGAGGTGGGAAAGCGCGTTCACCACGACGGCGGCAGCCTGAACTCGCTCCAGGCCGCGTACCGCGCGGGTGGCCGCGCGGCGTGGCGGTACGTCGCGGAGCTGGGCCAGGCGCACCGCTTCCCCGCGGCCGTGCTGTGCGTCGGCGCGGAGGCGATTTTCGCTTACGTGGAGGAGATTTCGTCGTACTCCGTCGAGGGGTACACCCTGGCGCAGGCGATGGCGACCGGCACGCTCGAACGCCGTCGCCGCCGGCTGCTCGAACTCCTCCTGGCCAGCCCGCCGTCGTCCCCGGCGACGATCGCGACGATGGCCGAGGCCGCGAAGTGGGCCATGCCGAAGTGGGTCACGGTCGTCGCGCTCGACCCGCGCAGCGACCAGCACCTGACCCCGGCTCCCCAGGTCGCCGACGACGTCCTGCTCGACCTCGAAGGCACCGAGCCCTGCCTGCTGACCCCGAACCCGGACCGCGACCTGCGCGGCCTCGAAGGCCGGCTGCCGGGGTGGCGCGCGGCCGTCGGCCCCCGGGTCCGGCCGGCCGACGCGGCGACGTCGGCACGGTGGGCGCGCCGCACGCTCGACCTGGTCCGCCGCGGCCTGGTCGGCGACGGCGCGGTGACGCACACGGCCGACCACCTGGCGACGCACTGGCTGCTGCTGGACCGGTTCCTGCTCGACGAGCTGTCGGCGAAGACCCTCGCACCGTTCGCGGGCCTGACGGTGAAGCAGCAGGTCCGGTTGGCGGACACGTTGCTGAGCTGGCTGGAGCACAACGGGAACACGCCGGACATCGCGCAGGCACTGGGCGTCCACCCGCAGACGGTGCGCTACCGCGTGAGCCAGCTGAGCGACCTCTTCGGCGACCGGCTGACGGATCCGGCGCAGCGCCTGGAGATCCAGATGACCCTGCGGGCGCACCAGTTGCTGGGCACGCCGCCGCCGGGCGAGCAGTGACCCTTGACCGCGCGGTGCGGCGTCCTCCATGCTGTTAGCGCTAACAGTGCTGGGGAGGCCCGTCGATGACGCTTACCGAACTCACGCGGGAGTTCTTCGGCCGCGCCGGCGAAACCGACGTCCACCGGTACACGCTGTCCCGGCCCGACGGGCCCACGGTCCGCGTGCTCGACTACGGCGGCGTCATCCAGTCCGTGGAAGCCCCGGACCTGTCCGGGCGGCGGGCCGACGTCATCCTGGGCTATCCGGACCTCGACGGGTACTTCGCGAACAACCAGCCGGGCGCCGCGCGGGTGTTCCTGGGCGCGGTGATCGGCCGGTTCGCCAACCGGATCGCCGGCGGCGCGTTCGCCCTCGACGGTGTCCTGCACCGGGTTCCGGTGAACGACGGGAAGAACAGCCTGCACGGCGGCCCGGCCGGGTTCGACACGCGGGTGTGGTCCGCGAGCCCGGTCCCCGGCGGCCTGCGGCTGACGCTGGTCAGCCCGGACGGCGACCAGGGCTACCCCGGCCGGCTCGCGGTCGAGGTGACGTACCGCCTCGACCCGCGGCTGCGCATCACCTACCGCGCGACCACGGACGCACCGACGGTCGTCAACCTGACCAACCACACGTACTGGAACCTGGCCGGCGGCGGTGACGTGTACGACCACTCGCTGGCGATCGCCGCCGGCTCGTTCTGCCCCACCGACGAGAACCTGATCCCGGTGGGCGATCCGACGCCGGTCGAGGGCACGCCGTTCGACTTCCGCCGGGCGACGACGATCGGCGCCCGCCTCGGCGACCCGGACCCCCAGCTGGCGATCGGGCGCGGCTACGACCACAACTGGGTCCTCGACGACGGCGCACCGTTCGCCGCCCGGGCCTGGGAGCCGACGTCCGGCCGGTTGCTGACGATGTGGACGACCGAACCGGGCCTGCAGTTCTATTCGGGCAACTACCTCGGCCGTCCCGGCGCGGGGTTCGCGCTGGAGGCCCAGCACTTCCCGGATTCGCCGAACCGGCCGGACTTCCCGAGCACGGTGCTCCGGCCGGGCGAGGTCTACCACCAGGACACGGTCTTCGAGCTGACCACGGCGGACCGGCCGCCGGTGGCGTGAACGACATTCCCGCCTTTTCCGGCCGCTCTCGCCGTTACCCTCGCCGGTCATGGGAGATCTTTCCGCCGACCTCGCGCCCACCGGTGTGCTGCGCGCCGCCGTCAACCTCGGGAACCCGGTGCTCGCCCACGGGACGCCCGACGCGCCCGGCGGGGTCACCGTCGACCTCGCGCGCGAGGTCGCCGCACGGCTGGACGTGCCGGTGGAGTTCGTCTGCTTCGACGCGGCCCGGAAGTCGTTCGAGGCGCTGACCTCGGACGCGGCGGACCTCTGCTTCCTGGCGATCGAGCCGGCGCGCGCGGCTTCGGTGGCCTTCACGGCGCCGTACGTCGTCATCGAGGGCGTGTACGTGGTCCCCTCGGAGTCGCCGTTCAACGCTCCCGAGGACGTCGACCGGCCGGGCGTCCGGATCGGTGTCAAGGAGGGGTCGGCGTACGACCTCTACCTGACCCGGACGCTTTCCCGGGCGACGATCGTGCGCGGCTCGGACGGGGTGGCGGCGTTCGAGTCGCAGGGGCTGGAGGTGGCGGCCGGGATCCGGCAGCCGATGACCTCGTACGTCTCCTCACACCCCGGGACGCGGGTGATTCCCGAGCGGTTCATGCAGATCCGGCAGGCCGTCGGGACCACGCCGGCCCGGCGCCCCGAGACGGTCGCCTTCCTGCGCGAGCTGGTCGAGGAGCTGAAGGCGAACGGGTTCGTCGCCGACGCCCTGCGCCGCGCGAACCAGCCGGACGCCACGGTGGCGCCGCCCGCGTAGACCGTGGCGGCCGTCACTCTGCGCTGCCCCCGGTCGACGGAGCGATATCGCTTTTTCGTTGCCGCCGTCATCGGTGCGACATAGCGTCTTCTCGACGGTCGCAACGAGTGCTACGTTTCTCGTGGTCCAGGTCGATCCGAGGAGCTGCGATGAGGCTTACTCCCAGCGCTCACACCGACTCGTTCTGCCGCGACCGGCTGCCGCCCGCCGAGCAGTGGCCGCGGCTCGTCTTCGACCTGCCCGAGCTGGCCTACCCCGACCGCCTCAACGCCGCCACCGCCCTGCTCGACAGCGCCGTGGAGCGTTTCGGCGCCGATCGGCCCTGCCTGCGCTCCCTCGAGGACAGCTGGACCTACGGCGAGGTGCTCGCGCGGGCCAACCGGATCGCCCACGTCCTCACCGGCGAACTCGGCGTGGTGCCCGGAAATCGCGTGCTGCTGCGCGGCACCAACACGCCCTGGCTGGCGGCCTGCTGGCTGGGCGTGCTCAAGGCCGGCGCCGTCGCCGTCTCGACCATGCCGATGCTGCGCCGTCACGAGCTCGACAAGATCGCCGACCGGGCGCGGCCGGCCGTCGCCTTGTGCGACGAGCACCTGCTCGACGAGCTGCCGCCCGGCCTGCCCGTCGTCTCCTACGGCGCCGAGCTCGCCGCACGCTGCGCCCGGCACCCGGCGACCTTCGACGACGTGCCGACCGCCGCCGACGACGTCGCGCTGCTCGCCTTCACCTCCGGCACCACCGGGACACCCAAGGCGACGATGCACTTCCACCGCGACCTGCTCGCCATCGCCGACACGTTCTCGAGGCACGTCCTGCGGCCCACCGCGGACGACCTCTTCTGCGGCACCCCTCCCCTCGCGTTCACCTTCGGCCTCGGCGGCCTCCTCGTCTTCCCGCTGCACGCCGGCGCGTCCGTGCTCCTGCTGGAACGCGCCACCCCCCAGGAACTGGCCTCGATCGTCGCCGAGCGGTCGGTGACGGTGCTGTTCACGGCGCCGACCGCCTACCGCGCGATCCTCGGCTCCGGCGACGGCCCGCTGCTCAAGGGGGTGCGCCGCGCCGTCTCCGCCGGCGAAGCCCTGCCCGCCGCCGTGGCCGAGCAGTACCGCGACCTCGTCGGCCGCCCGCTCATCGACGGCATCGGCAGCACGGAGATGCTGCACGTCTTCATCTCCGCGGCCGACGACGCCGCCCGCCCCGGCACGACCGGCACCGTCGTCCCCGGCTTCCGCGCCGCCGTCCTGGACGCCGACGGCACGCCCGTGCCCGACGGCACGCCCGGGCTGCTCGCCGTGCGGGGCCCCACCGGCTGCCGCTACCTCGAGGACCCGCGGCAGGCCGGCTACGTGCGCGACGGCTGGAACATCACCGGTGACACCTACGTCCGCGAACCCGACGGCTATTTCCGGTTCGTGGCGCGCAGCGACGACATGATCGTCTCCTCCGGCTACAACATCGCGGCTCCCGAAGTCGAAGAAGTGCTGCTGAGCCACCCGGACGTCGACGAGTGCGCGGTGGTCGGCACGCCCGACCCGGACCGGGGCGCGGTCGTGACGGCCTTCGTCGTGCCGCGACCGGGAGCCACCCCGGGCCCGGCCCTCGCGCAGGCCTTGCAAGAGCACGCCAAAGCCGTTGCGGCGCCGTACAAGTACCCGCGCCGGGTGCGGTTCCTCGACGCATTGCCGCGCAACGCGAGCGGGAAGCTGCAGCGCTTCCTGCTGCGCGAGCGGTGACGGGGGTGACGGGCCCGCTGCCGAGGTGGGGTGGCGGTGGGCCCGTCACGTCTGGGGGATGCCGGGGGCATGGCTCCATCCTAGCCACGGATTCGAACATGTGTTCGCGTCTCTTCGAGTGATTCCCGGCTACGAAAAGTCACCATCGCCCGGCTGATTCGCGCCGTGGCAACACTTCCGGGTGACACGAAGTCCTCAATGGACACTTGCGGACCACGGCAAACGCGCCGGAACCCCCATCTGGGGTCTCGTCACGCGCCGGCGGACCGGGCGCCGCCGTCGGCAGAAGTCCTGACCCCGCACTGACCTGCGCCGGAGGAGCATTACCCCGACGCGCCGCGGAGCCGGTGCACGACCCGGAATCCCGGTCCCATAAAGTCTTCGCGCAGCCATCCGGAGGTGAACGCCCGCGTGCCCGAGGTCGACTACTACGAGGTGCTCGGCATCCGCCGGAACGCCACGGCGGCCGACGTCAAGACGGCCTACCGCCGGCTGGCGAAGACCATGCACCCCGACGGCGGCGGGACGGTCGGCACGTTCCGGCTGCTCCGCGAGGCGTACGAGGTCCTCGGCGACCCCGTCGCCCGCGCGCGGTACGACTCCGGCGGCGCGACGGTGGTCCCCGTCCCGGTCCGGCCGCGGCCCCGGCGGCGCTTCGGGGACGAGCCGGGGTTCGTCCCCGACCTGCCCGACCTGGACGCCGAAGACCTCGACTGGTGGCACTTCGCCGGGCAGGACACCCGGATGCGCCACGGCCGCCGTCGCGGGCCCGGGCACACGCCGGTCGTCGCCGCGGTGGGCGGGATGGTGCTGGTGCTGCTGCCGCTGGTCACCGGGGTGGGGTTCAGCACGCCGGTGCTCATCGTCTGGCTGCTGCTGACCGCCGGCACCGCGCTGCTCGTCCAGCGCCTCGCCCGCGGCTACCTGCGGGCGAACAAGGCGCGCGAGGCGTACGCCGAGGAGTTCGGCGGCCGCACCGTGTTCGGCGCCCCCGGCACCGAGCGCGACGAGCTGGCCGAGCGGCTGACCGCGGACCTGCTCGAGACATACCTGACCCGGCTCCCGGGCGCGCGGATCTTCCACGGTCTGGCGTGGCCCGGATCGGTGTTCGCCGACGTCGACCACGCGGTGCTGTGCGGCAAGCGGCTGGTGCTGATCGAGTCGAAGCTGTGGCTGCCCGGCCACTACGAGACGGCCGAGGACGGCAGGCTGCTGCGCAACGGCCGCCCGTTCCGCGGCGGCGGCAGCAGGCTGGCGGAGAGCCTGGCCGCGTACCGGGATCTGCTGCCGGGCGTGGCGCTGCGCGGAGCGATGATCGTGTACCCGAGCCGCAGCGGCGACCTGACCACGGCCGACCCGGGCGACCTGCCGACGGCGCCGATGACGCCGGAGGAGTTCCTGCACGAGATCGGCGAGTGGCTCGCGGCCGATCCGTCCACAGTGGACCATTCAGCACTGCGGACGATGCGGGACCAGGTCGTCGGCGGGGGCGGCCGGGCGGCTTGAGCCGCGTCAGGGTGCGGCGCAGAACGGGCCGCGCGTGCTGCCGCATGAGGGGCCGGGTTGCGCGGTGGAAGGTCCGGCGCCGCATCGGGTGCGGTGCATGCCGCTCGCCGGGCCGCGTCGTGGGAGCTGGTGCCGTCGGCCCCGGGGGCAGGCCGGCATGTCAGGCTGGGTCGTGTGAATCCTGCCGCCACGCTGGGTACCGTGCTGCTGGCCTACCTCCCGGCGGCCGTCTCGCCCGGTCCGAACTTCGTGCTCATCGCGCACACTGCCGCGGCCGGTACGCGGCGGGCCGCGGTGGCCGTCGCGCTCGGGGTGGTCGCCGCCGGTGGGGTGCTCGCCGCCGTTGCTGTGTTCGGGCTCGGCGGCGTCCTCGCCCGCGCCCCGTGGCTGGCCGCCGCCCTACGCGTCGTCTGCGGTGGCTATCTCGCCTGGCTCGGTGTGCGACTGTGGTGGCAAGCTCGCCGATCGAAGACACCGGACCGAGGTGAGGAGTCCCCCTCCACCCGGGCCGCGGCGCTCGACGGCGATGCCGCACCGGGCCACTTCCGCCGAGGCGTGCTCAGCAACCTGACCAACCCGAAAGCCGCCGCGTTCTTCGGCAGCGTCCTCACCGCGACGCTCCCGCCGACCGAACCCACCGCCGTCAAAGCCGCGGCCGTCGCGCTGATCCTCGTGGTCTCGACGGCCTGGCACCTGAGCGTCGCCCTGCTGTTCTCCGCTCCCGCCACCCAGCGCTGGTACGCCCACGCGAAACCCACCCTGAACCGCGTGGTCGGCTCGATCCTCGTGGTCCTCGGCGTCGCTCTCGCCGTAACGCCGTGAAGGCCTCCCCGCCGCAGCGAGAAGGCCTCCACGAACGAACGGACGAACCTACCGGACCCCACCCGAAGCACGCTGCTTCTGCGCGTGCGCGGAGCGGGTGCAGACCTCACCGACGTCGACCGTCTGGCCGCGGTCGGCGTACACGTCCGCCACGCCGACGAGCTGGCCCTTCGGCGACGTGCAGGTCAGCTGGTAGGCCTCCTTCGGCCCGTACGTCGGCGGGATCGGCGACGCGAACGACACGTCCCCGCTCCAGTCGTCGACCGTGGCCGGGTCGGCCTGGTCGTAGTTGACCACCACGGCCTTGTAGTCGCCGGCCGGCGGGTCGAACAGCACGGCGTGCTCGGACGTCGTGCCGCCGTTCGCCGACGAGCTGACCAGGTTGCCCGCCGCGTCGTAGATGAACAGGTCCCAGTCGGTGGCGGTGCTGGCCCAGTTGATGTTCACGCTGAACTTCCCGTTGTCGACCTGGGGCAGGCCGTTCACGTGGAAGGTGAACGAGTCACCCGCCGGGTCGGCCGGGTAGTTCTGGTTGATCGGCGGCACCCCGGCCGGGTTGGTCACCGCGAAGCCCTGCTGCGCCGGGCCCTGCGGGTCGCGCCCGTAGCGGCCGGCCACGTACGGCCGGGTCGACGGGTTGACCGACCAGGCGAACCGCCCGCCGGTGGTCGTGAACTTCGAGTTCAGGTCGTCGGTGACGTAGATCGGCGGCTTGGTGGAGCCGTCGGCCTGGATCACCGGCGACGTCGGCGTCTGGAACGTCTTGTGCAGCTTGAGCTGGTAGCCCTTCGGCGCCGAACCGATCAGCGTCGAGTGCTGCTGCGGGTCGGCCGCGCTGCCCAGCTGGTCCAGGAAGGCCTGCCGGTTACCGCCCTTGCCCGCGCCGGCGGCCGGCGCGAGGCCTTCGTACTCCGCGACGACGCTGTCGGCGTAGGGGCCGTGGAAGCCGTTGCCGCCGACCTCGATGGTGAAGCCCCAACCGCCGGTGGCCCAGTACGACCAGTCCTCGGTGGTGCCCGTGGTGTCGTACAGCGCCCAGCTCGGCTCACTGGTGTAGCCGTTGCGCGACGCCATCTTGTCGCCGAGGGCCTTGTAGGCCGGCTCCTCCAGCGGCGGGCGGACGTCCGCCACGCCCGGCGGGCGCAGCACCAGCGCGGCGACGGTGTGCATCGTCATCAGGTTGGTCACCTGGCGCGAGGACACGATCGAACGCACGTTGCGCACTTCGGGCTCGCTGAACGGCGCGGACCCGCGGAAGGTGTCGCCGCTCCAGGCGATCTCGGCGCCGTTGCCGCCCCAGAACCCGGCGTAGTTGCGGTTCGGGTCGGTGCCGCGCAGGCGGCCGGCCGGGTTGGCCTTGCAGACTCCGGTGGAGTACTGCGCCGGCGAGTCGTTGACGTTGCAGTTCTTGCGCTTCATCTCGTAGTCGAACCGGGTGAAGTCACCCTTCGGCTCGGCCTCGCGGGAGATCTCGAAGCCGTCCGGGTTGATGATCGGCACGACGATGTTGCGGGTCTTGCCGACGAGGCTGCGGATCGCCGGATCGTGCGCGTACCCGTTGATCAGCTCGTACGCCCACTCCATGACGTGCTCGCCCGCCGGCCACTCCCGGGCGTGGTGCACGCCCATGGTGAAGTTGACCGGCTTGCCGTCGGTGAGGTTCTTGACGTCGCTGGCGATCTCGATCCCGACGACGTCGCGGCCTTCCCACGTCGACTCGGGCATGGTGAACGCCGAGACCAGGCCCGGGTTCTTGCGGGCCAGCTCCTTCAGCTCGTAGTTGTAGTCGTAGAGGTGCCGGTAGCTCGTGCGCCCGGACGGCAGCGCCGAAGCGGCCGTGGTCGCGGCGTACTGGCGGTCCGTCTTCGCGTCCTGCACGGACTTGGCCGAGAGGTCGGCTTCGATGACCTTCGACTTGAAGCCGGTGTTCTTGAGCGTCTGGCGGTCCGCGTCGTCGGCGAGGACGACCTCGACCCCGGTCGCGTCACCCTTCTCCGTGACGTCGAGGCCCGACGCGGTCAGCTTGTTCTTGTCGGCGCGCGTCGGCGTCTCGACGCGGACCAGCTGCGCCTTCTGCACGGTCGTCGGCGTGCCCTGCGGGGTCAGCGCGAGGAAGTCGACGCCGAGCTGGGCCCGGTCGGCCGACCCGCCGTAGCGGCAGCCCTGGACGATGAGCTCCTGGTCCTTCTTCACGAAGCTTTCGGCGAGTTCGCGAGTGCGCAACGCGGCCGAAGCGGCGACCACGGCACCGGTCGCCTTGTCGAACACGGCGACGTCCCAGTCGCCTTCGGTGCCCGAGGCCGGCTTGAGCCGAGCCTGGACCAATCCGTCCACAGTGGACTTGAGCTCGCGGCGATCGGTGCCCGGCGTGCCCTTGGGCAGCACCTTTGCGAAGCACGAGCGTGGTACCGACTTGTCGGCACGCAGGATGTTCTGGGCCGCGCCGGCGGTACCGGCCGGTAACGTGACGAACGCCGCCGCCAGCGCCACGACCGAAGCCGCCAGCACCAGTCTTCTTGGTGAATTCCCCACAGGCAAAGACCTCCTTGACCGAGGCCGGCACAGCACGGACGTACCGGTAGCGAGTGACCGTAATGGACGAAAACCGGCTACGGTAACCGCCGTAAGTCGTACAGCCCTCGCTCCGTTTTCACGCGAAGGTTCGCCCGAAAGAACCTTTACCGGGAGTTCAACGGCCGGTCGGCTACTGTCGGTTCATGGTCACGGTCCCTGCGCGACGAACGTCGCTCGCCGTCTCGCTGGGCGGCATCGCCGCCCTCGTGCTCGGTGCCGCGCTGGTGCTGCTGCTGCAGGTCATCCCACCGACCGACCAGATCAGCGCGACCCGCCGCACGATCAGCGAATACGGACTGTCGGACCACAAGTGGGTGTTCGACCTCGCGGTGGTCCTGGTGGCGCTGGGCTCGGCGGCCGGGCTCGGCGTCCTGCACAGCCAGCGGCGGCTGCCCGTGCCCGCGGCCGTCCTGGGTGCACTGTGGACGGTCGGACTGCTGGTCATCGTCGCTTTCCCGAAGCCGGACTGGGCGACGGTCTCGCGCTCGGACTTCGGCGGCACGCTGCACCGGATCGCGAGCGTCGTGGCCTTCGTGGCCCTCCCCCTGGCGGTGCTGGTCGCGGCGCGCACGGCGTTCCCGGGCTCCCCCGGCCGCCGGTGGCTCGCCCGCGTGCTCGCGGTCGCGTCGCTGGCCTGGTTCGCGGTGATCCTGGGAGCCGTGGTGGTCGCGGCGGCCGACGGCGGCCGCTGGTGGACGCTCATCCCGCTCGGCCTGGTCGAACGCGGGATGGCGCTGACCGAGCTGATCGCGCTGGGTGTGCTGCTCGCTCCGGCGCGAAGTCAGGCTCGGTAGAGCTCGGTCAGCAGGGCGGCGGCCAGGTGCGTCGCCGGGTGCGCGTCGCGGTGGCGCCAGATGAGCCGGACCGGGATGCGGCCGGCGTCGCGCAGCGGCCGGTAGCGGATGCCGTCGCGCCGGTACTGCGCCGCGGTCGCCTCGGGCGTGACGCCGACGCAGCGCCCGGTCGCGATGGCCGCCAGCCAGTCGTCGATGTCGTGGGTGTACTCCACCGCCGGCCGCGCGCCTTCGGGCCACAGGTCCGGGGACGTGGTGCCGGTGCGCCGGTCGACGACGAGCGTGCGGCCGCCCAGCTCGGCGAACGGGATCACGCGGCGCCGCGCCCACGGGTCGTCCGAGGCGAGGGCGACGCACCGGCGTTCGTGGCCGACGACCGTGTGGGCGTAGCGGCGGGTGTCGACGGCGGTGCGGACGACGGCCAGGTCACAGCGCCCCTCGGCCAGGCCGCCGGTCGCCGTGTTGGTCCGCACCAGCTGGAGTTCGACGTCGGGGTGCCGGTCGTGCCAGCGCCGCTGGAACTCCGCGGTGTGCCGGCCCACCGCCGACCAGGCGTGCCCGAGCCGGAGCCGGGTGTGGCCGGTCGTGACCTCGTGGACGAGCGTCCCGGCGTCGGCCAGCAGGACCCGCGCCCGGGCGAGGACGGTGACGCCGGCCGTGGTCGGCTCGACGGTCCGGCTCGTGCGGTGCAGCAGCCGGACGCCGAGGACCCGCTCGAGCGCGAGCAGCGTCCGTGACACCGTCGCCTGGGAGACACCCAGCTCCAGCGCGGCGTCGGTGAAGCTCCCGGCGTCCACCACCGCAACGAAGTGCCGCAGGTGGCGCAGCTCCAGAGCGGACTCGGCATCCATGCGCTCAGCGTATAGGTGGCGTGTCGGATGCATTTTGCGTATGCGTCAGCGCCCGTGATAGTCGGGGCATGACGAGCACGGGCGCGGGGCGCTGGCGCGGAGCGGCGCTGATGACGGGCAGCGGGCTGTCCAACCAGGTCGGGGCGTCGGTCGCGGCCCTGGCCTTCCCGCAGCTCGGGCCGGCCGGGGTCGTGGCCGTCCGCCAGTGGGTCGCGGCCGTGGTGCTGCTCGCGACCGCGCGGCCGCGGCTGCGCGGGTTCACCGCCGCCCAGTGGCGGCTGGTCCTGGCCCTGGCGCTGGTGTTCGGGACGATGAACCTCTCGCTCTACAGCGCGGTCGACCGCGTCGGCCTCGGACTGGCCGTCACGCTGGAGTTCCTCGGCCCGCTGGCCGTCGCCCTCGCCGGGTCACGACGGCGGGGCGACCTGGTGTGCGCGCTGGTCGCGGCGGCGGCCGTCGTGGTCCTGGTCCGGCCGCGGCCGAGCACCGACTACCTCGGCATCGGCCTGGCGCTGCTGGCGGCCGCGTGCTGGGCGGCCTACATCCTGCTCAACCGCGCGGTGGGCGCCCGCATCCCCGGCATCGCGGGCTCGGCGGCGGCCGCGGGCGCGTCCGGGCTGGCGTACGTGCCGGTCGGCGTCTGGGCGATGATCGCGCACCGACCCGAGCTCGGCGCGGTCCTGGCCGCGGTGACCGCCGGTGTCCTGTCGTCGGCCGTGCCGATGCTGGCCGACCTGCTGACGCTGCGGCGGGTCCCGGCGTCGGTGTTCGGGACGGTGATGAGCGTGAACCCGGTCCTGGCGGCGCTGGTCGGCTGGGTGGTGCTCGGCCAGCGTCTCGACGTGCTTTCGTGGGTGGCGATCGGGGTGATCGTCGTGGTCAACGTCGCGTCGGTGACTGGGCCGAACGGGTAACGCGGCCCAACCCGCGGGCGCGGTCGGGCGTGAAGCCTGCGCTGACCGATTCCGAGGGGGAATTCGCATGTTCCGACGTGCTGCCGCGCTCACGTTCGCGGCACTCGCACTGGGCACCGCCGTCACCGCACCGGCCGCGACCGCGGCCGACGCGTGCACCTGGACGGCGCACAGCATCGCGGCGCCCGACGGCTACCTCGCCGCCGACGTCGACATCAGGGGGACCGACAGCCACGGCAGCTACTCCGGCACGGTCTCCGACCGGAGCGTCAACATGAGCCGGGTGGTGCTCTGGACCGGCGGCAAGCCCGACATCCCGGACGCGCTCGCGAAGTTTGTCTACCCGAGCGTCGCCGACGAGAACTCCGCGGGAACGGTGCTGCTGGACGGTGGCTCGCCGTCCGCCGGATGGGGCGTCTACCTGTTCAGCGGCGGTCACCTCGGCCCGGGCACGCTCACGCGCCTGCCCGACCCGCCCGGCTACCAGCTCGAATCGGCCGTCGGGCTCAACGACCGGGGCGACGTCCTCGCGTCCGCCACCGATCTCAAGGACGGTCACCGGGTGAGCGTCCTCTGGTCGGTCCTGGCCGCGGGACCGCGCATCATCGACATCCCCGACCGGTTCGGGCTGGACCTCGACGACGACGGCACGGTGCTGCTCCGCGCCCCGGACAACCAGCTCGGCGGGCTCTGGCGGGCCGGCGTCGTCACCCCGCTGACCGGCGAAGACCGTCCCGTGCTGATCCGTCAGATCCGGAACGGCGTCGTGGTCGGCACGGCGATCGACTCGTGGCCGGCTTCGCGCGCCTTGGCGTGGCACGGCCCCGCCGACCCGCGTCCCCTCGAGCAGGGCGGGACGGCGGAAGCGACCAACAAGCACGGGCTGATCGCGGGCAGCCTGACCAACCTGATCGGACCGGCCGCGGTCTGGCAGGACACCCGGCTGCTGGGCCGGCTCCCGTTCCCCGACGGCGGCGACGCGGACGTGTTCGTCATCGGCGACGACGGCGTGATCTTCGGCAACACCAGCAACGCGCCGGCCGCCCTGCGGTGGACCTGCGACTGACGCGTCAGACGGGACGGAGGTCGGGCTCCGCGGTGTGCACCAGCCGCGGGTCCGGCTCCTCCCCCGCCATCGCGAGGAAGCCGCGTGCCACCCGCAGCAGCAGCGGCCAGTTCTTCGGGTTCCTCTTGTCCACCCCGCCGATCAGCTGCTTGAGCATCGAGAGCGTGTCGAAGTAGATGCGCTCGCACACCAGCTTCTCGTCGGCGTCGAACACGAAGTACGCCGTCATGCGGACGCGGAAGCGGGACCCGGTCGCCGGGATCGCGCCGAGCGGGCCGAGGTGCGTGCCCAGCAGCCAGAACTCGACGACGACCGCGTCGGCGCTGTGCCGCAGCGCGATCAGCTCGTGGTGCTGGTCGGGGAACGCGGTGCGGGTGTCCTGGTAGTAGCCGCGGACGGCACCGTCGCCGTCGTGGACGGTCATCGTCGCGACCACCTCGTAGTGCGGGTGCGGGAACGTCGAGAGCGTGGCGTCCCAGTCCTGGGCGACCTCGTCGCGGAAGTGGTCGAGCACCAGCTTCTGCCGCGCCGCCAGGACTTCGGGTGCGGGGATGTCGAACTCGCTCATCGCGCTCCTTAAATCTACGACGTAGGTAATCGACGATAACCTACACTGTAGGCACGCCGATGGAAGGGGACGCCGTGCTCGAAGGAACCCTCGCCCGCGCCAAGCCGGTGATCAGGTGGGGGCTCGGCCACGCGCTCCCCCGGACCGTGCTGCGCCGCGAAGCCCGGCGCGGCGACCTCCAGGGGCGGATGGTCGTCGCCGCGGCCGGCGGGCGCGACCTGACCGGGCTGTTCGAGGAGATCCGCGCCGCCGGTCCGCTCGCCCGCACCCGCTTCGGCTGGATGACCACCACGCACGCCGCGGTCCGGGAGGTGCTCTCCAGCGACGACTTCCGCGTCGGCGTCATCGGCGCCGACGGCTCGCCGCTCGGGCGGCTGGTCGAGTGGTCGGCCGGCGAGCACCTGCACCCGGTGCGGCCGCCGTCGCTGCTGGCGGTCAACCCACCCGAGCACACGCGTTACCGCAAGCTGGTCACCGGCGTGTTCACCGCGCGCGCCGTCGAGCAGCTGCGCGGGCGGGTCCAGGAGATCGCCGACGGCCTGCTCGACGGCCTCGACCCCGGCCGGCCGCTCGACCTCGTCGAGTCCTACTGCGGCCTGCTCCCGGTGACCGTCATCAGCGAGATCCTCGGCGTCCCGCCGTCCGATCTCGGCAAGGTGCTGTCGCTGGGCGCGGCGGCCGCCCCCAGCCTCGACCTCGGCCTGGGCTGGCGCACGTTCCGCGACGTCGAGACGGCGCTGGGCGAGTTCGACGCCTGGCTCGGCGAGCACCTCGACCACCTGCGCCGGAACCCCGGCAAGGACCTGTTCAGCAAGCTCGTCGCGGCCCGGGACGACGGCGTCGGCCTCACCGAGACCGAGCTGAAGTCCACCGCGGGCCTGGTGCTGGCGGCCGGCTTCGAGACGACGGTCAACCTGCTCGGCAGCGGGATCGCCCTGCTCGCGGACGACCCCGGGCAGCTCGCCGTGCTGCGCGAGCGGCCGCAGCTGTGGGGCAACGCCGTCGAGGAGGTCCTGCGGTACGACCCGCCGGTGCTGCTGACCGGCCGGGTGGCGACGCGGGCCACCGAGGTCGCCGGGGTGCCCGTGCCGCGCGGGGCGCTGGTGACGACGGTGCTGGCCGGCGCGAACCGCGACCCGGCGGTGTTCGCCGATCCGGGCACCTTCGACGTCACGCGCGAGGGCGCGCGCGACCACGTGGCGTTCGGCGCGGGACGCCACCACTGCCTGGGCGCGTCGCTGGCGCGCATGGAGGGCGAGATCGGGTTGCGCACGATCTTCGACCGGTTCCCCGGCCTGCGCGTGCTGCCCGGGGGCCGGCGCCGGGAGACGCGCATCCTGCGCGGCTACGAAAGCCTGCCGGCGGTGCTCGCCCCGTGACGACCCGGCGGGGCCGTCCCCCCAGGGACGCGGACGTCTTGTCGCGCGCGCGGATCCTTCGCGAGGCGCTCGCGCTCATCGACGAAGAGGGCTTGGCCGCGGTCAGCATGCGGAAGCTCGCGCACCGGCTCGGCGTCGACCCGATGAGCCTGTACAACCACGTCGACGGCAAGGACGCCCTGCTCGACGGGGTCGCCGAGGTGCTGCTGGCCACGATCCCCTCGCCGGTCGCGGGAGCGGGCCTGCGGGAGACGATGTCCGCGCTGGCGCACGGGTTCCGGGCCGCGATGCTCGGCCACCCGCGCGCGGCGCCGCTCGTGCTGACCCGCCGGCTGGCGTCGATGACGGCGCTCGCCCCGGTGGAGGCCGTGCTCGGCCCGCTGCTCGCGGCGGGCTACCCGCCGGACCGCGCGGTGCACGGGCTGCGGGCGGTGCTGGCGTTCCTGATCGGGACGCTGATGCGGGAGGTCGACGCGGCCCCGACGTTCAGCGGTGCCGCCGACGAAGGTCGGCTCGCGGACCTCTCGGCGTCCGGACTGCCCGCCGTGGTCGCGGCGGCGCCCTACCTCGCGGTGTGCGACCACGAAGCGGAGTTCGAGTTCGGGCTGGGGATCCTGCTCGACGCGCTCGCGCCGTGACTCAGCGGATCCGCTCGTGCAGGGCGGCCATCCGGGCGTCGAGGTCGGCCGCCGTCCTGGCCGCGGCGGCCAGCTCGCCCGCGAAGTCGTCCGGGACGCTGTCGGCGTACTTGTACGAGAGCTTGTGCTCGACCGCGGCCCAGAAGTCCATGGCGATGGTGCGCAGCTGGACCTCGACCTTGACCTTCTCGACCCGGTCGGACAGGAACACCGGGATCCGGACGATCAGGTGCAGGCTGCGGTAGCCGTTGGCCTTCGGCTTGGCGATGTAGTCCTTGGTGCGCAACAGCTCGACGTCGTCCTGCGCGGTGAGCATGCGGGCGACCTGGTGGACGTCGGAGACGAACGGGCAGACGACCCGGATGCCGGCGATGTCGTCGAGGACGTGCGCGGCGGCGATCCAGTCGTCGCCGAGGCCGCGGCGGTGGACCTTTTCCTTGATCGCCTCCGGCCGCTTCACCCGGCTCGTGATGTGCTCGATCGGGTCGTGGCGGTGGACGAAGTCGAACTCCTCGCTGAGGATCCGCAGTTTCGTCATCAGCTCTTCGATGGCGAACTTGTACATCAGCAGGAAACGCGGGAGCTGCCCGGCGACGGCGAGCTCGTCGGCCGCCTCCCGCAGGTCCTCGGCCGCCGGATCGGTGGTCACTGAAGCCTCAAGCTGTCGTCGGACGTTTTCGAGCACCAGGTTACTGCGCTCCACCGGATCAACGACCACCGGCGGGCCGGAGTTCCCGCCGGTCACCGGATCGGGTCACCCGATCGGGCGGGAGGTCGACGAGGTCCTGGGGTTTCGGTGGGGCCGGGCAGCTTGGCTCGGGCGCCGTCGGCGGTGGGGTCGCGGATCAGTCGGTTGCCGGCGGTGGGTGTGCCGGAGATGCCGCGGTTATCGAGGAGCCGTGGTCGCCGACGGGGGTCTCGCCGGAGCGGGACTGGGGTGCGGCACGGATCCGGGTGGCGGGGACCGTAGGCGGAGGGTGCGCACCGGCCCGCCGCGGTTTCGGTGAGCTGTGGTCGCCGACCTCGGTCGCCGGTTCCGGGCGGCACGTCGACCCGGGACCGGGGTGCCGCACGGGATCCGGGGCCGCAGGCGGAGGGTGTACTGGGGACGCCGCAGTCACCGACAACGCGCGGTCGCCGACCTGGGTCTCGCCGGACCTGGGCTGGAGTGCTGCGCGGAATCCGGATGGCAGGGCCGCAGGCGGAGGGTGTGCACCGGCACCCCCGCGCCCGGCATCGAGCGCACGACTTCGAGGTCCACCGCGAAGAGCACCC